>DATCEV010000042.1:0-5225 GCA_036509895.1 Verrucomicrobiia bacterium
AGTCAAAACGTCGGGCAGCCTCAACTTTGGAACCGCCATCATTGACGAACTTCACCACCCGTTCCCGTAAATCCAACGCATAGGCTTTCATGCCCCCAACTCTATCACACTATGTCCCAATGTCAATGTGAAACTCTATATTGTCGGCGCGGGCGGCGGGACTTGCGGCCAGAACAAACGCAATGGTCAGCAATGGAAGTGATTTAAAGAGTTTCATAGTTCGAAATTAATTCATTTTTCCTCGAAAAACAATTCAGACGTTCCCTTGCCGATGGAAGCAGAAAAAAAGTAAAGGGTCAGCCATGCACGTTTGAATTAAAGTATTTTATCACGTCCAACTTGAATCGCAAAGCGAATTAATAAGTTCACTTTTAAACTATTGCTCGTCGAACCCATGCCGATCGTTTCAGAGCATTTCGCCGAATTCCTGACCTTTAGTTTGCACGCCAGTTCTGCTCCACCCGCGCAAACGGCGACTCCACCTCCGAAATTTCCGGCTTTGCTCAAAGATTATTGCGAGCAAACGGGCGAGGCGATTCGCAATAACAGGCATCACGACACGCGCAGGCATTTATTTCTAAATTTTCTGCGTGAAGCATTTGGAATTAACCCGCTCGAAATCGAACTGGAACACAACTTAAAGTCGGTGAATTGCGCGGACGGATTGATGCTCTTTATCGTCACGTTATTGTCGAAGTAAAACTGATTTTGACAATGAGCGCGATGATGCTGGAAAATTAATTTTATCGCCGGTGCGATATTGCCTTACGACTTTATTTCTCTGGTGACTTTTTTACGGTTCCTTCGCGCCGCCGAAACAGGAATGGTTCCGGCTGTTTTATTTTTTCGTGTAAATCGGCAAATGATGATTTACATTCCGCCAGTTGAAATTTTTTATTTAACATGGCGCGCCCGACCAACATCACGATGTGCAGTTTCTGCGGCAAATCGCACGCGGAAGTCCGCAAGCTCATCTCCGGGCCGGGCGTTTATATCTGCGACAACTGCATCATCCTTTGCAAAAACGTCCTCGACCGCGAGCTGCAGGTTCAGGCCGAGAAAAAACAGCCAAAGTTCACCGTGCCCAAACCGGCGGAAATCAAACGCCAGCTCGACCTTTATTGCATCGGACAGGAACCGGCGAAAAAAACCCTGGCCGTGGCCGTTCACAATCATTACAAACGCATCCAGCCGGAAGCGTTGCCGGAAAATGACGACGCGAAATCCTCACGCGTTGATCCGCACGCCGGAGTTGAGATCGAGAAGAGCAACATTTTGATGATCGGGCCGACGGGTTCGGGCAAAACCTTGCTCGCGCGCACGCTCGCGAAAATTCTCGATGTGCCGTTTGCGATTGCCGACGCGACGACGTTGACCGAGGCCGGTTACGTCGGCGAGGACGTGGAAAATATCATTTTGCGCCTCCTGCAAAATTCCGATTACGACGTGAAGCGCGCGCAACGCGGCATCGTCTACATTGACGAGATTGACAAGATCGCGCGCCGGTCGGAAAGCGCGTCCATCACGCGCGACGTGAGCGGCGAAGGCGTGCAGCAGGCGTTGCTGAAAATCCTCGAAGGCACGGTCTGCAACGTTCCGCCGCAGGGCGGACGCAAACATCCGCAGCAGGAATATATCCGCGTGGACACGACGGACATTTTGTTCATCTGCGGCGGCGCGTTCACGAGTCTGGAAAAAATTGTTCAACGTCGTCTCGGCCGGCATACGATGGGATTTACCGCGATCGGCGAAACGCATAAAACTTCCTCGCACGCCGCGCGCGACGAAATGTTGTCGCACGTCGAGCCGGAAGATTTGCTGAACGCCGGATTCATTCCCGAATTTGTCGGGCGGTTGCCGATCGTCACGACGCTCGCGGAATTGACCGGAGACCAGATGGTTTCCATTTTGACCGAACCGAAGAACGCGCTGACGAAACAATTCGCCAAGCTCATGGCGATGGAAGGCGTGGAACTGGAATTTACGCCCGACGCGCGGCGCGAACTGGCGGCGCAGGCCTTGAAAAAAGGCACGGGCGCGCGGGCGTTGCGCGGGCTGATCGAGAAGCTGATGCTCGACGTGATGTTCGACGTGCCGGACAACGCCAGCATCGCGCACGTCAAGATCACGCGGCAGGTCGTGCGCGGCGAAAGCCAGCCGATTGTAAGAAGAAAGCAGGACGCGGAGGCGGCGTGAAAAGTTTTGTTTGAATCGGCGAGCTACCGAGACTTAATGCCTGACACCAAGTATTCGTAAAGCTCTTTTTTTGAGGTGCGCTTTCGCAGCGTCTTAATTTCCACATCTTTGAAACCTGCTTTCCGAAACATCGCGGCAAATATCTCTTCAACTGGCAGCATCACATCATAAAACTTTGAGTTGCCGACGATGTAATTGATTTGCCCGCCATTTTTCACAACTTTGTAAATCCCCCGGACGTGTTGCCACATATCATGAAAGTATTTGTCAACGTATGTTGCCAGCACACCGCTCCGGGAACGAATGCCAAGAATAATCTTCTCAAAATCTTCAAAGGGAATTGTGCCTGAACCATTGGGACTCCACTTTTGAAGATTGCTGGTTGCACAACCCCAAGTCCCGCCAATCGCTTCCCAGTCAAGTTCTCCGGCTTGCCGTCCGCTTGTCAAAAACCCAAACCAATACATATATGGCCGCAATTCGCGGATATAGCTCATGCGGTTTGGATAAGGCGGCGATGTGATGACGCAATCGTAATGATTGTGGCGGAGTTTTTCATCCAGCCGCCTCGCATCCACAAGCGAGATATGCGCTTCTGTGCTCACTGGAGAACCCGCCGCATCCAAAACATCTTTTGACGCCCGCCGCCAGCTTGTGACGAAGTCCGATTTCTTGTCGTGAAACAGGCAAGGTTCGGCAGGCGCTTTGAAAGACATTGACTGATGGCCGAAGCTCACATTTGCCGCTTCAATCATTACGCGGCAGAACACAATCTTTAACAAATTCGCCACGACCAGCTCGCAATGGGGAGCGCGAATGCCCGCCATGACACGACCAAGCAGATGCAATGTTTCGGTGTCCCACCATTTTTCAATTTCGTGAATCGCTGGAATCCATTCGTCACCACCGGGAGCCATGACTTCGGCAAGCACCGCCGAAGATACCTCCTCAAAATATTCCAAGTCGGTTGCAGTGTAGTTCGCACATTTCGTCTGCGCCAGCCAGATAAGAAAAGGATTGATGTCGATCGTGTCTGCCCGAATGCCGCGTTCCGCACACACTAGAGCAGTTGTGCCTGTCCCGCAGAACGGATCAAGAACGACTCCATCTGAAAGATCATATTCATTCAAAATATCCGCCACAAGATGCACTGAATATGCCGGAGTGAGCCGCAACCAGCCATACCGAGTGTGTTTCAGATTTGCTTTCTGAGTGAGACGCCCTGTGAATCCGAGCCGAGGTTGCTCAATGACTGTGCTCATGGTTTATGTTGAAAGAAGTGTTTTAAGAACATTCTCCACCTCCCTTTTGATGCGTGGCGAGTGGCGAATATAGAAATCAGCCAAATCGTAGCCGACTATCTCACGACAGAAAGAATATGCGCTGGCAGTTGTCGAACCCGAAACAGTGCCGGTCAGGAGAACCCAAAGATTCTCCCGATAGCGTTGCGCGACATCGCCGTCAATTTGTGTCGAAAACAACAATAAAACTGGAACATATAAATTCGCATACGCTTTGGACGCATTGGCGATGTCCGCATTCTGGCGTTTGGAATCTTTGCTTTTATAACCTTGGCGCGTTTCAAAAACGATTCCCTTGATATTTTTCAGCGTGTCGTCGGGAAGTCGAATTTGTGCGGCAACTTCAGCGAGCCATTGCTGGATTTTCGCGCGCGCCTCCGCATTTTTCACATCGCCCAGCGCGATTCTTCCATCAAGCGTTAATGTGCGCTGCTTTCCTTGCGCGCCGTCAATTTTGTAACTCCAAATTGCCTGTTCCCGGTTAAGACCGAGATGGTCTTGCAGCATTTGGTAAAAGACCCACTGCCCGCCAATTTCAATCTGCCGATAAATTGAGGTCATCCCGCCCGCTGCCTTGTGTGCTGCATACATCAGCGGCGAATCAACTCCGAACCAATGATAAAACGGATCGGCGCTATACAATTCCGTAAATTGTTCCAGCGAGAATCCTTCTTTGCGGCCTTTCCCGAATTTTGGTTTGTATTCGAGACATTTACGAAGAGCGGTTTGGATCAGCAGAAAATAACGCTCATCCTTTGAGAGATTTGAAGGCAGCGGCGGTGGCGGGCCTGCATTTTCTTCGAGAACGTCCGGCTCGGATGTAATTTCGTCGCTCAAAGTAGTTTCAAAAGTTTATTTGATTCACGCGCATTGCTTCTAGCGGATTTATGCAGCCGGCACGAGACAAATAATTCACCCGCGTCGTCAATTTTGCAACTCACACGCCAATATCTTCATTCCAAAGTTCCGGCGTGGCTTTGATGAAATCGCGCATGAGCTGGATACACGCCGGGTCTGGCAGCACTTTCTGATTTCGTAGGAGTCGAGGTCACGAGACTCATTTCTATCTTCCAAATTGATTTGAGACTCCTTACGTCGTCTCCTACTAAATTATAGGGAATTCCATTCATCCAAAGAAACCGGACGCGCGAGGATGGATTCGACTTGTCGAAGCAACATTCGGATTTGCGGCACGGAGTATTCGGAATTGGTCGGGATGGTCTGGCGGTGCTGGCCGAAATCCTGAATTGATGGCGCGTGCCGGAAAACGGGCCGTCAAAACCGAGCGCGCGGAGCCGGCGGATGAAGTCGCGCCGTTTAAGTGGTCGCCAGCCGGCCATTTTGAACCTTGTTCAAATCAATGCCGGCCAGCACGGGCAGCTTGTGCCCGAGCTTCAGGCCGACGAGAATCCAATCTTCGAGCGTCGAGCGCAGTTCGCCTTCACATTCGCGCAAAGATTTTCCGAACGCGACGACGCCTTTCAGTTTCGGGATTTCGCCCGCGAACGAGCCGTCGTCCAGCTTGTCATAGTTCACCAGTTCCAGCGCGGCTTCAATGTAGGCGGTGATCGGAAACGTCATGGGAGAAAATTATAGCAATTAACAATAACATTGGGACATATTGGCGATAAAAAGGAAGGGGTTTACGGCGGTGGAAAGGTCTTTGCGGAGGCGGGTCTTGAAGGCGGCCCAGAGATGTTCAATGGGATTGAGGTCGGGCGAGTAGGG
>DATCEV010000043.1:0-14814 GCA_036509895.1 Verrucomicrobiia bacterium
CAGCGTGAGCAGCGACATCAGGTTGCCGAAGACGCGGCCGGTCTTGCCGCGCGTGAGTTCGGCGATGTCGGGATTTTTCTTCTGCGGCATGAGCGACGAGCCGGTGGTGTAGGCGTCGGCGATCTTGATGAAATTAAATTCCGCGCCGGCCCAGAGAATCACGTCCTCCGCGAGCCGCGAGAGATGCACGGCGAGCAGCGCACTAGCGGCGCAAAATTCGACGGCGAAATCGCGGTCGCTCACGGCGTCCATGGAATTTTGCGAAAGCCGAACTTCAGAATTTTTTACAGAAGATAACGAAGGCAACAAAAATTCTTTGTTCGCTTTGTTTGCTTCTGTTTTTAATTTTACGAAACCGAGTAATTTCGCAACCAACTTGCGGTCAATGGGCAAGGTGCTTCCAGCAATCGCGCCGCTGCCGAGCGGGCAGACGTTCACGCGCGAGTGGCAGTCCCAGAGGCGCTCGCAATCGCGTTCGAGCATCTCGACGTAGGCGAGCAGATGGTGCGCGAAATAAACGGGCTGGGCGCGTTGCAGATGCGTGTAGCCGGGGATGAGCACGTCGGAATTTTTTTCGCCGAGCGAGACGAGGGCGCGCTGCAAATTGGCGATTTCGCCGAGCAAAGAAATAATTTCATCGCGCAACCAAAGCCGCATGTCGAGCGCAATTTGATCATTGCGAGAACGTGCCGTGTGCAACTTTGCGCCGGCGGGAACGCGTCGCGTTAATTCCGCTTCGATGTTCATGTGAACATCTTCGAGTTCCGGCTTCCATTTGAATTTGCCAGCTTTGATCTCTTTGCCGATGTTGTCGAGACCGCGAACGATGGCGTGCAATTCATTTTTTTTCAGCACGCCGATTTTGTGAAGCATTTCGGCGTGCGCCATCGAGCCGAGGATGTCGTGCCGCCACAAACGCCAGTCGAAGGAAATGGATTCGGTGAATTGCGCAACATCGGCGGCGGGGCCGCTGGTGAAGCGTCCGCTGCGGGAAACGGGAGATTTTTTGTTCATGCTCACGGTCAGTTTTTAACGCAAAGGCGCAAAGACGCCAAGCCGCAATCGTTGAAATGTTAAGGGGTTAAATCGTTGAAGCGTCGAGCGGTTTTTCAAGGTTTCAATGCTTCAACGAATTTGCCAAAAGAATTGGCGCGAAAAAACGGCGTTGCCGCTGGCGGGGAAATGTGAAATGTTTCGCGCCCATGAGCGAATTCAAATACGCGTGTCCGGTTTGCGGCCAGCATATCAAATGCGATTCGTCGCAGGCGGGCACGCAAATGGAATGCCCGACGTGCTTCCAGAAAATCACCGTGCCCCAGGCGCCCGCGTCGGATGGGCAAAAGCTCATCATCACCGGCATAAAAGTTGGCGAGCGACCGGCGCCAAAAATTCCCGAAGTTGGTTCATCCCTTCCGGCGGCAAGAAAATTTCCCGGCACGCTGGTGGTCGTGGTGATTTTAATTTTTGTGGGCGCGGTGGTGGCCTATATTTATCATGGAGCGAAATTCAGCCTCCCCTTTTTAGGGCCAACTTATGGACGCGATCATCAATCGAATTCAACCACAGAGATTGAAAAGTCTCCTCCAACGCAGCAGATGGCCGTTGCAAATCTGCCGCCGCCGGGCGGGACGAATTTTTGGACTTTGAACGTGGAGGCGGTGGCCACGCCGGCTGCGCCCGTTGGCGGAAAGGTTCACGGAAAATTTTTCACGGCGCAGAAAGTGATTTTGAATGGTGATGGTTTGACGATCCGCACGGCGAAAAATCCGCCGGCAGCGGGCGTCACGATTTATCTTCGGCCAAATCCGCTGGCGAGCGTTTTTGGGAAAACGGTCGTCGTCAAGGCCGGGGCCGCGAACGCGCCGTTGCTCAATCTGCGCTGGAAGGACGCGCAAGGCCGGGCCGTGCAACAACCGCAGGCGGGCTACGCGCTGCGGATCGAGTTTGGACAACCCGCCAGCAATTCTATTCCGGGGAAAATTTATCTTTGCACGCCGGACGAAATGAAGAGTTACGTCGTGGGAAGCTTCAATGCCGAAATCCCAAAGTCGCAATAAAAAAGTCGAGGAAGTCGTCGTTCATTTGTTGACGAAACAAAAGCGAACGCTCGCGCTGGCGGAATCCTGCACGGGCGGATTGATCGCGAACCGGATCACGAATGTGCCGGGCGCGTCCAAAGTTTTTCCTGGCGGAATTGTCGCTTACAGCAACGAGGCGAAGAAAAAATTTCTTGGCGTTCGTTCGGGGACTTTGCAAAAATTCGGCGCGGTGAGCGAAGACGTTGCGCGCGAAATGGCAATGGGCGCTCGAAAAAAGTTTGGCGCGGATTTGGCGATTGCGGTCACGGGCATCGCCGGGCCGGACGGCGCGACCAAAGGCAAGCCGGTGGGAACGGTTTTTATTGCCGTGGCAAACAAGTTTGAAACGGTCGTAGAGCGCAGATTGAATTGTTTCGGGCGGGAAAAATTCAAGGCGGCGACGGCGCGGCAGGCGTTGGAAATGCTTTTGGAAATTATCAAACGGTGACGCGCTTTATGCTTGAGCATTAAATTTTTTACAATAAAATGGCGTCATCCAAATTTCCCAACTAATTTTCACGCATGGCTTTGACTGCTGATCCCTTGACCGAGGCAAGCTCCGTTGTCGCCGAAATTCTGGAGGCGTCTCCGGCTCCAAAGCGTCGCGGCACGTTGTTGATTGTGGACGACGAGGACGGGCCACGCCAGTCGTTGCGCGTGATTTTCAAGGATGAATATGATTTGTTGATGGCCGAGGACGGGCCGGCGGCGATCAAACTCGCGCAGGAAAATGACATTGACGTGGCCGTGCTGGACATTCGCATGGCTGGAATGTCCGGCATCGAAGTTTTGGAACGCCTCAAATATGTGAAGCCGGGCATCGAGGCGATTATGATGACGGCGTTTGAGACGACGGACACGATCCGCCAGGCGTTGCGTTTGCGCGCGTGCGATTATATCAACAAACCATTCGATCTGGCGACGATGCGCTCGGCGGTTTCGCAGGCGATGCAACGGCGCACGCTGGAAAGTGAAATCCACAGCAGCGCGGAAAAAGTCCAGAAGTTGCTGGCGGAATTGCAAAACCAGCGCATTGAGGAACAGATCGCCCAAACACGCGGCGACATTTATGCGAGCATCATCCATGACATCAACGGTCCACTGGCAGTCATTTCCGGTTTTGTGCAAGTGATGAACCAGCGGCTCAACCGCAATCCGCAAATGGAGCTGGCCGATTTGGAATTCATCAAGGATCGTTTGCGCATCGTCACCCGGCAAACCACGAATTGCATCGAAATTTCCCGGCGTTATCTTGATATTTTGCGGAACCGTTCCGATGAAAGCGCGCCGCGCGTGAGCGTGAAACAATTGCTGCACGATCTGGAACATCTCGTGCGCGTGCATCCGAGCCTGCGCGAAAATGAATTCGACATTCTGCCCTTTGGCGACGACATCGGCGTCAAAGTCAATGGCACGGACGTGATCCAGATTTTGCAAAATCTCGCCGTCAATGCTTTTCAATGTGCGCCGGTGAATCATCGCGTGGAAATCGGCGGCGAAGTGCTGCGTGCGCCGCTGGATTTGACGACGTTCAAGGACGGCCCGAATGACCGGCTGTTGAATGTCGAGAGCATGGAAAATTCCGCGCCGCTCGTGAAATTTTGGGTGCGCGACACCGGCCCGGGAATTCCGCCGGAAGTGTTGCCGAAAATTTTCCAGCCTTACTTCACGACGAAAGGGCCGCGCGAAGGCACCGGCCTCGGACTCAACATTGTCCAACGGCTGATCAAGGAAGGCAACGGCGCGCTGCACGTCCATACGCGCGTCGGCGAGGGCACGACCTTCACGATTTATCTGCCGGGCGGGAATCTGGTGAAGTGAAATCTGATTTTATTTAACGGCATTGGTCTTTTTTACCCTCTTCTTACGATTCCAATCTGGGTCGAAATGTTCAATCAAAATTCCTTCCAGTCCTAATCTGCCAATTGTTAATGGATGTTTTGCCAAGGCGAGATGGACATTTTCAAAATCAATGCAAACCCATACCTCTACTTTGCAATTACTCTTTGGTTTTTTCGATAACTCCTTATAAACCTTTGCCATTGCTTTGTTCGAACGATATTGAAACATTCTTGCCGCTTGGATTGTCTCTCCGACGTAAAGAACTTTTTTAATTGAACCACAAATTTCTATCAAGCAATAAACTTTAGCACCGCGAGTTGCTTTTTTCCCTTTCCATTCATGGTTTCTTTGGCATTGAATTTTGCCGTCAGCAGTTTTCACATAATTTGCCGCTCGCTTAAAGCCGAGCGCTTTAAGTAAATCTAGGATTTCCATATATATTTCAATTCCCCAAATACTCGCGCGGGTCCACAATCTTTCCCGCAATCGCGCTGGCGGCCACGGTCATCGGCGAGGCGAGAAATACTTTTGATTCCTTGTCGCCCATGCGTCCGGGAAAATTCCGGTTCGTCGCGCTGATGCAATTGATTCCGGGTTTGTTGATGCGGCCAAAAGTGTCCACCGGCCCGCCGAGGCACGCGGCGCAACCGGCGTTTTCGGTCATTTGCACGCCGGCGTCGGTGAGAATTTCCCAAATTGTTTTTTCGCCCCAACGCGTGCTTTGCAAATCATGGACAATTTCCGGCGTCGCGGGCACGCCGAAAGTGTCAATGGTTACTTTTCGTCCGCGCAAAATTTTTGCGAACTCCACGAAGTCGCTCGTCTTGCCGCCGGTGCAGGAGCCAACGTAGGCGCGATCCAATTTCGTGTCCCCCATGTCCTTCGCTTTTTTGCGCTGGCCCGGATCAGGATGGCACGCGACAGTCGGTTCGAGCTTGCTTAAATCCACGACATGTTCATAAACAAATTTTTCATCCTTGTCGCGCGCAACCGGTTCGTAAGTGGATTTCGTGCCGTTCAATTTTACGCGCGCGTCCACGTATTCTGCCGTGCGCGAATCAAATTCAAAAATTGCATTTTTTCCGCCCGCCTCAATCGCCATGTTCGCAATCGTCATGCGATCATCAATCGAAAGATTCAACGCGCCTTCGCCGTCAAACTGCAACGCGCGATACGTTGCTCCGTCAAAACCAATTTCGCCGATGCAATGCAAAATAATGTCTTTGGCCATCACGCCCGGTTGCAATTTTCCTTCGAGCCGGAAGTGCATGGTTTCTGGAACTTTGAGGAGCAATTTTCCCGTGCCCATCACGAAACCCGCGTCAGTATTGCCGATTCCCGTCGCAAATTGATTGAACGCGCCCGCCATGCAGGTGTGCGAATCCGTGCCGAAAAGAATTTCGCCCGGGCGCGTGTGGCCTTTGGCCGGAAGCGCGGTGTGACAGACGCCCGCGTAACGCGAACCGTATTGGCGGTTCAACATTCCCTTCGACGCGTCGAAATGCCAGTGGCCGTTTGGGTCGTCAATCACGTCGTAAAAATAGGGAATGTCCTGTTCCTTCACGAAATCGCGGAGGATATCCACGTTGCGATTCGATTTGGAATCGGCGGTAAAAATGTAGTGGTCGGGAATGATGACAATTTTATTTTTGTCCCAGACTTTGGCGTCCTTGCCGAACTCGCGTTTGAAAACGCCGATGGTTCCCGGCCCGCAAACGTCGTGCGTCATGAGCACGTCGGCGTTGACCCAGAGGTTGTCGCCCGCCTGCACGGATTTTTTTCCGGCGGCGCGCGCAAGAATTTTTTCAGTCAATGTCATGGTAAAAAATTTTAATGTTTGCCATTTCGTTTTTTCATCGCAGCGTCATCGAGCGAAACAATATGAAGAGAATCAATTCGTTGCACACTATCCGTAAGATCGGTCACGAGCACGATGCTGCCACCGACCGACACAAAATCAGGATGTTCCACAAAAATTCGCCGACCGTCAGACAAATGAATATGAAAGGGATGGAATGGCGACTGATGCAGCCGTTCGCGAATGGTTTTTACGTTTAACATAAATTCAGCGGGAATTTTAGCAGGAATGTTTGCCCTTCGATTCGGAAGTTTTTATTTTTCTCGGCGCAACTGCTGCAAAATCAGGATGCGCCACCGCCACCGGGCTGCCATCGCTTAAACGAAAAACGAAAGGCTTGGTTTCCCGCTTCAACCGTTCCCGGATCAAATTTGAATTCATACGACATTCAAGAGTAACCGACGCGCCGGTGGACTTCAACTGAACAAACTCAAAAAGGCAGTGGACATTTGCCGTCAAATCGCTAAATTCGCCGCATTCATTATGAAATGTGAAACGACCCATGCCATTTTAACCTTCGTGCTGGCGGTATTTGCCGTGGCCGGCGTGATTTTTGCGCTGCAAACCATTTTTCTCACGCGCGAATTTCGTTCGCTGACGGTGGAGGCGACCCAAGCCAACAGCAAACTTGTGGAAGTGCGCACCCTGGCCGGCGAAGTCGTCGCTTACAACCAAAAAAATCCCAGCCCCGAATTGACGAAATTGCTGCAATCCATCCAGACTAAATCCGCGCCCCGTTAAAATAAATTTTTTATCGCCATGAACGAATCGAATCTCCCAGTGCCCATTGAAATTGCCGATCAAATCTCCGCGCTGCGCCGCCAGACCTTTACGCTGCTGCTGGCGCTCATCGTCGTCAGCGGCACGCTGACAGTTTTTTTATATCGCCAGGCCAAAGTCACGCGCATGGATATTGACAATCTCCGGCCGCAAGCCGCGCAAGTCATCAAGGCTTTTAATCAAGACGCCCCGGCCATCCAGTCCTTTGTCAAACAACTCGCCGCCTACGGCCAGACCCATCCCGAATTTCAACAGCAGGTTTTGAAAAAATACGGGATCACGACGCAAACGCTCGCCGCGCCTAAGAAATAACCGCCAGTTTCGCGCCGCACGCCACGCAGAAATTTGATCTCGGCGCGCATTTTTCGCCGCAGTTCGGACATTTCACCTGCAATCTTTTGTTCCGCCGATGGATCATCAGATTGCGGATGTAAGGAATCCAGGTGAACGCATACGCGAAGATGAAAACGGAATCTTTCTGGTGGATCGAATACGCCAGCAGCAGCAGCGAGCCGACCAGACTCAACCACCAGAACGCCTGCGGCACGACCACCAGCTTCTTTTTTTCCGTCGCATACCACTGCACGAAAAAGCGCGAGAAAAAAGTCACGTTGCCCAGCCAGCCGACAATTTTCCAGACGCTCCAATCCACGCCCAAAAATTCCTCGGAGGAAAAAAGATGGTTCCATTCGTCCATAGGATTCGCTTCAGCTTAAACCTTCGCCCGGATTTGGAAATAGAATTTGCCGAACAAATCAGCCGCCCGCGACAATTTTTACGATTTCCAATTTGTCGCCCGCGTGCAATTGCCGCCGCGAAAATTCCGACGGCGCAACGGCGTCGCCGTTGTGCTCCACGACGACGCTGCGCGGCAGCAGTTTTTGCGCGACCAGAAATTCCTCCAGCGAGCACGGCAGTTGCGCCGCGACCAGCTTTCCGTTAGCGGTGACAAAATTTTTGTTCACGAAAACAAATTGTCAAATTCGTTGTGCGTGCCGACCCAAATCCATTCAATCGTGTCGCCGGAACGGACGCCGACGGCGCGGTATTGTTCGTTGATGCGGACCGACCAAAGATTGTCATGCGCCTGAAGTTTTTTGAAACGCAACGAAGGATGATGCGGGTCGCGCTCGAAAAGTTTCCACGCTGATTTTGCGCAGGCCTTGATTGCAGGTGCGAGCCGGTCATAAGCGCGCCAGAAAGAAGGCCGGACTTTGGAGATCACAATTTAGTTGTGTCGAGCGGTTCGGATTTTCCTTCGCGCAACACGTCAGCGACGAACGCATCCAGCTTCGGGCGCGGGCGCGCGTCGCCGATGATTCGCTCCCATTCGAGGTCGCCGGCCTGCTGTTTAAGAAAACGGGCGAAGTCCACGACTTCCCGCGCCTTTTCTTCGGGCAGTCCGTCCACGATCTCGGCTAATTCTTGAGAAACCGCGTTCATGGTCAAAGACTAGCTCTCCGCCGCAAAATCGGCAAGTGCGGTGAATGATTGCCGTTGTTGCGCGGCGGCAGTTTTTGCGCGACCAGAAATTCCTCCAGCGCGCACGGCAGTTGCGCCGCGACCGGTTTTCCGTTGGCGGTGACGAACGGATTCATTTTGCAAAATAAATCGCAAGAGCATTTGTAGCCACTTGCGAAAGACCACTAAACCCGCGCAAATCAAGATTTGTAAAATCCGTTGGCGTAATAAAACCAGCTTTTCCATCTGAACAACCAACTACATATACATAATTGTGTTTGAATAGATTCCAGAGCGACGTGTTAAATTCGTCGTATTCGAACTGCTTTTCACAAACGATAATGATTTCCCGATTTGTTTTGGCCGTGTTACAATTGGTTTTGATTAGATAATTTTCATCTTGTTTCGCCAAATCTTGCGCTGACAACAATAGATGAACCAACGCACCTGATTGATAGTTGCTGGAAACTTTTTGGTCAGTGAATTTTGAGATGTCGAGAGTAAATTGATTATTAGTGGCGGCATAATTAACAAATTTGGCATAATCGAGACATCTGCGGTAAGCGCGTTGTCTAGGCGTTGGTTTTCCGGTAGAAGCCAGCGATGGCAGCAAAAGCGCAATTAGCCAAACAGTTCCAAATGCGATTATCAACATCGCGATAAATTTCGGCCTGACCTGCATTTGATTTTTCATCATAGACTTCCTTTCACACCGTCAACGCCGCGTCCCAATCTTTCCACACCGGTTCGTAACCGAGTTTGCGGATCAATGCCGCCACTTCGCCCGGCGAACGGTCGTCATTTTTGTCCAAGAAGATTTTCAACTTGTTTTTGCAACGCGGGTAATTTGTTCCGCATCACGTCCCAGACAAGTTCTTCGTCCAGATTGTCGTAGCCGTGGACGATGCGATTGCGCATCCCGACGATTTTTCGCAGTTCAGGGAACTGCTCCACTTGAACCGGGTCGGCTTCCTCCAGTTTCACAAACGCCTCGCCGATGATTCCCAGTTTGCGTTCAATCGCCGAGCGCAACAGATCGTCGGCCTGATAGTCGGAAAAAGTTTTGCCCGCCGCAAACCGGCCGGCGGCGGCGCAGCAATCGGCGATGTCCCGCAGCCGTTTTTGCGCTTCAATTTTCATAGACGACCTGGCGGCTGGCCTCCACGGTGGCGCGAAAATACGGGTTGCGAATCATCCGCTCGGTGAGCAAGTCCACTTTGCGTCCCAGCAACTGCTCTAGCGCGTCGGCGAAATCCAGAAAAGCGTCGGCGTAGCCCGCGTAGCCAGTGCGGCGAAATTGCACGATGAAATCCAAGTCGCTCTGGTCGGGCTGAAAATCACTGCGAGCCGCCGAACCAAACAAATCCAGCCGCCGAACTTCGTGCTGGCGGCACAAGTCGGCGATGTCCGGCTTCTTTTGTTCGATAAGCGCAATCACGATTCAACTGTATCACAAATGAAGGTTATGGTGCAACTGGCGGCTACAACTGCAAATTCAATTCGTCAACGCCGCGTCCCAATCTTTCCACACCGGCTCGTAACCGAGTTTGCGGATCAATTCCGCCACTTCGCCCGGCGAGCGGTCGTCGGCAATCTCAAACTGGCCGGTCGCGTTCGTCGCATTGCCGTTCGTCGCCGCCCATTCGCTCGCGCCGGACGCGAGTTCCACAATCCGTCCGCGCTCGGTGTGATGGATTTTTTCCTTGCCCGCGCCGGTGTAACCGCCCGGTTCGGTGTGGCTGCCTGCGCTCATCAGTGTGATGCCGAGCGGAATCAGCCCGTCGCGCAGCCGCGCCGGTTCGCGCGTCGAGAGCACAAGGCCGGCGTCGGGAAACATCAGCCGGAATGCGCACACGATCTGCACCAGTTCGCGGTCGGCCAGATGCGTGAGCGGCTGGAATTCGCCCGCGCACGGACGCAGACGCGGCAGAGAAATCGTGACCTGCGCCTTCCAGCAATGACGCAGCAAAAAATCCGCGTGCGCCGCGACACAAATCGCCTCGTAACGCCAGTCCGCCAGACCGAACAGCGCGCCGATTCCCAAGCGTCGAAATCCGGCGGCGTAGGCGCGTTCGGTGGTTTCGAGCCGCCAGTCGAAATTTTTCTTCGGCCCGGCGGTGTGCATCGTGTCGTAAATGCTACGGTCGTAAGTTTCCTGATAAACAACGAGTCCGTCCGCGCCCGCCGCGACGATTGGTTTGTATTCGTCCGTTTCCATCGGCCCGACTTCGAGCGACACGCTGGGAATTTCCGCGTGCAACGCGGCGACGCAATCGCGCAGATAATTGTTGGAGACAAATTTCGGATGCTCGCCCGCGACGAGCAGGATGTTGCGGAAACCTTGCTGCTTCAGTTCACGCGCCTCGCGCAAAACTTCCTCGATGGAAAGCGTCACGCGCAAAATCGCATTGTCGCGCGAGAAGCCGCAGTAGGAACAATTGTTGATGCACTCGTTGGAAACGTAAAGCGGCGCGAACAGCCGGATGACTTTGCCGAACCGCTGCTGCGTCAATTGCTGCGAGCGAACGGAAAGTGTCTCCAACATTTCACCAGCGGCAGGAGAAATCAGATTTGCAAAATCGTTCAGCGACAATTTTGCCTTCGCCAGACTTTCACGGACGGAATTTGCATTCGCGTCCAGCGAACGTTTCACGAGCGATGACAGCGGCAACGAATTAAATTCAACGACAAAACTCACGGAAACAGTTTAATCAAAATCTGCGCGAAGTCGAGAAGTGCAAACCAAGGAAGCGATTTGATTTTGGTGGGGCGAGCGTCCTCGCGAGCCGCTTTTATTTGCGACAGCTCGCGGGGACGCTCGCCCCACCAAATTTTTAATGATGCGGCGGCTTGGGATTGTTGGCCTTGATGCGCTCCAATTCAATCGTCTCCATCGCGGACGACTGGCGCTGGACTTCCTTTTTCAAACGCTCAAGCAATTTGTCCTGCGCGGTCACCACGTCGTTCAACTGTTCCACCTGATGTTCGAGATGCGCGACGTGCGATTCAATTTTGCCGAGGCGTGAAGAAATGTCGTCCGTCATGCGGATAATCTGCCGTGAAGCGCGATGCTTACAAAGCCATTTCGTCTCACCATTCCGGCGTTTCATACGCGCCGAGGTCGGGCGCGGAACCGGTGAACGCGCCGCCGGTCGCCACGCCTTTGTTGACGAGGCGTCCGGTCGGGACAGGACGAAGAAAGGGCAGTTCCGGCAGTCCGCCGTCATCGCGGCGCGGGCCGGTCGCCAGGGAATAATCCACGCTCAAAAAATCGTTGCTCGTCACGCCGGGCGAAACGACCTGCCAACTGTTGTTGGTCAGCAACGAACCGCTGGTGAACGAGTCACTGCCTTTGGCGGCGAAGGAAATATTGTTGCGGATGATGTGCGGCGTGATGTTGGTGCCGTGTTTCAAGGCAAAATTCACGCCCACGTTGGCCCACGCGGTGTTGTTGTCAATCGTCTGGCCGGCGATGTTGTTGTTCTGATCCACGCCGTTCGCAGCGTTGCCGAAGGCGAGGCAGCGCACCAGCTTGTGCGGCGTGCCGACGTAGTTGCCGCCGAGCTTGAAACCGTTGCCATTTCCCTCCCACGCGGTGTCGCCAAAAATATTTGTGCCCTGCCGGAACGCCCAGCAGTTGGTGATGACAACGGTGTTGGTGCCCATCCACAAATCCCAGCCGTCATCGGCGTTTTCCCACGAGCGGCAGCCGCTGAAAACATTTCCCGGCCCAAAAATCCATTTGGCGGAAAAACCGTCGGCGTTCTGGCCATGCGTCGGCGCGTCATAATTGCGGTAGGAATCGCAATTCAAAATCAGGTTGTAACTTGTGTTCGTGTCGCCGGTGATGTGGATGCCCGTGTTGCGGGAACCATGCACGACGCACCGCTCCACAATGTTGGACGCGCCGCTGATGTTGATGCCGTTGTGGCCGGCGTTGGTGGTTTCCAGTCCGTAAATCCACCAGCAATCACCGCTGATGGAAATGCCATCAGTGCCCGTCGCCTCGCCGGAAAAATCAAACGCCACATTCTCGCCGGGATAAGGCCGGATGCGGATGGGTTGTGCTGGCGAGCCATTTCGTGAAAGTGAAATTTTGCTCGACGATTTGTAAATGCCGCCGCGCAAATAAATCAAATTGCCCGCGCTGGCGAGACCGGCCGCTTTGCCCAGCGTGGCGAACGGCGTGTTGGTGGACGTGCCGTTGTTGCTGTCGCTGCCGTTGGTCGCCACGAAATATTTTGCGGCTTCCGCGCCCGCCTCAACCAATTGCACCGAAGCGCGGGTGAACCAGACATTTGTTCCCGGCAATCGCGTGGTGAAATTTTCGCGGACGGAACCGACCGGATCGGACGGTTGCGAATTCGTGGTCACGCGCAGCCACCACGGATGGAAAAAATTGGTTCCTGTCAGCTTCGCCGAAATCATAAGGTCAATCTGCACGCCCGGCTGACGGCCTGCGCGCTCCAGGATTTCGACGGAAAAAATCCCATTGGTTCCATTGGCCGATCCGAAAACAGGATTGATCGCGCCGCTGATTCCGCCCGCCGCCCGCGGATCCGTGCCGAAAGCGAATTCCACAAGGTTGGGTTCGCCGTCGCCGTCGGGATCGTTCGTCAATCCGGCTTGCGCGGGAATGTCGCTGAAATGCGCCGCCGCCCAGTCGTCATAGAACTGCGAACCAAATGCCGGAACCGCGCCGGACAAGCACACGGCCAGCGCAAGCGAATTGAGTCGCGGATAAAACGGGGTCATTGCGCAATAGCATACATCATTGGATGAGAAAACCAATTTGAACTTTTTGCCAATGACCTTTGGATTTGCGCACCGGGCGCGAATTGGGAACACTCGGCGCGCACAGAAATTTCATGCCACGCAAAACTTCAGCCAAAAAAATCTCGCCGCCAAGCGTGATGATCCTCGGCGTCGGCTCGTTCGCGCACAGCCTCGGGCAGACGCTCGCGGACGCGGGCGCAAACGTCTCGACGTATCTCACGCGCAATTACGGCCACTTTTCGCCTTCGCTCGTTGGAAAAACTTTTTCGCGCGACGCGTTCCCAAGTCCGGTGCCGTTGATTCACGAAAAGAAAATTGAGGTCGTCATTCCGCAATCCATTGACTGGGCGACTCAACCGTGGGCAAAAGATTTGATAAAGTCTGGCGTTGGAATTTTTTCGCCGACCGGCGAAGCGATGCGGATTGAACGCGAACGCGATTTCGCGCGCGAGCTTTGCGCGAAGTTCAAAATCCCATTTCCAAAATCATTCGTCGCGTCGAACCGCATCGAAGCCGAAAAAATTCTCGCCAAAAATCCGCAGCCGTTCGTCATCAAAAACCCCCTCTGCTCGCCGACGAGCCCGATCCACACGATTTTATGCGAGACGGTCGCCGACACGCGCGCTTGGCTGCGGCACGTCAATTATGCCGAGGGCGTTTTCTTGCAGGAATATCTTGGCCGCGCGGAAGCCGGGCACATCGCGCTCGTCAGCGGTGGCGAAATTCATTCACTCGTCACGAATCAGGAATACAAATACGCCTTCAACGGCAACATGGGCATCGTCGCCGGCGCGCCGCTTGGTGGAATTGTGGAACGCGATGAGAAAGACAAATACGGACTGGCGCGGGAATTATTGCATCCACTGCTCCCGTGGTTTCGGAAAGTGAATTATCACGGCCCGATTCAAGTGACGGCCATAAAAGTGGGACAGGCTTCCAGCCCGTCCATGGAATCAAAAACAGAAGCAAACGAAGAAAACAAAGAATCTTCGTTGTCTTCGTTATCTTCTGTAAAAAAATTTGAGACAGGCAAGATGCCTGTCCCACGCTGGCACGTCATCGAATATAACATCCGCATCGGCGTCACGTCCGGCCCGATGATTTTGCGGATGCTGAAAAATCCGGCGGAAATTGTTTTACGAACCGCGCGGAATGAAAAATTAAAATTGTCGTTCAACGACAAATTGAATTTCGGCTGTTCACTCACACTGGCGGGCTACGGCTATCCGTTCACGCAAGTGCGCGGGCCGCAGTTGCCGCTGGAAGTGAACGGCCAATTCGACTGCGACGTGTGGTGGAACGAAGTCGCACGCGGCGCGGATGGCAATTTGGTTTCCACCGGCCATCGCATCGCCGACGTGATCGCGCTCGCGCCAAAACTGGACGTGGCGATTGCGAAAGCCTACGCGAACATCCGTAAAATCCGCGTCGTCGGCAGTTATTTCCGCACGGATGTCGGGCAAAGTCTGTGGCCGCCGGGAAATGTTTGACACGAAATTCACGAATTTTCACGAATCACTTTTCTATTCGCATCAATTCGTTAAATTCGCGTCTCGATTTTTTCTTTGTTCGTGTTAAACAAATTTTAACATTTGATGAATTTGAGTTCCGAAAATTTTCCGGCGCGACCGGCGTGGACCGAGATTGATCTCGGCGAGCTGCGCCGCAACTTGCAACTCATCCGCGGCGATCTGCCAAAGAACGTCCGCCTGCTCGCCGTCGTGAAGGACGAGGCTTACGGCCACGGCGCGTTCGATGTGGCGCGCGTGGCGCTTGAGGAAGGCGCGTGGGGCTTCGGCTTGAGCACACTCGAAGAGGCGATGAGCTTGCGCGATGCCGGCATCAAGGCGCCGTTGCTGCTGCTCGGCGAACGGCAGGAGGCCGAACTCGAATGGTGCGTGGCGCATGATTTGACGGTTTGCGTGAACGAAATCCACAACGTCCGTGCGCTCGCAAAAATCGCGGCGAAGTTCGGCAAACAAGTTCCGGTCCACGTCAAAATTCATACCGGCATGAGCC
>DATCEV010000044.1:0-23739 GCA_036509895.1 Verrucomicrobiia bacterium
ATTTTCGTTCGCCCTGTAAGGGCAAACCAAACACGGGTTGGGATAGGGATCGCCCTTTCAGGGCGCAGGAACATTGGATATTTATTCCGGGGGCGATGCCCCCGGCTACGATGGTTCAGGCCGTTGGCCTGAATGTGCCAATGTTGATTTGAACCGCTATATCAGCCGTTGGCTTGGACACCAAGACGGCGGGGCTTTACGCCATCAATCCGTCCGATTCACGCATCCTTCGCTAAAAATTAGGTTGGAATTATTTACACCAACTTTTTCTTCAATATCAAACCGAGCAAACAACCGAGCCAACTAATAATTGAAATGACCGTTCCAATTTCAAAGGCGCAATCTTGATAAACCAATTTAATTTTGTGTTCGCCCGCCGAAACTTGAACGGCTTGAAACGCATCATTCGCGCGCAACAGTTTTGCCGGCTGGCCGTCCACGAATGCGCGCCAATCGCGATAGTAAGTTTGCGCGATTACAACAAGCGACGGCTCTTGCGCGGCGACTTGGATAGTCACGGTTTGATCTCCGAATTTAGAATCCAGAATTTTGGCGGAAGTTTGGTTTGAAACGGTCACGAAGGATTTCATTTCCGGCGGCAGAAAAACAACTTTGCTTCCGTCGAAATCATTTTGAGTCAATGCCTGCAAGGTTTTTTCGTCATCCAGAAAAACCGGCTTTTGTCCGGCGGTCACGAGCGGCAGAAAAGTTTTGCGCGCCCGCCACTTTAACATTTGTCCCGGCGCGGTGATTTGCGAGACACCCATAAAATCTTCGAAGCGCGGAAAACTGGCGCTGGTCGTGCGATAAAAATAGCCGAGCACGTCATCATTTTCGCGCGGCGTCAGCGAAAAAAATCCGTCCACTTTGGGAACGTCGTCGAGCAGGTTCACGTTGGCGCAATAACCGGCGCGCTTGGCCAGGAAATTATTTTTTGGATCGCTCACGGTAAAATGAATAAAAGCATTGGCCGCTGCCGGCGAGACCATCGCGCGCGAGCCGCCAAGTTCGGGCTGCGGGTTCATTTTCAAATCCGCGCGCGCCAGATCCAATTTATAAACATTCGGCGTGACCGTCGGATTTTGCGCCGGTTCATGGGTCAAAACGTCGAGCCACGCGACGAGAATCAAAAGCAACGGCGCAATTTTGAAAATTTTGGAATCCGTTTTTCGCGCGAGAATAAAAAGGATTGCGCCGGTGAAAATCAGAAAGACGACGCGCGAAAATCCGTTGAGCAACGCGGCGTGAACGTTGTCAGTCGGAAACGGAAATCGCCAGAGCCAGAATAAAATCGCGGCGAGCAGCAGAAGTAAAATGACGCCGACGGGCGCGAATCGTTTCTGGATTTTCGGAGTTTGCAATTGCGCCAGCGCAAACGCCGCGAGCAACGGTGCGAGAAAAATCGCGGGCAGAATATATTTGATTGGATAAGTGATGAAACTCAATTGCGGCAGAATTTTTCGGACGGCGGGAAGAACAAAAGTATTTTCGCCCAGCGCAAAAATGAAAGAGACGATTGCCAGCGCGATGAGCAAGCGGATTTTTCTGCGGCTGAAAAATTTCGGCTCGACGGAATTTCGCTCCAGCCAAATCGCCAGCAGCGCGAGCCATAACGTTCCGATGCCGAGATAATACGAAGAAGTCCACGCCTGGCCGTATTGAAAAAAAACTCCGGCGTTCCACGTCCCCCCGAAGGCCATCGGCACGAGAAAATTGATCCAGCCCCAGCCGGGCATGGAACAGCGCAAGTCCGCGTAGCCGGATTCGCGCTGCGAATGCGCGGCGAGATCGAGAAACGGCAGCAGTTGCGCGGCGGAAAGCAGAATGACAAGCGCGATGACCAACGGAAATCGCCAGAACATTTTTTCGCGCGGCGATTCGCCGAACACGAATTGTTGAATCCAAAGCGCGAGCAATAAAATCCAGGTGAAGAAAATAATTTCCGGTCCGCCCGCGAGCATTTGCATTGCGCCGACGATGGCCGCGAGAAAAATTTTCCGCCCGCCTTCGCGCCACGCGATTTCGACCGCCAGCACGACCCACGGCATCCACGACCACGTTGCCATGTGGCTCGGCCACATGAGGAGATTGAGCGACATGCCGTTGAAGGAAAATGCAGTTCCGGCAAACGCGGCGGCAAAATTATTATTTGTCCAACGTCGCGCGAGAAAATACATTCCCAAACCGGCGAACCACAAATGCAGCAGTGAAAAAAAACTCAACGACCACGTCAACGGCAGCAGCAAATAGATGAGCGATGGCGGATAAAGCGGCATCGTGTTCCATTGAGCGAGAAACGGCACGCCGCAGTTGTTGTAAGGATTCCACAGCGGAATTTCGCCGCGCCAAAAACATTCCCTTTGAAAATGCGCGAGCGGATAGACGAAAAATCCGTAATCGCGGATGACAAACGTTTGCAGGGCGAGAATGACCTGCGGGAACGACGCAAAAATCAGCAGTCCGAGCAAAATGCCGAAGCGCGCGGGCGTAAAAAAATTGAAGGCGCGGTTTGTTTCGTTCATGAATTCCGCGCGCCATTATTCAATCATGCGTTCCCGAAAGCCATGAGAAAAAACTTCGATGCCGGGCGACGAAATGGTAGGCGCATTCTGTGACCGCCGCAAAAAACCGTGAACGCTGGTAAAAGCGCAGCGGCCATTGCCACTTCGGATTTTTTGCGAGCGAACGGCAAACCGCTTCCGCGCCGGAAAAAACGTCGCCGCTCGTTTCGATGAATTGGACGGACTGTTGAAAATGTTCGCGCGGGATTTCGGGAAACCGGCCGGCGATCTGCGGGTCTTGCGCCGGCAAATAATCCACGGCATCGCCGGTCAATTTCCGCCAGCGAACGATCCAGTGTTTGCAAAAATTACAGTCGCCGTCGAAAATCATCAGCGGTTTTGGCGGCGGATGGGCGACCGTCAAAATGCGTTTTGCTTTCACGCAATGAAATCTCCTCGCATGGCTCAATGAAAACGCAGAACGGAACGCGGTCAAATTTATTCTGCAAGGTGCGCACAGCAATTTACAAAATGGGAATGTCACACATTTTATGTGTTGACATACTTTTGATATCTAGTGTAACTTTATTGCATGGTAGCACCAATCAAAACAGACACCGTCAATTTCGGCTCGAAAGGGCAAGTGGTTATTCCGCGCCGCCTGCGAAAAGAATTTGAAATTGAAGAAGGCACACGCGCCACCGTCGTTTCCACGCCCGACGGCATTTTGCTCAAACCCATCACCCGTTCTTACATTCAAAGCCTGCGCGGGAAATATAAACACCTGCCACTGATGGAAACGCTCAAGGAAATGAAACGTGAGGAAAAGGGGAACTAAATGGCCGCTAAAGTTTTGGATTCATGGGCGTTGCTTGCCTTCTTCAAAGGCGAACCCGCTGCTGCTGCGATGGAGGAATTGATACATAAAGCCTCTGCCGACAAAGTGCGGCTGCTCCTCTCCATTGTGAACTGGGGCGAAGTTTATTACGGAATGTGGCGCGCGGGCGGGAAAGAAGCCGCCGATACCGCCGCCGAAGATTTGGCACGACTGCCGATTGAATTGGTGGATGTGCATTTTCATCAGGCGCGGCAAGCCGCTACTTACAAAGCCACGCGAAAAATGTCTTATGCCGATTGCTTTGCGGCGGCGCTGGCAAAAGAAACAAAAGGGGCTGAATTGGTAACTGGCGATTCAGAATTTGAACAAATCGAGAAGGAAATCAAAATTAACTGGCTGAAATAATCTTCCACCGTCTGTTTCTCAACCTGACTCATAGTCCATAGACGCCGCTCCCGTTTTAGCATGGACTATGAGTCATGCCGAAACGTGATTCTGTCCTCGCCAAACTCGGGCTGAACGTCCGCAAACGACGCGAAGCCCGCGAACTCACACAGGAAGCACTCGCCGAACGCGCCGCCCTTGACCCGACTTATATCAGTGGCATTGAGCGCGGCTTGCGTAATCCGGGAATTAAAAATGTTGCTCGTCTTGCGAAAGCGTTGGGATTTACGACGGCGGAACTTTGCAAGGGAGTTGACGCATGACGAGGCGTCGCACATCGAAGAACGTAACGGCGTTGCGCGAAGATGCGCCGCCATATCACGTCAACGGCAATGGAGCGCACAATAAACTTCGTTTTGTTGATTTGTTTTGCGGTATCGGCGGCTTCCGTTTGGCGTTTGAAAAGGCTGGATGCAAGTGTGTCTTTTCGTCGGACTGGAATGAAAAAGCGCAGGAAACCTACGCTGCTAATTTTGGTGAAAAGCCGCATGGCGATATTCATTCCATTGCGGTTGCCGATATAAAAGAGCATGACATTCTCTGCGCTGGATTTCCATGCCAGCCATTTAGTATCGCAGGGGTCTCCAAAAAAATAAGTCTCGGTAATAAACATGG
This sequence comes from Verrucomicrobiia bacterium, assembly GCA_036509895.1. GTDB lineage: Bacteria > Verrucomicrobiota > Verrucomicrobiia > Limisphaerales > UBA11358 > UBA11358. The sequence goes on from DATCEV010000044.1 coordinate 4,399, forward strand.
ATTTGAGGACAAAGAACAGGGAAATCTTTTTTTCTCACTTGCTGAAATTATTGATTTTCATCAACCCGCCGCATTTGTATTGGAGAACGTAAAGAACCTCAAAAGCCACGACCAAGGCCGCACGTTTCAAATTATAATGCAGACGCTGGAAGAACATTTAGGCTATCACGTTTATGCCAAAGTAATAGATGCTCAAGGTCTAGTGCCACAGCACCGCGAGCGCATTTTTCTCGTCGGCTTCAAAGAGCATCGCAACTTTGAGTTCCCGCAATTTCCAACGGATGGGCCGAAGCTTAATTCCATTTTGGAAAAGGACGTGCCGGAGAAATACACGCTCGCCGACCATCTTTGGAACTAAATCTCAACTCTGGAAAATTTCTTCGCGGTGGAAACGAATAAATTCTATATCCGGCTCGGCTAATTTTTCCGGCAATCGAATTGGTTTGCCCTCGAACTGAACAAAATTTTGTTCCAACGCCGGCTGCGGAAAGAAACTCCGAAGCCGACTGCTCAAAACTACTCTCAACTTTTCATCGAGCGTGATAAGTCCGTTGTCGAACGCCGCATCGTGAAGCGTGGAAAGGCAAAGTCCGTTTCGCGGATTCAACCGGTCGTTCGAAAATTTCCCCCATGGCTTGATATGACTTGCAACCAGCAGGCGTGGCACGTTGATGCCGCTGATGCAGCACCGAATATCGTAGGCATTGAGAACCGCCTGCCGGAAAAATTGCTGCCCTCGCCGGACTTTGACTGTCGCTTGCGTTTCGGTCGGGCCGGTTGGAGCAATGATTCGCGGTTTGTCTCGCTGCAAAAAATCCACTTCTTTCGTTTCATCTTTGGTGAACAAATCGTGCAGTAATTGTTCGCTTTCCGCGCCAAGCACCGAAAGGTTGCCTTGAAATTCATTCCACATCAGCCGGTCTTGCTTGGATGCGCCTTCGAGTCCTTTGACGCCGCGCGATCTTTGCACCGGATCAAGTGAAGCCAGATTGCAAAGTTTCATCGCCAAACTATTTGATGTTCGTCCCATCTTCGCCGCAACTTCTTTCACGACCGCATTGTCGCGGTCAAAACTGCCAAACGGCAATTTGCAGTAGAGATTCAACGCGATGAGTAGATGTTCGCGCGTCCATTTCACAGCCGGAGCTTTTGCCATGCGTTCAGGCTGGCTGATTCGTTCCGAAAAAAGAAGCTGAAAAAAAAACTTGCCCAAGTCAACAAACCTGGCCAGGTATATCTGCCAGCTATGAATAAAAAAGTTCTATTTCGGCTGGATGACAATGACCTTGGCCAAATTCTCGAAGGTTTGCGTGTGCGCGAAGAATCATGGCGTAAAACTGCTGATTATTTTCGCTCCGGCCACAATCCCGACGATTCGTTTGTGATTGAGGAATGCAATGGCGAACACGAAGCCGATCAAATCGCGCTGTTCTATTCACGAATCATCCGTGATCTTGAACGTCAGCGCGAGCAGCCGCCCAATTTAGAGCGCGAACCCTATCTACAAGGCAAAGCAGATGGGCAGGATAATTTGATTCGGCGAGTGCTGGACAATTGGAAACAGTTGCAACAGCTTGATTCGCCAGCATTGCATCCACGATTGCTTGAATTGAAAGATGAAATTTGTGATGACTAAACGCGCATGATGCAGTGTGGCCTATCTGTTTCCCGGTTTGCATCCTGACGGATTTGAAGAGGCGGACAGCGGCTGGCTGCGCGTGTTGAAACGGTTTGTTGACGAGGCATGGCGTCGCGCGGAAGCAGATGAGTTGGCGGATGAGGAATTGTATCCGAGTGATGCACAATGGAGCGGTCTTTACGACCGGATGTTTCCACACAAAGCAGCCGAAATGGAACGACGGTTGGCACTGGCCGCAGATTATGGCGAGCCTTTAAGTAACTTCACCAATTGATCACCAAAGCGTCCGATCTTTTTCAAATTCTCGGTTTTACATTCCCAAATCACAATCACTTTCCAGCCAAGTTTTTTCAAAGCGCGCTGATGACGTTTATCGCGCGCGGCGTTGCCATTCAGTTTTGCCAGCCACCATTCGCGCCGGTTTGTCGGCGTGGTGCAATCTTTGCAATTCCTGTGCCGATGCCAGAAGCAACCGTGAACGAATATCACGGTTTTATATTTTGGCAGAATAATGTCCGGAATGATGAATCGGCGGCGCAATGGAAAAGAAATGGAATCAGGCACAGGAATTTTGACATGCAACCGGAAGCGATAACCCATTTTATGAAGCATCGAGCGCACAACCATCTCCGGTTTGGTGTCCTTACCGCGAACACGGCTCATGTTCCACGAGCGGCGCGCTTTGGTTAAACTGTCTTTACCTTTCACCACGTCGGATTCTACCGCGACTCAAAAAATTTCAAAATCAATTCGCCCTGCATTGAAGTTCCACTTTGAGAGTTCGTTGTTGATTTGAATTAGACTAGGATTCATAGGCCGGTATTTCTTCCTCCTCGAATCCGTTTAAGCGAACAAATTAAAGACGGCCTTTCCATTTCTGAAAAGGCCGCCAGTTTCCCTCCCGTTTGTTAGTTATGAGTTATCAGTTTTTTTGAGTTGTTATTGAGTTGTTATTGAGTTGTTAGTTTCAGATTTCAACGGTGATGGTGACGGGGTTGCTCCATTTTCGATTAAGCGTGAAATCGGCGGCGCGGCTTCAAACGTAAAGCGCTTTTTGCAAATCGTTCACGAGGACGCTCGCGAAGGGATAGCGTTTTTCCGGATCGCGCGCGAGGCATTTCAAAATGACTTTTTCCAGCGCGGGCGGAATTTCAGGATTATGTTCGCGCACGGGAATCGGGCCGGAAGCATCCATTTGCGCCGCGAGAATTTCTCCGGGCGAATCGCCGGGAAACGGTTTTTGATTCGTCAACAATTCATACGCGGCGACGCCGTAGGCAAAAATATCCGCGCGCGAATCCACACCTTCGCGCTTCAATTGCTCCGGTGCCATGTAGCCGGGCGTGCCGGGATTTTTTTTCAGCTTCAACGGCTCTTCGGAAATCGGTTGCGCCAGGTCAAAATCAATCAACCGCACGCCGCCGTTGCGCGTCACCAGAATATTTTCCGGCTTGAAGTCGAGGTGCATGAAACCGCTTTCGTGGACGTGGCCAAGGCCGGTCGCCACATCAATCAAAATCTGCGCGACATTTTCCGTCAGGATCGGATCCTGCCGCGCGTAAAGCAGTTTCAGATTTTCCGCCTCGACATAATCCATCAGCAGATAAAGCGTGCCTTTTTCCTTGCCGTGCTCGACGTAACCGACGATGAATTCGCTTTGATTGATTTTTGACAGCACTTCGCAGCCGCGCACAAATCTGCGGCGCGCGACGAAATTAAATCGCAGTTCTTTTTTCAATTTCCGCAGCGCGTAAGGCTTGCCGCGACCATCGGTGACGAGCCAGATGTCCGCCATGCCGCCGCTGTTCAAAAGCTCCTGCAAATAAAAACGCCCGAAACGTTCCTGCCCTGAAATCCCGGTTGCTCCGTTTTGCAAACTCGCCATAACTGATAAATTCATAACACAAAAAATTTGCGCGCGCGAATGGAAGTTCCGCCGCCGTTCTTTTTTAGACGGAATTCGATTGCATTTGGCGACAAAAAAATTATCGTCGCGCCATGCGGCCGTTTTTGGTGCTGGTCATCTACCTTGTTTTCGTTTTTGTCGGCGGCGCGTTACTCGCGCCGTGGCTTTGGTCGTTCGCGCAAACCGCCGCGCACGATTTTCCCAAACTCGCCGCCGCGCCGTTTCATCGCTTCGCCGACCGCGCGTTTTTGATCCTCGCGCTGGCCGGAATCTGGCCGCTGCTGCGCGCGCTTGGCGCAAAATCCGCGCGGGAAATGGGAATCGTCCTGCCTTACGGCCAATCCAAAAAACTTTTCGGAGGATTTGCCCTCGGATTTATTTCGCTCGCCGTTGTCGCCGGAATCGCCTTCGGTTTTCACGACCGCATTTTTGCCGCGAACCTCGATGCTCATAAAATTGTCGGGACCATTTTCAGCGCGATTGTGGCGGCGGCGATTGTCGCCACGCTCGAGGAAATTCTTTTTCGCGGCGGCATTTTCGGCGGCCTGCGCCGGTTTATTTACTGGCCGTTCGCGCTCGTCATCAGCAGCGTCATTTTCGCGCTCGTCCATTTTTTGCAGCGCGGTGAAATCACCGGCGCGATCACCTGGCATTCCGGCCTCGAACTGCTCCCGCAAATGCTACGCGGCTTTGCGGATTTTCACGCGCTTGTTCCCGGATTTTTCAATCTCACGCTCGTCGGCATTTTGCTTGGTCTCGCGTATCAGCGCACCGGCAATCTTTATTTTTCCATCGGCCTGCACGCGGGCTGGATTTTCTGGCTGAAAACTTACGGCGCCTTCACGACCGGTTCTGCCCCGGCCCAAATCTGGTTTTGGGGCAGCGGCAAAATGATTGACGGCTGGCTCGCGTTTTTTGTTTTGATCGCCGTGCTTTTTGTTTTCAAATTTCTGCCGCTGGGCGAAAAACGAACGCCGTTTCAATTTCCCAAATGACCAGGCTCGCCGCGCCAATCCAAAATGTTTCAAACGTCGCGCTCGGATTTTTTTATCCCGAAATCTGCAAGTTGTGCGAAAGCGAACGCGCCATTGCAAAAAATGGATTTGTTTGCGCGCATTGCTGGCAGCAGGTTCGTTTCATTCGCCCGCCGTTTTGCGAACGCTGCGGCCTGCCGTTTGCAGGCGATCTTACCACGACGTTTGAATGCACGAACTGCCGCGAAATGGAACTGCACTTCAGTTCCGCGCGTTCCGCCGTCGTCGCCAGGACGGTCGCGCTCGAAGCGATCCATCGTTTCAAATATCAGAATGCGCTGTGGTTTGAAAATTTTCTCGCGGACATTTTTTTGCGCGAAGCCGTTCCGGTTTTGCGCGAACAAAATTGGGATTTCATCACGCCCGTGCCGTTGCATCCGGTGAAACATCGCGAGCGTGAATTCAATCAGGCCGAACTTCTGGCCAGACATTTGAGCGCGGCCACAAAAATTCCGCTGAACACAAAACTGCTCCGGCGTGTCCATTTCACCATGACGCAAACCCTGCTCACGCGCGAGCAGCGCGCCGGGAATATGCGCGGCGCCTTTGCGATGAAAAAGAACGCGCGGTTGGACGGCGAAAAAATCATTCTCGTGGACGACGTGTTCACGACTGGCGCGACGACCAGCGCGTGCGCGAAAGTGTTGCGCCAGGCCGGCGCGGGCGAGGTTTGCGTCTGGACAGTGGCGCGCGGACTTTAGTATTATTTTATCAATCGAATGGACACCACTTCCTTCACGAAGAAAACGCTCGGGCTGGACACGATGGAACCCGCCTTGACGCCGCCCACCAAAAGCGCGCCCGCAAATTTCGCCAAGACCACGAAGATCGGCACTGGCCGTTCCAAGACCAAAAAGCGCGACATCCCTGAAGGACTTTGGACCAAATGTCCGGCGTGCGAGACCATGATTTTTGACAAGGAACTGGATGAGAACCTGAAAGTCTGTCCGAAATGCGCGCATCATTTTCCCATCGGCGCGCGCGAACGCATTCATTCCCTGGTCGAGACCTGCACGTTCGAAGAAATGGACGCGGACATGACCAGCGTGGACATTTTGAAATTCGCCGCTTACGAAGGCAAATTGGAGCGCGATAAAAAAGCCACGATGCTCAAAGACGCCGTCGTCACCGGCCTTTGCAAAATCAGCCAGCATCGCGTCGCGCTGGGCGTGATGGAATTTGGTTTCATGGGCGGCTCCATGGGTTCGGTCGTCGGCGAAAAACTGACGCGGCTCATCGAGCGCGGCACGGAAAAAGAATTGCCAGTAATAATTATTTCCGCCAGCGGCGGCGCGCGGATGCAGGAAGGCGTGTTCAGCTTGATGCAAATGGCCAAGACCAGCGCCGCGCTCGCCTATCACGCGCAACGCCGGTTGCCTTACATCAGTATTCTCACGCAATCCGATTACGGCGGCGTGATGGCCAGTTACGCGAGTCTCGGCGATTTGATTCTGGCCGAGCCGGGCGCGCTCATCGGTTTTGCCGGCCCGCGCGTCATCAAAGACACCACGCAAGCCGAATTGCCGCCCGGATTTCAGACCGCCGAATTTCTGCTCGACCACGGCCTGATAGACGCCATCGTTTCGCGCAACGCCATGAAATCGCAACTCGTCACCTATCTGAACTTTCTTACGGCGGGGAAAAAGGCGGCGGCTTCTTGATTGCAGGATAATTGGGACTGACCCCTTTATGGATGTAATTTAGCCACGGCTATTAATTTGATTCGATGCCAATCTTGTTATTATCCATAAATTTGACCCCGCAGGTTAAGTATGTAGAATTTCAAAAATTCAGAAATGATGTTTTTAATACAATTGTTGATATTTTTTTTAGCATTTTTTGTAAATGCCATTCATTATTTATTCAAACGAAGAATAGGAGCAACCCGATTGTTCTACATTTCTGGGCTGGTTGGGATACAACGATACATTTTGATCGGTTGGTGCGTGGTCATCGCATTGGCGAATATTATAAATATATTCATTTGGAAAGAGGGATATATACTGCTGGAGGTCGGAGATCTCTATTGGTTATACATGAATATAATAGCGATAATTTTGAGAATAAAAAGGACGCCATAGCGAATTTTACACGCCGACCAAAGCACACGAGATGCCAATGAAAATTAAACGCTGGAACAGGTGAGGCTTTTTCAAAGGCCGCCACGAGTTGGTTATTCAAATGTAACGTTCGCTTCGCGAATTGTGGTCTCGGCTACGAACCAAGTGAAAGCTCGCCTACATCCAACTAAACATCCAAACGCCTTGCCCGCCTCGGAGCGCTGTCCCGGGTCAACCAAGGCAGGACATCGGAAATTCTTTCATTTCTATTCCCGCCACTTCGTCTTCGGTCATGGATGCGACCATTCCCGCTATCTAAATTTAACATTGGCAAGGGGAGAATTTCCTGTCAATGAAGTCGGGACAGAAATGAATTTGTCTTTCAATTTAATCTTTGGCGCGCTCGCGATTTTGAGCTTTGTCCTGCTGCTCTGGCAATTTCTCGCCGCGAAAAAAGAAAGCCGGGTTGCTTCAAATTATTTGAAAGGTGAATTGACCTGCGCCGCGCCGCGCGCTTAACTGTTGCCATGAAATTGCGCGTGCTATTGATTTTATTTCTGGCGGGAATTTTGACGGACGGTTGTGCGATGTTTCACCACCACGCCCGCCAATCAAAATCCACGATGCCGGTCGCGCCCGCGCCGATTGTCACGCCGGACACTTCGCTCACGGCCCAGGTCATTTCGTATAATGCCGTCGGCCAGTTTGTCGTTTTGAGTTTTCCGATGGGGCAAATGCCGAAGATGAATCAAAATCTATTCCTTTATCGCGCGGGTTTGAAAGTGGGCGAAGTCAAAATCACCGGCCCGCAAAATAACAATAACATCGTGGCCGATTTGATCAGCGGCGAGGCGCAGAACGGCGACGAAGTGCGCGAGCAATAAAATTCGCTGTTTTTTAATTTTCAGCCTTCGGCGATTTTTCCACGAGCGGCTTCACCGTTTTGAGCAGCGCACCTTTTTGGTAAGGCGAGTTGAGATTGAAATAGATTCCGCACAACGGCCGCTCGCCATCGCTTTGACTCAAAATGATCGTGACCTGCTTGTCCAGCGCAATGCCGTGGCGCAAACCTGCGCCGCGAGTTTTATAAGCGGCAATCGCCTTGGCCATCAACGATTGCAACGACGCCTCAAAATCTTCCGGCGTTTTATCAATGCAAATGACATATTTGTCATAGGCTTTGGCCGCCGCCGCAATTTCCCGCCTGAAAGTTTCAAGGGTCACAACGTTCAAAATAAAAAATCCGCGTCAAAATTGAAATGCAAATCTAATTTTACCATCAGAATCCAAAGGCAGAAATCAAAAATCTTCCGGGTTTTTTAATTTGGCGGCTTTTCTTGGGCCGAGCAAGGCGGTTCCAATCCGCACGATGGTCGCGCCTTCTTCAATCGCGACCTCAAAATCGCCGCTCATGCCCATGCTCAAATGCGGCAGCGGCGCGGCGAGGATTTCTTCGCACTTTCTTTTCAATTCGCGCAATCGCCGGAAATGGGGGCGCGATTTTTCCGGTTCCGAACTCCACGGCGGCACGCCCATCAATCCGCGAATTTCAACGCGCGGCAAAAAGCGAAATTCCTTCAGCTCCGCCAATAATTTTTCCGGCGGGCAGCCAAACTTGCTCGCTTCGCCCGCCACGTTCACTTCCAGCAAAACCGGCATTGATTTCGCCGCCTGCTCGCAACGTTTGGAAATTTCCTTTGCCAGACTTAAACTATCCACGCTTTGGATCATTTCAAAAAGTTCGACCGCCTCGCGCACTTTATTCGACTGCAAATGCCCGATGAAATGCCAGCGCAATTTTCCCGGACACAACGGAATTTTTGCCCTGGCTTCCTGGATCTTATTTTCGCCAAAAAAAATCTGGCCGCAATCCGCCAGCGCTTGGATCGTTGCCGGCGGATGCGATTTGGAAACCGCCAGCAGCGTGACGGAATTCGGCTCGCGGTCGGCGCGTTCGCAGGCAATTTTTATCCGTTGCCGGATTGAATTCAGATTTTCCGTAAAATCCACGAATTCATTTAGCCACAGATTAAACCCAGAGGAAACACAGATTTTATTTTGAATTTTTATCTGTGTAAATTTGGGTCCATCTGTGGCTAAATTTCCGCCGTGAATCACTGGCTCGTGAAATCCGAACCCGAAACGTATTCGTGGTCGCAATTTTTGCAGGACGGCAAAACCGCGTGGACGGGCGTCCGCAATTATGCGGCGCGAAACCATCTGCGCGCGATGAAAAAAAGCGACGCCGTTTTCTTTTATCATAGCGGCGAAGAAAAATCCGTTGTCGGCCTCGCGCGCGTGGAAAAGGAATTTTATCCCGATCCGACGGCGAACGAAGGCGACTGGTCATGCGTGGATTTGAAAGCAGAAAAAATTTTGGCCACACCCGTGACGCTCGCGCAAATCAAAGCCGAAAAAAATCTGCGCGAAATGGTTTTGGTGAAACAATCGCGCCTTTCCGTGTCGCCGCTGACGAAAGCGCAATTTGAACGGCTGTTGCAATTGGCCAAAACAAAGGTTTGATCGGAAAATTGTGTTTGCCCGGCCAGACACTTCTGATAAAAACAGCGCGTTCCCATTTAACAACAACCCAAACTTCCATGAGTGAAATTACGACGACTCAAATCAAAGACACCACTGGCAATCCCGCGCCGCTCGGCTTGCTCGGCTTCGGCATGACGACGGTGCTGCTGAATTTGTGCAACGCCGGATTTTTTGAACTCAACAGCATGGTTCTGGCGATGGGCATTTGTTATGGCGGCATCGCGCAAGTCATCGCGGGCATCATGGAATGGAAAAAAGGCAACACCTTCGCCGCGACCGCGTTCGCATCCTACGGCTTTTTCTGGCTCTCGCTCGTGACGTTGATTGTTTTGCCAAAAATGAATCTGATTCCTCCGCCGCTCGCGCCGGCAAACGGCACCGCCATGGCCGCCTATCTCGCGCTTTGGGGAATTTTCACCGGCGGCATGTTTTTCGCCACGTGGCGATTGAACCGCGCGTTGCAATTCATCTTTTTTACACTGACGATTTTATTTTTTCTGCTGGCCTATTCTGAATTTTTTGGCGCTGGCGCCGGTTTCAAGCATTTCACCGGCTACGAAGGAATCGTCTGCGGCCTTTCGGCGATTTACACCGGACTGGCGCTGCTGCTGAATGAAACTTTGGGCAAAACCATTTTGCCGCTTGGCCCGGTTAAACCATAAATTTTAAAAAGCACCGGCAACTCAATCTAAATGAAAAATGCCGCGTTGCAGGGCAATCGTGGTGGCTTGAGTGCGGTCGCTGGCTTTCAATTTCGCAAGAATATGCCCGACATGAAGTTTGACCGTGACTTCAAGCGATTACGCCGAAAGCGGTCATGGATTCATTTATCTTAAGTGCCGATCTTCAAGTTGCAGGATTATTGCGTGGCTTGACCAATGCCGATGTTACCATCAGTAAAGTTCAATTCTTTGACGGTAATGGCAATATCCTTTTTGATTTTACCGGAGACGCCGGCTATATCGGTTCTAATTTTGTTCATATTGCCGTGTCACTATCCTCATTGAGTTACGGCGGCGCGAACGGCGGCGACGCCACTCTTCCTGTCACCGATTTTACAAACGCTGCGATAGTCGGTTCCATTGCCAGTTTTACTATTGAATTCACGGCGCAGGGTCTTCCAGTGGGAACCATAGGCGGCGATCCGCTGATTTCCCCGCCTTTTGGCTTCACTAACACCGGAGCGCTCACCGTTGATAACATCGAATTGATCCAGACTGGAAATACAGTTCCCACCCCTATGCAGGAACAAGTCATCTGGCAGGCCGACTTCGACAGCACATTTCCTAGCATTGATGGCTACGGCCTTCATTATCGCGATGGCACTGACAATGCCAGCGGAATTCTGACCACGAATGTGGGAGAAGGAATCGGTGGCAGCGACTCGCTCGAATATACAGTGGACCTTTCATCTTGGAGCAGCAGCCCGCCCGCCTCTTATTCAGGCATTGGAACAGGCGCGACGGAAAGTCCGCTGCCTTTTGTGCTGACCTCTACCAATAAAGCTTCGTATCGGGTCTATGTTTCAGCCAAGGCGGGAGGAATTCTTAGCGGAGCCAGCACCAACATCCCTGCCGTGATGGACTTGTTATTTTTTGCAAATGCGGGCGTGGTTTTTGATCTTAATCCGTCCTTAACACTGACGACCAATTGGCAATCATTCGTTTTTGACAACATGGCGATAGGGGTGAACAACGGTGGTTCGCAGGCCTCGTTTAACCAGTATGTCTCGCAGGTTGACCAGATGCAGGTGCAGATTGTAGCCCAAGGTAATCCTAATGTTGCAACGATATTTGGTCACGACAGCGATAATACGATTGACATTGATAACATCAAAGTAGTGCAACTTGTCCCCGGCTTGCCGCCTGTATCTGTGACCGGCACAAATAACCAGATTCATGTCTATTGGACAGATCCAAGCACCGGCGGCGCTGCTCAACTCCAAAGCTCGACCAACGTAGCTGGCCCTTATCTCGACGTGGCTGGAGCGGCTTCCGCTGCGGCTTCCCCCTACAGCGTTCCGACAGATTCAGCCCAACAATTCTTTAGGACCGTTTGGGTTCCCTAAACTAAAGGTGAACGAAACAGTCTTTCAGGCAGATTCCAAAGATGACATGGTTGAAAAGAACCTTCATCGCAGAGGGGCATTCACCCTGATTGAGTTGCTGGTAGTGATTGCCATCATCGCGATTCTAGCCGCAATGTTACTGCCAGCGTTATCACGGGCCAAAGAAAGGGCAAAGCGAATCGCTTGTGTGAACAATCTCCGGCAAATCGGGATTGGCATGACTGTATATGCCGGTAATAACAATGATTATGTCGTTTCCGCGCTGGCAGCAAACCCCAACGCTACTCCTGCCACACCCCAGACGTTCAATCAAACAGCCATTAGCCCGCCGGAAGCAGGCCTGGCCAAGGATGTTGACCTGGATTTGACAGAGACCAATTCTGCTTCCGTCTGGTGTTGTCCGGACCTTACAGCTTATGGGACATCTTACAACGCCAACCCCGGCCCCGGAGATCCGCCTCAATGGCAAATCGGTTATCAATATTTTGGCGGTATCTATTGGTGGTATGGCAAATTTTATTCCGGCCTTAAGTCGTCCAGCCCAATCAAATTAAGTAATTCTAAACCAACTTGGGCGCTCGCAGCGGATATTATCTGCAACTATACTGGCGGCGCTGGAAACCCGTGGGGAGCGAGCACCGGCGGCTTCGTTGCCCACCGGCGGCCAGGTGCGCAATACCCGGATGGAGGCAACCACCTGACAGTAGATGGGTCTGTGCATTGGATCAAATTCGAAAATACTTTGGCCATCACCTCTTTCGCGCCTGCCACCTATAAATATTATTTCTATCAAGAAGACCTGGGGTTGATTCCGCCCGCTGTAGTTCCAACCTTGCCAGCGCATGGACCCTAAAGAAAATCAAAAGGAGTATTTGAAGAAATTATGCCGCCGCTCGCAGCAGTAAAGTAAAGCACTCCGGTTAATCGCTTTCATTGATTTGCGATTCAGATGCTTTGCCGGTTCTCTCGAAAAGCAAAAATGAAAAAAATCTACAGCAACAAAATTGCTGACGCCCAATCACGATTCATTGCCGGATCGCCATCATTTCTGGACTGAACACGCATTGCTCTTTTTATTTCTATACATTGGCGACTTCGATTTCAAAAGGTTGCGGCTATACTTTCGCGCATTCCGGCGATGATTTTTTTCAATTGCATCGCTGTTGTGCAATACGGCGGCATCAGCACCATCACGTTGCCAATCGGTCGTGTCAACACACCGCGTTTGGCCATTGCATCGCAGACCCGGATTCCAACTTGCTCGCGCAATGCAAACGGCTCGCGCGTCCGCCAATTTTTAACCAGTTCAATTCCCGCAATCAAACCAACCTGCCGGATGTCCCCGACATTTGGCAATTGCCAGAGCGATTTCAATTCCTCGCGCAAAAGTTTTTCCAATTGTTCCCGCGCGCGAATTGACTTTTTACTTTGCAGAATTTCCAAACTTGCAAGTGCAGCCGCCGCGCTGAGTTGATTGCCCGTATAACTGTGCCCGTGAAAAAAAGTTTTGAACTCATCGTATTCACCGAGAAATGCGTCGAAAACTTTCCGCGTCGTCAACGTCGCCGCCATCGGCAGATAACCGCCGGTCAAACCTTTGGCCGCGCATAAAAAATCCGGCTGCACCTTTTCTTTTTGGCAGGCAAACATCTTGCCGGTTCGCCCAAACCCGGTCATCACTTCGTCGGCGATCAGCAACGCGCCATGACCGCGCGTAATTTCTGAAATTTGTTTCAGCCAGCTTTCCGGTTGCGGAATCATTCCCGCCGCGCCTTGAATCAGCGGTTCAACGACCAACGCCGCGTAAGAATTTCCTTTTCGCTTTTGCGCCGCGAATTTTTTCTCCACCAATCCGACACATTCCCAATTGCATTTGCGATAATTCCGCGCGTCGTCGCGCTGCGGCTTCGCGCGATTGAACGGACAGCGATAGCAGTATGGCGAAAAAACTTTGTCGGTTTTGAACAGCAGGCTCGAAAATCTCTCGTGAAATAAATCAATGTGGCCGAGCGAAACCGCGCCGATGGTATCGCCGTGATAAGCGTTTTCCAGCGAAAGAAATTGGGGATGTTTGATTTTTTTCGTCCGGCGCGAAAATTCGCAGGCCATTTTGAGCGCAACTTCAACCGCCGTCGAACCATCGTCGCTGAAAAAAACTTTTTTTAATTTTCCGTTTGCGCTCTGGACCAATTTTTCCGCCAATAAACTGGCCGGCTCATTCGCAAATCCAAGCGCCGAACTGTGCGCGATTTTTTTCAACTGCCGCGAAATGGCGGAATTTATCTTCGGATGATTGTGTCCGTGCAGATTTGTCCAAATGGATGAATTGGCGTCGAGAAATTCGCGGCCTTTCGCGTCGCGCAAAATTGCGCCTTTGCCTTTCACAATCACAATCGGTTCGCGCCGCAGCCAATCGCGCATTTGCGTGAACGGATGCCAGACAAATTTATGATCAAGTTGCGCGAGTTTGTTCATGCGGCCAAAGTCGGAAGTGCGATGTCCAAAGTTTTGAGCGCGCGAATCAATTGCGAAATGTCGTCCGCAGAATGTGCGGCGCTCACGGTCAAACGCAATCGCGCCGCGCCGCGCGCAACGGACGGAAAACGGATCGCCGGAACAAAAATGTTTTGTTCGCGCAGCTTGTCGGCGGCTTGAATCGCCTTGATTTCGTCGCCAATGATGATTGGAATAATGGCGCTCTGAAATTTTGAATTTTGAATTTTGAGTTTTCGATTCAATTTATCGGCGCGTTCACGCAAAATTTTTCTCCGCGCTTCGCCTTCGCGCGATTGAACAAATCGAATGGCCGCAGTCGCGGCGGCGGCAGCAGCCGGAATGGGCGCCGTCGAAAAAATAAGGCTGCGCGCGCGGTTCACCAAAAAATCAATCAGCGCGCGCGAGCCGCAAATGTAGCCGCCACTCGAACCGAGCGCTTTGCCGAGCGTGCCCATTTGAACTTCGATTTGGTCGCTGACGCCAAGTTCGTCGGCGAGGCCGCGACCATTTTTGCCAAAAATTCCAGTCGCGTGCGCCTCGTCCACCATGAGCCATGCGCCAAATTTATTTTTCAATTCAACCATTTCGCGCAACGGCGCGGAATCGCCGTCCATCGAAAAAATGCTTTCGGTGACAATGAGAATTGCCGGTTGCCGGTTGCCGGTTGCCGATTTGAAATTTCGCGCCCAGAAAAGTTTTTCCTTCAGATCGGTCAAATCATTATGGGCGAAAACGCGAATTTTTGCGCCGCTCAATTTCGCCGCGTCCACGATGCAAGCATGAACAAGTTTGTCTAAAATGATCACGTCATTTTTGCCGGGCAGCGCGCCAATGGCGCCGAGCGCGGTCGCATAGCCGCTGGAAAATGTCAGTGCAGCCTGGGTTTTTTTGAATTGCGCCAAGGCTTCTTCGAGTTCGTGAAACGGCGCGAGCGAGCCGCAAAGCAAACGCGACGCGCCGGAACCGGAACCAAATTGTTTAATCGCGCGAAGGGCGGCATCTTTCAAAATCGGATCATTGGCCAGTCCGAGATAATCGTTGGACGAAAAATTCAGAAAGGTTTTGCCGCCAATTTTTATGTGCGGCGATTGCGGCGAATCCACGCGGCGCAGTTCGCGCAACAAATTTTGCTCGCGCAGCAGGTTCAGCCGTTGTTCAAGTTCGACATTGAAATCATTCACGGTGCAATTGCCCATTTGCCGTCAACCATGCTCACGGAAACGGTTGACGCAGGATGCAACACCCCATCGTAAATGTCCGCAAATTTTCCAGTGAAAGGAATCGCAATCAAATCGGCCAGGGCATTTTCTGAAAGTTCGCCGATTTTTCCAGCAAGGCCGAGGGCGCGCGCGCCGCTGACGGTTGCCATTTGCAAAATTTGTTTCGCGGAAATTTTCGGTTCGGCGATTGCAAGCGCGCGCATTTCAGCGAACAAATTCAGCTCGATTTTTTGTTTTCCAGTCTGGCGAACCGTTGAAAGGCTGTCGGTGCCGAGACAGACGTTGACGCCGGCCTTCAATAATTTTTCCAGCGGAAATTTTGTGTGCCGGAAATAATCGTGGCTGCGCGGGCAATGAACGACGCTGACGTGACGCTGGGCGAGCAAATCAAAATCATTTTCCGCCAGATAATTCGCATGGACGGCGAGAAAATTTTCCGCGAGCAGACCGGCGCGTTCCAAATGTTCGACCGGCGAGCCGAGGCCGCAATCGGAATTATCGCGCTGATTGCGCGCGAGCCAGTCGAACATTTTGCCGCGCGCGTGCGCGAACATTTCAAATTCCAGATCGGATTCGGCGACGTGCGTGGTGACGCGCCATTTTTTTTGGCGGGCAGTCGCGGCGGAGAGCCGTAATAATTCCGGCGAAGTCGAATACGGCGCGTGCGGCGAAAATGAAGCGCAGGAACGCGAATGCGAGAGCGATTCGATTTTTTCAACCGCTTCGCGCAAAATTTCTTCCGGCGCGCGGCGATTTTTTATGCCGGTCATTTCGAGAAAGGAAAAAACGCGGAGCGGCGTGGCGTCCCACATTTCCGGCAGGAGTTCGGGCACGGCTTCAATGTCGGCGACGGTCGTGGCGCCGGTTTGCAAAAGCATTCTTGCGCCGTTGAGCCAGGAGCGCGCGAAATCGGAAAAGCTCCAGGCGGATTTCGCGGCCAGGATGAGCGGAATCCAGTCGGTGAAGGTTTTGGGCGGCGGCAATTGCCCGGCCATATCGGTGTAATCGAGATGGCAATGGGCGTTGACGAGTCCGGGCAATAAAATGACTTCGCCGAGGTCGAAAATTTCTTCGCCGGAAAATTTGGATTTCAATTCCGGCCACGAACCGACGGCGCGAATTTTATTTTCGGAAATGGCAACGGCGCCATTTTGAATCGGCGGCTGGGAGACCGGCAAAATGATCCGCGCGCGAAGAATCACGTTCAGACTCCGGCGGCACGCCTGGCGTTTTTGAGTTTGGTGGCGTCCTTGTGTTTGCGCGCCTTGAATTTGCTGTGCGACTTGTGGATTTGCTGCTCGATTTTTTTTGTCACGCGGTCAATCGCGGCGTAGAGATCGCTTTCCGCATCTTTGGCAAACAAATCCGGGCCGCGCACGGCCAATCTCATGGAGCAACTGAATTGTTTTTCCGGCACGCGCGTATGGTCGTGTTCCAGCGTGACGCGCGCGTCAATGGCTTTGGGATCAAAGTGGTCGAGCTTTTGGATGCGGCCGATGACGTGAGCTTCGATGGCTTCGGTCAAAGTGACATTGTGCGTGGATAGAATCAATTTCATGCTTCAAGATGCAACTTGCGCGGAATAAAATCCAGTTTTTCAATCAAAGATTTGGCAAGCAAGCGAAATTCATGCCAATTTTTCTTGTCTTTCGCGACCATACTATATATGTTGCACTGCAAATGGTTCAGGGTTTGCAACTTTCCGCGCGCCTGTCGCAGTCCATGGTGCTTGCGCCGCAACTCCAGCAATCGCTGGCATTGCTGCAAGCTCCGACCCTCGAACTCAAGGCGCTCGTCGAACAGGAACTCCAGCAAAATCCCGTGCTGGAAGAAATCGCCTCGCAGGAAACTGACTTGCGCGATCCGTCCGAACGCGAATCCGATGAAGTCGCCGAAGCGCCCGATCCCGCCGAACCGCCGGCGGATTTGACTTTCGATCCCGCCACGGAAAAAAACCCCGCCGAGCCGGCGGACGATTTTCAGGCCGAGTTTGAAAAATTAGTGCAACTTGATCAGGAATGGCGTGATCATTTTTCGCAGACAAATGTTTCCGTCCGCCAATCCACCGACGAAGAGGAAAAACGGCAGTTCATGTTTGACTCGCTCACCGTCGGCACTTCACTGGCGCAAATCCTCATGGATCAGGTGCGCGAATCCGGCCTCACCGACGAACAGCGCGAAATCGCCGAACTCCTCATCGGCAACATTGACGATTACGGTTATCTCAAAGCCACCATCGAGGAAATTTCCGCCGCCAACAATTTGCCGCAGGAAAAAATCGCGGAAGTCGTCAAAGTCATCCAGACCTTCGATCCGCCCGGCGTGGGCGCGCGCGATTTGCGCGAATGCCTCATGCTGCAACTCGAACGCAGCGGCAAAACCGAGTCGCTCGATTATCGCATCGTCCGCGATTACATGGAAGCGCTCGGCAAACGCCGCATTCCCGACATCGCGCGCGGCACCGGCCTGGAAATCGAAGAGGTTCAAACCGCGCTGGGCCGCATCGGACGATTGGAACCGCGCCCGGGCCGCGCCTTTTTACCCGATAACGATCAATATGTTTTGCCTGAAGTATTCGTCCTTAAAAACGGCGATGATTTTGCCGTCACCACCAACGACGAACACATTCCGCATTTGCGCATCAGCAACGTCTATAAAGATTTGATGTCCGCCGGCGAAAATAATGCCGAGGTAAAAAATTACATCCGTGAAAAAATCCGCGCCGGAAAATTTCTCATCAAAAGCCTGCACCAACGGCAGCAAACCATTTTGAACATCGGCAAGGAGATTGTGAAACGCCAGCGCGAATTCATGGAAAAAGGCGTCTCGCATTTGCGGCCCATGACCATGGCGCAAGTGGCCGAAGTCGTGGGCGTTCACGAAACGACCGTCAGCCGCGGCGTTTCCGGCAAATACATCCAGACGCCGCAGGGCGTTTTTGAAATGAAATTTTTCTTCACCGCCGGTTTGCATAATACGACCGGCGACGGCGTTTCCAATACGAGCGTCAAGGACATGATCATCGAGATTTTCAAGGCGGAAGATTCCACCAAGCCATTGTCCGATCAGGAAGTTGTCAACATGCTCGGCGAAAAAGGCATCAGCATCGCCCGCCGCACCGTCGCCAAATATCGCGGCGAACTGAACATCCTCCCATCGAATCTGCGAAAAGTTTATTGAAAATTTTCGTGCTTAAGACACGAAGAAGACGAAATCTCCATGCGTCCGACGCCTTCGCCGCCCAATGCGATGTCGTGATCATTTCTGCTCGACCACGGCCTGATAGACGCCATCGTTTCGCGCAACGCCATGAAATCGCAACTCGTCACCTACCTGAACTTTCTTACGGCGGGAAAAAAGGCGGCGGCTTCTTGATTGCGGGATATTAGGATTGGGACTGATTTCTTTTCTGTGACGCAGATGATTTTCGATTGTGCAATTTTTTTATCACGAAGATTGCGGGCAAAATGCCGAAGAGGATGATGGGATACCAAAGGCTGATCATCAGCGTCCACCAATTATGTTCTTTGTCAATGGCGTGGCTTGTATCTCTGAAATAGATTCCATAGCCGATAAAGCGAGTTTCAGTTTCTCGATCGTCTTTAGAAAAGCCAAATAAACTTTTAGTGTGTTTTCCAGAACCGTATTCAATTCCATAGCGGTGAAAGTAAATGTTATTTATTATGGTATCGCCGGGAACTGCAAATCTCATAAAACCTTCCTCGGACATAATTTGATTTAAGAAAAGTAACTCCCCGCCGAAGAAATTTTTTTAAATTGTGATATGCAAGTTACCGCCGCCATCCTCTGCGACAGTGCCCATTGTCGGACCGTTCGTTTTAGTTGAGTGCTGCCAACTGTGAGCGATTGAAATTTTACCATGTCCGATTGAAAGAGAGCAATAATCTTCAGCCATCCCGATTTGTCTTGGAAAGGGGTCTGCAATCCATACAAAAGCATAGAGAGCAACAAACCCAAGAAATAAAACTAAAGAGACAAAGGCGCAGTTTCTAAACAATTTATTTTTCATAAAAGGTTTCATTAAAAACCGAAATGACTTCTTATTGTTGATCGCGACGACGGCACAGAGTTAACACTAACTTCATTTGTTTCTGGTGGCGACGATTCAACAACTGCATTAGCCGGTTCAGGCAATGGAGATTTCTGCTCGATTTGCTTGTTGAGGCAAAGCCAAGCTGCCACGACGACAGCCAGCACGAGTAAGAGGTATATAAGTTTTTTCATTTTAATAATTAAATAAGATTGCAGGGAAGGTTGAATAAGTGACCGCCCTTGTTGTCAACGGCACGGAGACTTGACTGGTTTTATCTGTCAGCAGCATATTAATCCAAGTGTCCCAGATGCCATAAGTGG
>DATCEV010000045.1:0-11019 GCA_036509895.1 Verrucomicrobiia bacterium
TGCTTTTTGAGATCAGGTAATTCGTTCAAGTTGTTCGGCGGTTCAAGTTCGGGCTCTTTCTAATTTTTCCGTTTTAGTTCTGAAAAGAAAACCCAGTATCGCGAACCGGCAAAGCCGATTGGCAACAGCAATGCGATCAGCACCAGCCAGTCACGGGGTGCTTGATGCTCGAACATTTCAGCCGCGAGAATGAGCACGGCCAGCAACAACAATGCGAGGGAAATGCCGCGATGAAAACGGTTCAACTCCGATTGCAACCACGCATCCAAACGACTTTCCAAAACGCGACCGTCGTCGGAATCGGTGCAGTCTTTTTTGAGGTGGCAGGCATTGCACTTGTGCGCGGGCGCGCGGTAATGCGCGATTTTGCGCTCGAAGTCGGTTTGTTCGCGTGTCAGATGATGGCCGGTCGGGCATTCCCAAACGTCCATTTGTTTTTTGTAGGTGAAACCGGAATTGCGGAAATGTTCCGAGCGGTGGTGCGCATGACGCGCGACGAATTCCAGGATCACCGCGACGCCGACGAGCAGCAGCGCGTAGCCGCCCGCCAAAATGACTTCGATGTGGACGCCGTGGATCATTTAGTTTGCACAAAATAAACCGCAGAGACGCTGAGGCGCGGAGAAAAACATTTTTATCTCTGCGTCTCTGCGCCTCGGCGGTTATTCGCTAATCTTTTTCGTTTCATGAATTTCCTCGAACAACACGCCGTCGGGGACTTCGCGCGGCGTTTGAATTTTCATGCGCCAAACGCCGAGCCAGCAGAGATATAAAATGGGCAGCGTGCCGCCGACGATGATCAGCGCGTCGCCGGGCATCCGCAGCCATTCGAGCCTGGCATTGGTGTGATTGGAAAGGAATTTCAACGAGCGCGCGTCAAAATAACCCACGCTCACCGAGTGATAAAGTTGGATCAATCCCAGCGGAAACAGCGTGGCAAAAACCATCCACGACAGTCCGAGATTCAGCGACCAGAAACTGATTTTCGCCGCGCGGTCGCTCCACAATTTTTCGGGAATCATGTAACGCAAACAGAACAGCGCGAGGCCGACCGACAACATTCCATAAACGCCCATCATGGAAGCGTGCGCGTGATTCGCCGTCAGCATCGTGCCGATTTCGTAGTAGGAAACGATGGGCAGGTTGATGAGAAAACCAAAAATGCCCGCGCCGAGAAAATTCCAGAAACCGACGGACGCCAGAAACATCACCGACCAGAAATGCGGGAACGGCGTGCGGGTCTGTGAACTTTGTTGCGCGCCGAGTTGGAGAAAACTCCACGATTCCAGCGTGAGAAATGTCAGCGGAATGACTTCCGCCGCCGAGAAAAATGCGCCGAGCGCCATGTGCAGGGCCGGTTCGCCGGAAAAATACAGATGATGCATCGTGCCGATGACGCCGCCCGCCGAATAAAGCACCACGTCCAGATAAATCAGCCGCAGCGCGACGCGTTGATGCACGACGCCCAGCAAAACAAAAATGTAGGCGACCATGACTGTCGTGAACAATTCCAGAAAATCTTCCACCCACAAATGCACGACCCAAAACCGCCAGAAATCCGTCGTGGTGAAATTTGAATCCGTTCGCGCGAGCAAACCGACGGCGTAAAACGCGGGAATGGAAAGCGCGGCGAAGAAAAACAGCCACGGCATGTTGCCCGTGTGTTCCGTTCGCAACTTGCTCCGCAGTCCGCGAAAAAGAATCACGACCCAAAACGTCAAACCGATGGTCAGCAAAATTTGCCAGAAGCGGCCGAGGTCCAAATATTCAAAACCTTGATTGCCGAACCACGACCAGCCGCGTTGAATCCAGCCTTCGATGCCCGCGTATTCGCCGGCCATGCTGCCGAAAACGACCAGCGCCAGCGCGCCGAGCAGCGAATAGGAAAGCCAGCTTTGGCCGCGCGGTTCGCGTCCGGTGATCATCGGCGCGAGAAAAATTCCCGCCGCCAGAAACGATGTGGCGACCCAGAAAATCGAGAGTTGCACATGCCAGGTGCGCGCGATGTTGAACGGCAGCACGCGCGCGAGGTCAAAGCCGAAAAAGTTTGAAAGGTCCGCGCGATAATGTTCCACCGCGCCGCCTAAAAGCGTTTGCATGCAAAACAGCACGGCCATGACGAGAAAAAATCCGGCGCAGGAGCGTTGCGCGGGCGTGAGCATGACTTCATCGGGCGGGCGAAATTGGATGCGCTTTTCCTCGTGTCCGTGCCAGCCGAGAAAATTCCAGCGGCCAAACGCGGCCAGCAGCAAACCGATGCCGCCGAGCAGCGTGATGAGCGAAAGCACGCTCCAAAGAATCGCTTCCGCCGTGGCGTGATTGTTCACGAGCGATTCCGGCGGCCAGTTGTTCGTGTAGGAATAATCTTTGTGCGGACGCGGCGCTGAAGCCGACCACGCCGACCAACTGAAGAACGCTGTGAGTTGCCGGATTTTTTCCGGATCGGCGATGGCGTTGGGACGCAAACCGAATTTGGTCGTGGGCGTTCCCAAAAAACCGGCGTAGTAACTGACCAGTTTTTGGAAGGCGTCGGCTTGTGCCGCGCTGTAAACCAAAATGCCAGTCGCGGCGTCGTAACGGTTCGTTTTGAAATCGTCAATCGTTCGCTGCCGCGCCGAGTCCGAAGATTTTCCGCCGTAAAAATCAATCGCCATTTCCGCCGCGCGATGCAAATAATCCGCCGTGAAATCCGGTCCCAAATACGCGCCGTGTCCGAAAATCGAGCCATATTCCATCAAGCCGTTTTTGAGAAAAATTTCCTGCCCGGCGGTGATGTCCGCGCCGGTGAAAAGAATTTTTCCACTCGCGTCCATGACCTTGGCCGGAATCGGCGGCTCGTCGGTATAAGTATAATACGCGAGCAATCCCATGATGAAAAAACCGAACAGCATCACGAGCGCGACGGCTTGAATCCAGCCTTTGGAAATGAGCAGGGTTTTTTCTGGAGATTGGTTCATATTTTTTTTCGGGTGATGAAGTTTGAATTTTTTACTTCAATCGGCCGAAAGTGTCAAAGCCTTTGCTCGACAAACGGTTTGAGAAATGACGAGTCGGCTCATGTTAAATCGCAAGCGGCAAAATTTTGCCTTGTTCCGACAATCGTTTGCGGGTCGCCTGCAACCGCTCGATAAAAATTTCAGCAACGCGTTTCATCAATTCGTAGCCGAGGTCGTGGTCGCTTTCGCATTGCTCGCGCAAACGTGTGCCGTAGAAGAAAATGGTTTTGACCGGTGATACAGCGCGGGCGTTAAAGTGTGTGTAATACGGTGGAAAAAGCCACGACCAACCAAGAACGCTGCCCGCGCCGATGGTTTCAATTTGCACCGTGCCGCGTTCGTCGTCGCACTTCGGGCATGGCGATTCCAGCATTACTTCGCCACTCAAAAGAATATAAAAGCGGTTGGCCGGGCTGCCTTCCTTGAAAATGAGTTCGTCCGTTTTGAATTCCGTGAACATGGCATCGCCGGCCAGCAATTCAAGATGCTGCGGCGATAATCCCTTGAAAAATGGTTGCGCCGCTAAAATGGAAGAATTGATTTGCATGACAATTATCCCGATTGTTGACATTTTTTTGTTATTCAACAAGCCTAAAAGTATTGCTCATGCAACTTCCTTGACCTGGGTCAAATCTTTGACGGGCGTGGAATTTAATTTAAGTTGTCCGGGAACGCCGGAACATTTCCGAGGATGAATACAATCAACAACAACGCGCCGTGCGTGGTGGTGCTGGGCGCCGGATTCGGCGGGCTGACATTTTGCCAGACGTTCAGGCATCCGACCGCGCAAATCACGGTCGTGGACCGGCAGAATCATCACTTGTTTCAGCCGCTGTTGTATCAAGTCGCCACGGCGGGTTTGTCCGCGACGGAAATCGCCCAGCCCATCCGCTCCATCTTGCGCGATCATCCCAACGTGACCGTGCAGCTGCGCGACGTGACGGGTTTTGATTTGGCGCGACGCGAAGTGCAGTTGGACGAAACGGTTTTGCCTTACGATTATCTCGTGCTGGCGCTCGGCAGCAAGACCGGTTACTTCGACCATCCTGAATGGGAAACGCGCGCGCCCGGACTCAAATCGCTGGACGACGCGCTGCAAATCCGGCGGCAAATTTTGTTGGCGTTCGAGCGCGCGGAAAACGGCGTCAGTCCCGCCGCGCGCGAACAGCTGATGACCATTGCCGTTGTGGGTGGCGGACCGACCGGCGTGGAAATGGCCGGCGCGTTCGCCGAGTTGACACGGCACGTTTTGAAACGCGATTTCCGCAAAATTGACCCGCGACACACGCGCGTGATTTTGCTCGAAGCCGGATCGCGTTTGCTGCGTCAGTTTTCGGAAAAACTTTCAGCCAAAGCTGCCGCGCAACTAGCCGCGCTCGGCGTGGAAGTGCGAACGAATGTCCGCGTTGAAACCATCGGCGACGATTTTTTGCAACTGGCCGGCGGTGAACGCATTGAAAGCGCGAACATCATTTGGACGGCGGGCGTCGTCGCCAATCCGTTGACGCAAAAACTCGGCGTGGAACTGGATCGCGCCGGGCGCGTGAAGGTCAATCCCGATTTGAGCCTGCCCGCGCATCCCGAAGTTTTTGCCGTCGGCGATCTGGCGCTGGTGCTGGACGAACGCGGCCAACCCGTGCCGGGAATTTCCCCCGCCGCCATGCAGATGGCGCGGCATGTGGCGCGCGTCATCGAAACCGAACTGGACGACAAAGAAAATCCGTCCGCGCGACCGGCGTTCAAGTATTGGGACAAAGGCACGATGGCAACCATCGGCCGCTCGGCGGCGGTGGCGCAAATCGGCCGGCTGGAATTTTCCGGCTGGCCGGCGTGGATGGCGTGGTTGCTAGTGCATTTGATTTTCCTCGTCGGCTTTCGCAACAAGGCGGCGGTGCTGTTGCAATGGACTTACGCCTATTTCACCTACCGGCTTGGCGCCCGCATCATCACCGGCACGCCGACCAGGCAGGAGCTGGAAAAGTAACTTTTAACCGGCCAAAATTATGATCCAAATCAAACGTGTTTATGAATCCGCCGCTAAAAACGATGGACAACGATTTTTGGTTGACCGCCTTTGGCCGCGCGGCGTCAAAAAAGAAGCGTTGCCTTTGACCGGCTGGCTGAAGGAAATTGCGCCGGGCAATGAACTGCGAAAATGGTTCAACCACGACCCGGCCAAATGGAAGGAATTTCAGAAACGTTACCGCGCTGAATTGGACGCCAAACCGGAAACCTGGCAGCCGTTGTTGACGGCGGCGAAAAGCGGCAATGTCACTTTATTATTCAGCGCTCACGATCTGGAACATAACAATGCCGTTGTTCTGAAAGCCTATTTGGAGAAGCGATTGAAGGCCGGTTCAATTGCACCAGACTAAAACAATTTCGACTGGTTTCCCGCTGCCGGTTTCAAGCCAGGTTTCTTGTAGCTCAATTCCGTCGCGACAGCCTTGCGAGGTGCGGTTCATGGTTTCACTTTTAATTTTTCCGCAGCGGCCAGTTTGCGCTGGTTGGCGTCGAACGTCAGAAATTCCCGCGCGCCCAAGTGCAACGCCGTCGCCACATGGAGAACATCAAAACTGCGATGCCCGCCGGCAATCGTGTGGCGCGCAGAAAGTTCCTCGGCGCGGCGAAATACGTCCTGAAAATTACATGAGGCAAGCACGGCCACGCCGTCCGCCAAATCTGTTTCAAACCGGTTCAACGCGATTTGTGCGTCTGCCAACGTAACGCCTTCGCGCGGGTTGGCAGAATGCCGCCAGACTTGAAAACGAAGTGCTTGACGGAATTCATACGCCAGCAACGCCGTGACGTGCAATGGTTCTTTCATCGTGGCCGCGTGCGCCGCCGCCGCCGCCGAAGTTGACTGCTTCACATAAAAACCGAACAGAAAACTGGTGTCCGGGTAAGCGGTCACGAAAGATTTCCCCGGCTGGCCGCAAGGCCGCGCGCCATGTCCGCCGCGTCATATTTTGTATCGCCAAAATCCTTCTGCAATCGCGCCATGATGTCCGGCATTTTGAACCGGCGCGGCTTTTCCGGCACGGCGGGCAAAAGGCGCGCAAAGGGTTTTCCACTTTTGGTGATCTCCACCGGTTCGCCTTCCGCAATCCACGATGCCACGCGCGGAAAACGATTTCGCAAATCTCTGACGGTGGCTGTTTTCATAGTGATACAAATGTGTATCACGCGGTTGAAAATGTCAAGGCTGTTTCAACCATCGTGCCATGTTAAAATAATTTCGACTGGTTCCCCGCCGCCGGTTTCAAGCCGAGTTTCTGGTAACTCAATTCCGTCGCGACGCGACCTTGCGAGGTGCGGTTCATGGTTTCACCTTCAAACCTTCGCTGGTCGCGGCTTTTCGCTGGTGAGTGTCGAAACTTAAAAAATTCCGCGCGTCCAGATGCAGCGCCGTGGCGATGTGCAAAAGATCAAACGCGCGGTAGCCGCGCGCGGCGGTGTAGCGCGCCGAAAGCCGTTCCGCGATGTGATGCACGTCGGACCAATCCGCCGGAATAATCATCACCGCGCCCATGTCCAGATTGAGTTGCAGCTTGCCAAGCGCGCCATCGCAATCAACCTGCGGAAAACCTTTGCTGGGATTTTGCTCGTGCAGCCAGACTTGAAAACGCAGCGACTGGCGGAATTCAAACAGCAATAAACTGGAAACATGCAACGCCTCGGGCATGGTTTTGAAATACTCGGCGGCAACCGAAGAATTATCCTGCCGCCGGTAAAGCGCGCAGAGAAACGATGTGTCAGGATACGCGATCACCCTTCTTCGCCTTCCAATTCCGCCGCGCGCATTTCGGCGACTTCCTTGGCGGAAAAAATGCGGTCGCCCCACGTTTCTTTCAACTGCGCCATGATGTCGGGCTTGACGAGTTTGGTCTTGGCGGGTTTTGGCAGAGGCGTGATGCGGGCGATCGGGCGTCCGTGCCGCGTGAGTTCGATTTCGTTGCCATTACGAATCCACGCTTCGACGCGTGAAAAATCGTAACGCAAATCTCGGATGGTTGCAGTTTTCATTTGTGATTCTATTTTGTATCACAATTTTAATCATGTCAAGCGCGGTGGGGAAAACCCCGAAATCGTCCAATGTTAAAACAATTTCGATTGATTCCCTGTCGCTGGTTTCAATCCCAATTTTTTGTAACTCAATTCCGTCGCGACGCGGCCTTGCGAGGTGCGATTCAAATAGCCTTCCATGATGAGATACGGCTCATAGACTTCCTCGATCGTGTCCGGCTCCTCGCCGACGGCGACGGCGAGCGAATTCACGCCGACCGGTCCGCCGCCAAATTTCGTGATGACGGCTTCGAGGATGCGCTTGTCCATTTCGTCGAGGCCGTTCTCGTCAATCTCCAGCATCGCCAGCGCGCGGTCGGCGACTTCTTTCGTGATGCGGCCGTTGTGACGAACTTGCGCGTAATCACGCACGCGACGCAATAAATTATTCACGATGCGCGGCGTGCCGCGGCTGCGCCGGGCGATTTCGTGCGCGCCGGTTTCTTCGATCTCCACATTCAACAAACGCGCGGAGCGGATGACAATTTTCTGCAAATCTTCACCGACATAATAATCCAGCCGCTCGCGCATCCCGAAGCGCGTGAGCAACGGCGCGGTTAAAAGTCCACTGCGCGTCGTCGCGCCGATCAAAGTAAATCTCGGCAAATTCAATCGCACGCTGCGCGCGTTCGGTCCCTGGTCAATGATGATGTCGAGTTTGAAATCCTCCATCGCAGGATAAAGATATTCCTCGATGGTTTTTTGCAGGCGATGGATTTCGTCAATGAACAGCACGTCGCCTTCTTCGAGATTCGTGAGCAAGCCCGCGAGATCGCCCGCTTTCTCAATCGTCGGGCCGCTCGTTGATTTCAAATTTGCGCCCATGGATTTCGCCAAAATGTTCGCGAGCGTCGTCTTGCCCAAACCGGGCGGGCCGTTGAGCAAAATATGGTCGAGCGGCTCTCCGCGTTTTTTTGCGGCGGCGACGGAAATTTCCAATCGCTCTTTCACGCGCGGCTGGCCGGTGAAATCGGAAAAGAGCGACGGGCGCAGCGTTATTTCGAGCGCCACGTCGGGTTTGTTCAAAGTGGAAGCGGGACGTTCAGACACGCAACCAGCTTGCGGAAACTTGCGCGCAGCGGCAAGCGATTCCGCATATAATGCCCGGCACTTTTTTCACAAGAAAATGCTGGAAAATCAAATGCCGTTAAGCCAAGCTGCGTGTCCTTTATGGCAGGAAAAAAAATATTTTTGCGCGCGGGAATCTTTTTGGCAGCGTTGTTTTGCGCCGCCAACACTTTTGCCGGTGACGCAGACATTCATTTGCCCGCGCTGGATGGAATTGCGTTTGGCGCAAATCAAAAATTTTCCGGCCACGCCATTTTATATTGCGGGTTAATCATTTGCGTCATCGGCGCGCTGTTCGGAATTTTTCAGTATTTGCAAAGCCGCGCGCTGCCCGTTCACAAATCCATGCGCGACGTTTCCGCCATCATTTGGGAAACCTGCAAAACCTATCTGCTGCAACAAGGAAAATTTCTCGCCGCACTCTGGATTTTGATCGCGCTGTGCATGATTTATTATTTCGCCGCGCTGCAACACAAAACCGCCGCCAGCGTGATCATTATTTTGGCCGCTTCGATTCTTGGAATTCTCGGCAGTTACGGCGTCGCGTGGTTCGGCATTCGCATCAACACCGTCGCCAACTCGCGCACCGCGTTCGCCGCGCTCAAAGGCAATTCGCTCAAAACGCTTTTTATTCCACTGCACGCCGGCATGAGCATCGGATTGCTGCTCGTGTGCGTCGAACTTTTTTGCATGATTTGCATTTTGCTTTTTGTCCCGCGCGAACTCGCCGGCGCGTGCTTCATCGGTTTTGCGATTGGCGAATCGCTCGGTGCTTCCGCGTTGAGAATCGGCGGCGGAATTTTTACGAAAATTGCCGACATCGGCAGCGACTTGATGAAGATTGTTTTTAATCTGCCGGAAGACGATCCGAAAAATCCCGGGGTCATCGCGGATTGCACCGGCGACAACGCGGGCGATTCCGTCGGCCCGACTGCCGATGGATTTGAAACTTACGGCGTCACCAGCGTTGCGTTGATTGCTTTTCTTGCGCTCGCGCTCGTCGCGTCGCCGGTTCTCTGCGGCAAATTAATTATCTGGCTCTTTGCGATTCAAAGTTTGATGGTGCTCGCCTCGCTCGGCTCATTTTATTTGAACAAAATGATTGCGACCGCGCGTTACGGAAACAAAAAGAATTTCAATTGGGAAGCGCCGCTGACCGATTTGGTTTGGATTACTTCAATCGTTTCAATTCTTGTGTGCTTCGGCGCGAGCAAAATTTTACTCGGCAATTTCAGTATTCTGCAATCAACTATTACGGACACCGCGACAAAACCGCTGCCAAATCTTTGGTGGATTTTATCCGCGATAATGGCGTGCGGCACTTTGGCCGGCGCGCTCATCATGGAATTCACAAAAATTTTCGTCAGCACTTCGTCGCGCCACGTCAAAGAAGTCACGCGCTCATCCGAGCAAGGCGGCGCGTCGCTGAACATTTTGTCCGGCCTCGTCGCCGGAAATTTTTCCGCGTTCTGGATGGGTCTCGTCATTCTCGCGCTCATGTTCGCCGCGTATTTATTTTCGCAAAACGCCGACCTGCTCGCGCTCATGCCCGCTGAATTTAAATTCGCCGCGCCAATTTTTGCGTTCGGCCTCGTCGCATTCGGTTTTCTCGCGATGGCTCCCGTCACGATAGCCGTGGACAGTTTTGGTCCCGTCACCGACAACGCGCAATCCGTTTATGAATTGAGCCGCATCGAAGCGCAACCGAACATCAGCGCGGAAATCGAACGTGATTTCGGCTTCAAACCCAATTTCGCCGATGCGAAACTGGAATTGGAAAAAGGCGACGGCGCGGGAAATACTTTCAAAGCCACCGCCAAACCCGTTTTGATCGGCACCGCCGTCGTCGGCGCGACCACGATGATTTTTGGCATCATCATGCTGCTGCAAAATGTTTTCGGAAACGTCATCGCGCATTTGAGCCTCGTGCAACCGCAAATCATTTTTGGACTGCTCATGGGCGGCGCGGTGATTTACTGGTTCACCGGCGCGAGCATGCAAGCCGTCGTCACCGGCGCTTACAGCGCGGTCGTGTTCATCAAAAAAAATCTGAAGTTCGACAAAGAAACGGCGTCCATTGAAGACAGCAAAAAAGTCGTGGAAATCTGCACCATGTATGCGCAACGCGGTTTAATAAATATTTTCATCGTCGTGTTCGCGCTCGCCCTCGGCCTGCCATTTTTCAACCCGTATTTTTTCATCGGCTACCTCATCGGCATTGCGTTCTTCGGATTGTTCCAGGCAATTTTTATGGCGAACGCCGGCGGCGCGTGGGACAACGCCAAAAAAATCGTCGAAGTGGATTTGAAACAAAAGGGCACGCCGCTCCACGCCGCCACCGTCGTGGGCGACACTGTCGGCGATCCGTTCAAAGACACGAGTTCCGTCGCGATGAATCCGATCATCAAATTCACAACGCTGTTCGGTTTGCTCGCCGTGGAAATCGCCGTGGAACTCAAACAAAAAAATCCCGAATCGCATTTGTCGTGGGTCATCGGCGGAATTTGTTTTCTCGTCGCGCTCATTTTTGTCTATCGCTCGTTCTATTGCATGAGAATTCCTGAAGACGAAGCGGTTGCAAAATAATTCTGGAGTCACTGCCCGTCTTCGACGTGCGACAATATTTCTTCGCGCGCGGCCATAATCGGCGTGCATCCGGCTCATGCGCGATTTCATCCAAGCCACGCCGGAACTTTGGAATGAAGATATTGGCGTGTGAAAAATCTCCCACTTGTTTTTCTTCACCAATGATTTATAGAGTTTCACATTGACATTGGGACATAGTGTGATAGAGTTGGGGGCATGAAAGCCTATGCGTTGGATTTACGGGAACGGGTGGTGAAGTTCGTCAATGATGGCGGTTCCAAAGTTGAGGCTGCCCGACGTTTTG
>DATCEV010000046.1:0-78590 GCA_036509895.1 Verrucomicrobiia bacterium
CTGAACCGCCTTGTGCAGCGATTCGAGATCGGGCGTTGATGGTGGTGTGGTTGGTGTGTTCATAATTTTTGAATGTCATGGTTGAGATTTGAGGCGAGTCATCTCGCAAGTTTCGGGCGCGGACATGGCGCGTCCAAGTCGGGAGCAAGGCAAGTTGTCTTGCGAGTCATCTGTCCGGCCATCCGGCGGCATTGCCGATGCCACTGTCCGGCCATGGCCGGGACGTTGCGCGGATATGACGCGAGATATTTTGCCGGTTGCGTTGCCGGATGTTGCGCGGCCATCGCGTGACCGTCTCGCGGGACTCCGCGCAGTTTTCGGCGAGCTATGAGCGAGCCGTAAAAACCTTGTTTTGAGAAGGGGTAAGGCTTCTACCCTATAAAAGCATTTGCTGACAGCCGTGCGCTTGCACAGTGATTTGAAAATTGTTGCACTGGATTTGTCACGCTTCGTGAGCATGACGGTGCAAATTGATGGTGGAATTTGTGACGTGAAATTTAACGTGCCGGTGTTCTCGTTTTTGCGAGTGCGTCTAGCACAGTCTGATTGTCGTAAGTGAAAAATTGTCATGGTTCATCCGTTGTTTCGTTGTCGCCGTCCCATGTTTGCTCGACCTCCATGCCGATGATTGGCGGCGGGGATTGCATCGGCGGTTGCATGGTGAAGATGATGGCGGGAACGACCGTGGTTGAATTTCCCTTCATCCGCTTCCGCAAGCCACCGCTGAAAATCCAAGCGATGGCCAGCAACGCCAGCCAGACAAACACCAGGTAAAGATAAACGCCGTAGTTTTCAATCAGGCTGCCCAGCGCGTTGAAAATGGGATTGAGTAATTCAGCGGGATTCAAGTTCATGGTTCGTTCTCCGTTTTCAGTTCGTCAGTCTCATGTCCAAATCGCCGCCGTGCCGGTTGCCAGCCCCGCCAGCACGTTTTTCCAAAGCGGTGATCTCCGAAGTGCAGCCCGTCCAAATCCCCGGCCTGCATGCACGTTAAATTCGATTGCGCCGCGCTCATGTGAAATGTTAAGTTCAAATCTATAGTGATTGGTGGAGAATCAGCCCGCCGTTCTGACCAGCGCAAGGATGGCGGCCTTGATTGGCGATGAAAGTTTTGCCCAAGCAGTGACTACTTGTGCCAAGTCAGGACAAGACGGGATTGGATTTCGGGAGTCTATTCGGGAGTCTCCGTGAGATTCCCCTTTATTTACGGGCAAAACCGTGGGGTTCGAATCCCCCTCTCTCCGCCATATTTTACATGGAATTGTGAATGGGTGACTTAAGAGACTCACAAGTTTCAGTCTCCATGTAGTAGCGAGATACCATGTATCCGGATCGTTCCCGGACGTGACCGGCTTCCGAGTTCCACCCCACATGATTTCCAACTTTGAAACCTTTCTTCATTTTCTTTCGTGCGAGTCACTGAATTTTCGTGTTTGCAGAAACGCCACGAGTGCGTCCATTTCTGCCGGCGTGAGGTTGGCGGCATACGCGGGCATGTTCACGCCACCGTTGGCAATTTTCAAAATCATCTGGTCTTTCGACAACCGCTCGGCGACATCGGTTAAATCCGGTCCGCGACGACCGCCGTCGCCTGCAATCAAATGGCAGTTCAAACAGCCTTTGTCATGAAACAATTGCGCGCCAATGAAAGCCGGTCCGTTGGTCGCGCCCACGATGGACGCCGACAATGGTGGTGCTTTGAAATTGGGCGACCACGGCGATTTTGCGCCTTCGATCCACAACGTCACGATCATCACCACGGTCATCAAAACAGCGGCGACGGCCCACGGTCGCCGTCGCGGGCTGCGTTCGCCGCGATTGAAAACAAACGGCAGCGCGATCAAAATAATTCCCACGAGCAGCGGGCCGAAAACCAGAAAATATTGTTCCGTTCCGTGCGGCATCAAGGCGAGCACGGCAAAATACCAGAGCAGATACCAGTCCGGTCGCGGACTGGCCGTGGTGATGCTGGGGTCGGGTGGTTTTCCCAATTGAGGCGCGCCGGAAAAAAGCGCCAGCGCCGCGATGACCACGATCATGGCGACGCAAAAAACTACGTCGCGCCACGCCGAGTCCGGCCAGAACGGTTTCCCTTTTTTTTCCAGCAGTTCCTTGTATTCCGCGCGATAAGTTTTGGGGTCAACCGGGTTCCCGGCTTTGGGCGGTTCGGAAATTCCGTGGCGCAGAACGAGCCAAAGGTGCAGTCCGACAAAAGCAAAAATGAAGGCGGGCATGATGAAAACGTGAATCGCAAAAAAGCGCGTCAAGATCGCGCCGCCGACGGTGTCGCCGCCGAGCGTAAAATGCGCGAGCCATTGGCCGATGAACGGCATGCGCCCGATTTGTTCCGCCGCGACGACCACGGTCCAGACGGCGTTTTGATCTCCACGCAGGAGTTGGCCGGTAAAACCCATGACCAGAGTGAATCCCAAAAGCAGCACGCCGGTCGCCCAGTTCAGTTCGCGGGGAAATTTATAGGAGCCGGCCAAAAAAACCTGCGCCATGTGCAGGCCGACCATCAAGACCATCGCCGACGCGCCATAATAATGAAGGCCGCGCAAAAAATGTCCGAACGGCGCTTCATCGCTGATGAAATGAAGCGTCGAGTAAGCCTGGCTGGCCGAAGGAATGTAAGAAAACGCCAGCGCAACGCCGGTGATCACTTGAATCATGAAGGCGCACAACGTGGCGCTGCCGAAGACATACCACCACTTGGCGTCGGGCGGCACGAGATGCCGCGCCGTTTTGCCGATGATTTCGGGCAGGCCGGTGCGGTCGTCCACCCAATTCCAAACGCGCTGGAAAGTTCGTTTCAACATTTATTTGGTGATGGGAATGGGCGACGTTTGGATTTGCACGTCGCCGTCTTTCACGCGCACGGGATAACGCGGCAACGGCAGCGGCGGCGGCCCGGCGGCAACGGTTCCATCTGCGTAATAAACTCCGCCGTGGCACGGGCACATAAATAAATTGGCTTTGGCGAGCCAGCGCACCGGACAACCGAGATGCGTGCAATTGATGGAAAAAGCGATGAAGGTGTCGGCGTTCTCGCGACGCAGCCACGCCGCGCTGCGCGCCGTCACGCCCGCCCACGGCAACGGCGATGCGTCTTCGTATTGCACCGCCGTCGTTTCGCCGATTTTGAAGGATTCAACTTTTCCGACCGAACGCCAGATTTTTAGTTTGCGTTCAAAAAACGGCGCGACCAGAAAACCAACTGCTGGAACTGCCAGAATCAGCGCGCCGACGCCGCCAACGGCGACGCTTAAGCGCGCGAGAAATTTTCGCCGCGAAAGTTCTGCCAGTGAAGCCGGGCAGCCGTTTGAATTATTTTCAGTGTTTGGCTCTTTCATGACGAATATCCCGAATCCAGCCCGCCAGCGCCGCCGCAAACAGGACGACGCCGACGCCGCTGATGATGAATGAAGTGACCAGTCCCCACATCAGAAAAGTAATTCCCAGCGCGAGCGTCGCCGGCCAGATGCTCGGCTCCGGCAATTTTTCCGGTCGCGGCGCGTTCCAGCCCGGTCGCAATTCCGGCGGCGCAGGTTTTGAAATTTCAGCGGCCATGAGATTTTTCCATTAAAGCATTTTTTGATGGCGATTCAGAAATCAAAGTTTCGTCGCCAGCCGCGCCATGCCAGCGGGCGAACAGTCCCAAAATTCCGCAGAAATAAATCAGGCACGCGGGAACCCACATCAACAGGCCGCCGAGTTGCTGGTCTTTGGCGGGCGTCAATCCCCATTGATTTTGAATCAGCGACAGGATGCCGAGCCGGTCCGCCGGGCGCAGATAAATGGAGCAAACTTCCACCGGCGAAAACGTGAGGATGATTCCCAGAATGGTGCAACCGACGCACGCGCTGAACAGATAAATCATTCCCGCGAGCGACGACAGCCGTTGTTTCGTCCACGGGCCGATGATTGGCCACCAAAAAGCGAAGCCCATCAACAGCAACGAGACATATTGCAGGCGATGAATCCACACGTTTGTCACGGCGGCGTTGCAAAGCGCGGGCGCGTGCCAAATCCACATTCCGCCGACGCCCAAAAACCAGAGGATCAACGGGCGACGCAAAATCCAGTTCAACCATTGCCAGCGGCCATTTTGAAAACTGGTTGGAATTGTTGCCGGTGGCAGGCTTAATAAAATCAGCGGCGGAATAATCAGCAGGAGCAGCAAATGTTGCAGCATGTGCGCGCTGAATAAATAGCCGTTCGCCAGCGTGTCAATCGGCGACGCCAGCGTGAGGAAAAAAATAATTGTTCCCGCCAGCAGCCAGCCGATTTTTCGACTGAAATGAAAACCGTTTCGCGCGACGTGAATTAAAATCGCGATGACGCAAATGGCGATGACCCACGGATTCCAATCCCAGGCGGAAGTAAAAAATTGTTCGGTGGTCATAAAAGCAGTTTCAGATAAATCACGGAAAACACCACGAGCCAGACGGCGTCCACAAAATGCCAGTAGTAGCCGATGGACCTGATCGCTTCGCGGCGGCCTTCGTTGAGATCGCCGGCGAACGCAAGTCCGAGCAAAATCAGCAGCGCGATCACGCCGACGCACACGTGCAATCCGTGAAAGCCGGTCAGCGTGAAAAAGGTGGTCGCGAACAGATTGGAATTGACCATGACGCCGGAATGGAAAATTCGGAGATATTCCCGGCCCTGGCCGACGACAAAAATGATTCCCAGCAAAATCGTGAGCGCGAGCAGCCAGCGAAACGCGGAATGTTTCCGGGCTTTCAACATTTTATCCGCCAGCCAGAAAGTCACGCTGCTCGCGAGCAGGCACAGCGTGAAAATTCCGGTTCGTTGCGGATCCAACATGCTGGCCGGCGTCGGCCCGTTCATGGCGCGGCTGTTGTAAAAAAGATAGGCCAGGATGAGCATCACAAAGAAAAAACTTTCGGAAATCAAAAAGCTGACCATGCCGACGCGGTTTTTTTCGAGGTTCATTTCCGCGCCGCGATTGCCGGCGGAGCGGTCGGGATTTTCCGGGTGCGCCAAGTCCCACAACGGACGGCGGCCGTGAACCGGCGGCACTTGATTAAAATTTTGAACCGGCGGCGGCGAAGTCGTCGCCCATTCCAGCGTCCAGGCGTTCCACGGATTGTCGCCGGCCGGTTTGCCCCGGCGCAAACTCACGGCGACGTTCCAAAGCAGCACCAGCACCGAGATGCCCAAAAGAAACGCGCCGATGGTGGAGATGAGATTCAACGCGCCCCAGCCCGGCAAATCGGGATAGGTGTAAACGCGCCGGCGCATTCCCATCAATCCGAGAAAATGCTGCACGAAGAACGCCGTGTTGAAGCCGATGACGGCCAGCCAGAAATTCAGTTTGCCCAGCCGCTCGGACAGCATCCGTCCGCTCATTTTGGGAAACCAATAATACAGCCCGGCGAAAACCGCGAAGAACGAGCCGCCGAAAAGCACATAATGAAAATGCGCCACCAAATAATAAGTGTCCGTGACCTGCCAATCAATCGGCACCACCGCAAAGGTGATTCCGCTCAATCCGCCGATGGTGAACTGGATCAGAAACGCGACGGCAAAAAGCAGCGCCGTCGTCAGGCGAATCGAACCGCCCCACAGCGTCGCGCTCCAGGCGAAAACTTTTATGCCCGTCGGCACGGCGATCATCATGCTCGCGGCGGCAAAAAATAAATCCATCGGATGTCCCATGCCCACGGCGAACATGTGATGCGCCCAGACGCCAAAACTCAACAGCCCGATGGCCACCGTGGAAGCCGCGACAAATTCATAGCCAAAAATCGGACGACGGGAAAAAACTGGAATCACTTCCGAAATGATGCCGAAAGCCGGAATCGCCATGATATAAACTTCGGGGTGGCCGAACGCCCAGAAAAAATGTTGCCAAAGCAATGTCGAGCCGCCATGCGCCGCCTGAAAAAAATTGGTTCCCAGATGGCGGTCAATGAACAGCATTACAATCGCCGCGTTCAACGCCGGCAACGCCAGAATAATCATGAACGAATTGACGAGAATCATCCAGATGAACAACGGCAGCCGGCGGATGGTCAATCCCGGCGCGCGCAACGTCAGGATGGTGGCGATCAGATTGATGGACGCCGCGACCGACCCGACGCCCAAAATCAAAAGCGCCAGAATCCAGTAATCCATTCCCTGCGTTGAAGCGTAAGGCGTTTCGCTCAACGGCGCGTAACTGAACCAGCCCGCTGCCGGCGCGCCGCCCGCGAGCAGACTGAAATGCAGCAGCAATCCGCCGCACGGCAGGAGCCAGTAACTCAACGCGTTTAATCGTGGAAACGCCATGTCGCGCGCGCCGATCATCAGCGGAATCAGATAATTCGCCAGACCAATCAGCGTCGGAATCACCACCAGAAAAACCATGGTGGTTCCGTGCATCGTGAACACTTGGTTATAGACCTCCGGCGAAAGAAAAGTATTTTCCGGACGCGCGAGTTGAAGGCGGATGAGCAATGCTTCAATACCGCCGACCAGAAAAAAGAACAGCGCGGTCAGCAAATAAAGAATGCCGATGCGCTTGTGATCCACCGTGGCGATCCAACTGAAAAGTCCGCGCGGCGCATTTTCCGCCGATGACGTTGCCGCTAAAACCGGAGCCTTGATGGTTTCGTTCATTTGAGCGCCTCCAGATAATTTACGAGATTATTCATCTGCGCGCCCGTCAATTTCAAAGTGGGCATGAAGCAGCCCGGCTTGACGGCCTGCGGATTTTTGAGCCAGCGCAGCAGATTGGTCTGCGTGTTGGACAACTCGTCGGCGGCGATGGTTTCGCGCCCGGCCAGATGCGTCAAATCGGGCGCGGCGCTGGCCGCCGTGGAAACTCCGCGAATGGAATGACAATTGACGCAGGTCATTTCCGTGAAAACTTTCAAGCCTTGCCGCGCTGAATCCGTGGCCGGAACGGCGGCGGGATTTTTTTCTTCATCCTGCCACGCGGCGAATTGCGCCGGCGATTCGGCGATGACCAAAAAACGCATCCGCGCGTGTTCCGCGCCGCAAAATTCCGCGCACTCGCCGCGATAAGTTCCCGGTTTATCGGCCTCCAGCCAGACGTGATTGGGATGGCCAGGAACCATGTCTATTTTGCGCGCCAGTTCCGGCACCCAAAAATCATGGATGACATCCGCCGATTCCAGATGGACGAGTAATTTTTTGCCGACGGGAATGTGAATTTCATTCGCCGTCACCACGCCGCTTTGCGGATAACGCACTTCCCACCACCATTGATGCGCAATCACAATGAGGTCGGGCGGCTGGTTCGCGGCGGGATCGGAATTTCCCATTCCGCGAATCGTGAGCGCAAACAGCCAGACGACAATCAAAATTGGTCCGACGGTCCAGGTGATTTCCAGTCGGCGATTGCCAAAATGCGGCGGCGGATCAGCCGAACCGGGTTTGTGCCGGAAAAAAATCAGGCCGCCTCCAACCATGCCGACGACAATCGCCAGAATGATTCCGCAGACAATGAGGACGAGGATGAACAGATGCGCAATGGCGGCGGCGCCGGGGGAGACCGCGTGGAAAACAGGGAGGTCGTCGCCGCTCATGGCGCTTCCTGACAGTTCCCTGGCGGGCGGACGCGCGGCTCATTTTTTTTAATCCATCCTCCAGTTTGCATTTACAATTATTTTTATACGCCTTTCTGCGGCGCGGCACAAATAAAATTTCCGCCGCGAGGCTTTGTCCATCCTGGCATTGATTAAAAACTGGCGGCAAAATAATAATCCAAAGCAGGCGCGGTAGGGTTACACCCCATAGCAAAGAGCGGGCACATCCCCTAGCCTGTTGCCAACGTCCAAGCCGTTTGGAACGGCGTCCTAAAAAACATGAACTCGATAATATACTTTTTCCTGACCTTGCTCCAATGGGTCGAGCGGGCCGGTTCCCTTCCCCACACGGTCACGAAGGCATTCCAACGGGCCATCCAAGAAAAACAACGGCAGGTTATCCTGCACAAGAATGAAGCGGAACGGCTGGATCGCATCTGCCATCCTTTGAAGTATCGAGGGAAATGATTTGCCATGGCTGGAAGAAGGTTTTTTTTTCAGGCTGGCATCGCCCGGCGAACACTTTTCCTCCGGTGTTCACCGGACTTTTCCCTTCGCCCTCTCCTGGGCGGCAGGGTTATCCCTCATAGACAAACCCATGAAAACGGCGGAGGCTCTCGGGCACCGCGCCCGGCATGACCGCATGAAGCCATCTCTCATCAGGCGCACGGCGGAACTCGCCGCCTCCAACCGCCAGTTGCAACAGGGCGTCCTCCAACGCAAACTCATGGCCGATGACTTTGCCCAACGCGGGCGGCATCGCCAGAAATCGCTGGAGGAATCGCTCGCCCGGCAAAAACGTTTGCGGCAATGGACGCACGGGGTTTTGGCGGCGCAGGAGGATGAACGCAAGAGCATCAGCCATGAACTTCACGATGAGATCGCGCAGACTTTGCTGGGCGTCCAGGTCCGGCTGCTGACCCTGAAAACAGCGGCCCACGGCAAAGCCGGAAATTTGACAAAAGAAATCGCCAGCGCGCAGCGGCTAGTGGTAGCATCCCTCCAGTCGGTCAACCGGTTCGCGCGCGAACTCGGCGCCCCCGGCAAATGCCGGAGGCCCGTCGCGAATGTGCCACCCGGTCGGATCGCCCTGGAATGAAAATAAAAAGCTGCCACAGAAAAGCCTCGCGGAGCCACGTTCTCCGCGCGCCTGTTGCCCAATGAACCGCTCCGCTTCAAAGCTGCGGGGTTTGGCCCGACGTCTCATCGCGTGTGAGACGATGGGAAATAAAGCTGCCGGGAAAAAACTCCCGGCGGCGTGGCTCGTCGTCGAGCAGCTGCGTCCGTATTTTACGACGCTCATGGGCAACGCCGGTTTTCGCGCGTTGCTGGCGCGCGCCCTCGCGCTGGCCGCCGGGGAAGTCCCGTGGCTGGGCGCGGTGCAGGTCCAGGCGGATGGTTCGCTGGCAGGGTTTGAGGGACTGGAGCCAGTGGACCCGGAGGACATCGCCGAAGGCGGCGTGGTCCTGATCGCCCAATTGCTGGGGCTGCTGGTGGCTTTCATCGGCGAAAATTTAACGCTCCAGATGATGCGCGAGCTTTGGCCGCTCAACGATTTGAATTTTAATGAAAGAGATAAAAATGAAGAAGCCAACCACCGCCGTTAAACGCACGCTGCCGGGGCCGCCCGCCAGGCCGCCCGCCAAAGTCACGATCCGCAAAATTCCCAGCGGCGTGCGCGGCCTCGACGAAATCCTGGGCGGCGGCCTTCCCGAGTTCTCTTTCAACATCATCGCCGGCACGCCGGGTTGCGGCAAGACCACGCTGACGCATCAGATCGTTTTTGCCAATGCGACGGTGAAGCGGCCCGCGCTCTATTTCACCGTCCTGGGGGAACCGGCGTTGAAGATGTTGCGCTATCAGCAACAGTATTCTTTCTTCGACGAATCCAAGCTGGGCGGCGCCGTCCGCTTCATCAACCTTTCCGACGTGGTGCTGGAAAAGGATTTGGACACCGTTCTTGAGGAGATCATCCGGCAAGTCAAGGCGGTCAATCCGGGCATCGTGGTGGTGGATTCTTTCCGCACCGTGGTGCGCAAGGCGATGGCCGGCGCCCGCGAAGTGGAGATGCAATCCTTCATCCAGCGGCTCGCCCTGTTCCTGACCAGTTGGCAGGCCACGTCGTTTTTGGTCGGCGAATACACCGTGGATGAGATGCGCGACAATCCGCTCTTCACGGTCGCCGACGGCCTGCTCTGGCTCTCGCAGGTGCCGGAAAGAAATTCCGTGGTGCGAAAATTGCAGATCTACAAATTGCGCGGCGTGGGGTCGGTGCCGGGCTTGCACACCATCCGCATCACCGACGACGGGTTGCAAGCCTTCTCGCGCACGCTGGGATTGACCGGCCCCAAAGCGAAACCGTTGCGGCGGCGCCGGCTTTCCACCGGCATTCCCGAATTGGACAAGATGATGGGCGGGGGCGTTCTCGAAGGCGACAGCCTGCTGGTGGCCGGGCCTTCGGGCACGGGCAAATCCGCGCTGGCCACGCAATTTATCGCCGCCGGCCTGCGCCAGGGCGAACCGGGCATCATGGCGATCTTCGAGGAACGCCCGAAAGGCTACACGGAGCGCGCCGACAGTTTCGGCTTGAACCTGAAAACGCCGCAGGAAAAGGGGAAGCTCGAAATCCTTTACCTGCGCCCGCTCGACCTTTCCGTGGATGAAACCATGCAGGAGATTCTCGACGCCATCAAACGGGTCGGCGCCAGGCGGCTGGTGATTGACTCGCTGGTCGGTTTTGAGATGGCGCTCGCGCCCGGTTTCCGCGAGGACTTCCGCGAGTCGCTCTATCGCATGATCGCGGCGTTGACCGGCGCGGGAGTCACGATCCTTAGCACGGTGGAGGTGGAGGACAAGTTCACCGAGATGTCGCTGAGCCATTATACAATCTCCTTTCTCACCGATGACATCATCCGGCT
Source organism: Verrucomicrobiia bacterium (assembly GCA_036509895.1). Taxonomy (GTDB): domain Bacteria; phylum Verrucomicrobiota; class Verrucomicrobiia; order Limisphaerales; family UBA11358; genus UBA11358. Next base: position 10,478 of record DATCEV010000046.1, read on the forward strand.
GCGCTATGTGGAGATAGACGGCCAGCTTCGGAAAGTGATGGTCGTCATCAAAATGCGCGGCGGCAACCACAGCAAGGACATCCGCGAATATGTCATCACGGACAAAGGCATGGTGATCATCCACCCGCGCCGGACGGATTATGCGCGGCTGACCAGCGGGTTGCCGGAGCGGGTTGGCAAACGGGAAGAAGTCGCGCCCGAACCGAAGGCGACCCATTAGCCACCGCAACACCCCCGTGAACCAGGCCGTCCCCTCCCGAAAAAAGATGCTCGCCCTGAACGAGGCGCTCGTGCTCGGCTCGGTGCGCCAGCATGAGCTTACGGAAACGGCGGAGCACTTGAACAGCCAGCTCCAAAAGGAAATCATCGAACTCGAACGCCTGGAAGCGCGCCGCCGCCTGGAAGTGCTCACCGTCGCCAACGCGAAATTGAAAGGCGAAATCGTCCGGCGTCAGGCGGTCGAGCAGGCGCTCACCAAAAGCGAGCAACACCAGCGCAAGCTTTTGGAGCAGTCCCTCCACATGCAGGAGCAATTGCGGCAATTGTCCCGCCAGATTATTTCCGCGCAGGAAGAAGAGCGCAAACGCATCAGCCGCGACCTCCATGACGTCATCGCCCAGACCTTGACCGGCATCAATCTCCGGCTCGCCGCCTTGAAAAAAGAGGCCGCCAACCCCCGGCGCCTCGACCGCCACCTCGCCCGCACGCAGCGGCTCGTGGAAAAATCCGTGGACCTCATCCATGAATTCGCCCGCGACCTGCGCCCGGCGGTGCTGGACGATCTCGGCCTCATCCCCGCGCTGCATTCCTTCGTGAAACTGTTTTCCAAACGCACGCGCCTCCATGTTCACTTGAAAGTCTATGCCGGTCTTGACCCATTGGACGCCAGCCAGCGCACCATCCTTTACCGCGTCGCGCAGGAGGCGCTCACCAATGTCTCGCGCCACGCCCGGGCCAGCCGCGTGGAAGTGGACCTCCATAAACTGCCCGGCGGCGTGGGCATGAAGATCACGGACAACGGCCACGCCTTCGACGCGGCCCGCGTGCTCAAGGCCCGGAGCCAAAAACGTCTCGGCCTGATCGGCATGAGGGAGCGTCTCGAAATGGTCGGCGGCCATTTTGCCATCCACTCCGTCGCCGGCCACGGCACCACCGTCATCGCCACTCTTCCCGCCCCCAAAAAACTGCGGGCCGGGGCCGTCATCCTTTGAAAACCCGCCCTGAAACTTTATGAAAACCATCACCGTTCTATTAGCGGAAGACCATACCATTGTGCGCGAAGGCTTCCGCAAGATGCTCGAACTCGAAGAGGGCTTTGACGTGGCGGGCGAGGCGCAGGATGGCCGCGCCGCCGTCCGGCTGGCCAAAAAATTGCGGCCCGACGTGATCCTCATGGACATCGCCATGCCGCTGCTCAATGGTTTGGAAGCCGCCCGGCAGATTCTCAAGGAGAATCCCGCCGCCCGGGTGCTCATGCTTTCCGCGCACAGCGATGATGCGTATGTCGCCAACGCGACGCAGGCTGGGGCGGCGGGCTTTCTCCTCAAGCAAGTCTCCGCGCACGACGTGTGCCGGGCCATCCGGGAAGTGCACGCGGGCAAAACCTTTTTCAGCCCGACCATTGCCCAACGCCAGGCGCGGCTCCAGCGGCCCGCGCGCAACCGCGCAGGATTGCGCCGCCAGAAAAACGCCGCCCTGACCTCGCGCGAGGTGGAAGTGCTCCAGCTCATCGCCGAAGGCAAGGCCAACAAGGAAACGGCGGCGGAGCTGGGCATCACCCCCAAGACGGTGGAGAAACATCGCGAGCATCTCATGCGGAAGCTGGACATCCACGATACCGCCAGCCTCACCCGCTATGCCATCAGCGCGGGCATCATCGAAAGCAGCGTGCAATTCACTGTTATTTAGTTGCAGGTTGCAGGTTGAAAGTTGCAGGTGGGAGGTGGGGCGAGCGTCCCCGCGAGCTGTCCTCCGCCCCCTAAACTGGCGGAACGGCGGCGGCAAGGCCTTTCCGGTTCCTCGACGTTGGGGATGGGTAAAGAGGAATGGTCGCGGAGCGACCTCGGAAATTAGCCCGGCACAGCGTGCCGGGAAAGGCGCCCCCAAATCCTGTGTGTCCTGAAAGGACGAGGGAAATGGCCGGTATTTCCATCGTCCCTCGCGGGACGGATTGGCCGGGCCGCTCAACCGGGGACGTTGTCCCCGGCTAATTTCCACCGTCGCTCCGCGACAGCCCAAAGGTGCTTTGGATGTTCTACCCACGAGAACGCCGGGGAAAGGTCTGGCCGCGTGTTTCTGGGCATTTTCGGCCTGTGCCGTGCAAAATGCGGTGAGGTAGAATGGTCTGACGGCGTGGTGGAATGGTCTGGCGGCGTGGTAGAATGGTCCGACGGCGACGTGGAATGGTCTGACGGCGAGGTGGAATGGTCTGACGGTGAGGTGGAATGGTCTGACGGCGAGGTGGAATGGTCCGACGGCGTGGTAGAATGCTCCGGCGGTGAGGTAGAATGATTCCGGCTCGTATCAGAATGATTCCGGCTCGTGTCAGAATGGTTCCGGCTCGTATCAGGATGGTTCTGCGTCGTGTCAGAATGGTTCTGCGTCGAGTAAAAACCATCCTGACGCGCCGGAAAATGAGTCGGCGGCCACGAAAAACCATTCCGGCGCGCGTAAAAAGCAGGCTTCGTAGCCGCGAACGTCTGTTCGCTCATTCTAAAATCAGAGCCGGCTCACGCCAGCTGCTACTGCGCTCATTCTAAATCAGATTTCGTAGCAGCGAACGTCCGTTCGCTCATTCTAAAATTAGAGCCGATTCACATCGGCTGCTACTGCGCTCATTCTAAATCAGAGCCGCGTTAGGGTAACACCCCATATCGCCGGCGGATTTTTCGGTTTAGTTTAGCTGGATGAAAGTTCACACCAACCGGCAACATTAAAACAACCTATGTCACTCCTCCACCTCATCATCACCTTGATCATCATCGGCGTGCTGCTCTGGCTCGTCAACACCTACATCCCGATGGACGGGAAGATCAAAAAAATCCTGAACGTCGTCGTCGTCATCTGCGTCGTCGTCTGGCTGCTGTTCGCCTTTGGCGTGCTCAACCACACGGGCGATGTGCGCGTGCCGCAGGTTCGCTAAATCATGCGGCCATCCACCCCCCCACCACCAACGCTCCCCTCAAAAAACCCTATGAAATTTTTCCTGCAACAGGCCCGCACGGCGCAGTTCCTGCGGTGCGATTCGACCTGGAGCGCGGACATCAGCGAAGCGTTCGACTTTTTATCCGAGCGCGCGGCGACTTTCTTTGCCCTCAAAGAGATGGTGGATTCTTTCCGGGTCGTGAAAGTGGAGGCGGACATGCTGTTGCCCTTGCTCGTCGCGCAAGTGAGTCTCTCCCGGAGTCCCGGCGCGCGCCTGGCCGGGCCGGTGCGGGTGGCCGGTCATCCCTGGGAACAAATCCTGCCGTTGCCGGGCGGGGTGCGGGTTACAGGTTGAAAGTTGCAGGTTGAAAGTTGAAAGTTGCAACCTGTAACTGGCCTTGACCAACCTTCAACTTTCAACTTGCAACCTGTAACTGTTCTTGACCGCGCCCCCGCGCGCCGCGACAGTATCGCCATGAACGCGCCCTTGTTATTGGAGACTGCCCACCGGCTGGTGGCCGATCATAAAGGCCTGCTGGCGATGGATGAAAGCAATCCCACTTGCCATAAACGTTTCGCGAAGCTGGGCATCCCGCAAACGGTGGAAGCCCGGCGCGCGTATCGGGAAATGATCGTGACGGCGCCCGGCCTGGGCAAGAGCATCAGCGGCGCGATCCTGTTCGACGAAACCCTCCGCCAGCAGAAAAAAGACGGCACGCCCTTCCTCAAAATTCTCCAGGAGGCAGGGATCATTCCCGGCATCAAGGTGGATGCGGGCGCCAAAGCGTTGGCGGCCCATCCCGGCGAGAAAATCACCGAAGGGTTGGACGGCTTGCGCGAGCGGCTGGCGGAATACTTTCAGTTGGGCGCGCGGTTCGCCAAGTGGCGCGCGGTGATCGTCATCGGCGAAAACCTTCCCAGCCGCAGCTGCATGGAAGCCAACGCGCACGCGCTGGCGCGTTACGCCGCGCTGTGCCAGGAAGCGGGCCTCGTGCCCATCGTCGAGCCGGAAGTGTTGATGGAGGGGGCGCACATGTTGGAACAATGCCGCCAGGCCACGGAAGCCACGCTGCAAATTGTGTCCCGCCAACTCGAGCGCCAGCGCGTGCTCCTGGAAGGGATGCTGCTCAAACCGAACATGGTGTTGCCGGGCCTGGATTGCCCCGAGCAGGAATCGGTGGAGGCCGTGGCCGTGGCCACAGTGAAAACGCTTTTGCGGACCGTGCCCGCCGCCGTGCCGGGGATCGCGTTTTTGTCCGGCGGCCAACCCGCTGAACTGGCGTCCGCGCGGTTGAACGCGATGAATGTCCGCTTCAAGGCGTGGCTGCCGTGGGCGCTGACGTTTTCCTTTTCGCGCGCCCTCCAGCAACCGGCTTTGGAAATCTGGCGGGGCCAGGAGGCGAACGTGGAAGCGGCGCAAAAAGCCCTGGTGCATCGCGCCCGCTGCAACCGCGCCGCGCGCCGGGGCGAATACTCCGCCGCGATGGAAAAGAAATAAACCGCGCGGGAAGGAGCCGGAGCGGTCTTCGTTTGGACAATCGCCGTTCGTTTGTTAGCCTTCAAAAAATTTATGAGCCTGGACCTCAAAGAAATTCCCGCCGCGCCGTCGGATTTTATCCGCGACCTCGTGGCCGCGCACGTCGCCGCGCAAAAATATCCGGTCATCCACACGCGCTTTCCGCCGGAGCCGAACGGTTACCTGCACGTCGGCCACGCGAAAAGCATCTGCCTGAATTTCGGCATCGCGCGCGAGTTCGGCGGCGTCTGCAATCTGCGCCTGGACGACACGAACCCCGCGAAGGAAGACGTCGAGTATGTGGATTCGATTCGCGAAGATGTGCACTGGCTCATCGGCGGCTGGGCGGACGACCAACTGGGCTTGAAAGAAAAAGGCCGGGCGCCGGAAACCATCAGCGGCGACGGCCAACGCGATTTTTATCTTCCGGCAATTTCCGAATCCGCCCTCCGCCCTCCGCCCTCCGCAATGGGCGAACCTTTTTACGCGAGCGATTACTTCGGCCAGCTCTACGATTACGCGGAGCAGTTGATCGAACGCGGCCACGCCTACGTCTGCGATTTGTCGCCCGCCGAAACGGAACATTATCGCGGCGCGCCGGATCGCCCCGGCAAAGATTCGCCATTCCGCCAGCGCGCGCCGGAAGAAAACCTCGAGTGGTTTCGCCGCATGAAAAACGGCGAGTTTCCCGACGGCGCGCGCACGCTCCGCGCGAAGATTGACATGGCGTCGCCCAACCTGTGGCTGCGCGATCCCCTGCTCTACCGCATCCGCCACGCCGCGCATCATCACACCGGCGACGAGTGGAAGATTTATCCGCTCTACGATTTCGCGCATTGCCTGAGCGATTATATCGAAGGCGTCACGCACTCGCTCTGCACGCTGGAGTTCGAGGTGCATCGCCCGCTTTACGATTGGATCCTCGGAGCGCTCGGCCTGCCGCGCGCGTTGCCGAAACAATATGAATTTGCGCGGCTCAATCTGAGTTACACGGTCTTGAGCAAACGCAAGCTGATGCAACTCGTGGAAGAAAAGCTCGTCACCGGCTGGGACGACCCGCGAATGCCGACGATTTGCGGCATCCGCCGGCGCGGCGTGAGGGCGGAAGCGTTGCGCAACTTCGCGTATCACATCGGCATCACGAAATTCAACGGCCTCACGGACGTGGCGGTGCTCGAACACGCCATCCGCGAGGACTTGAACCAACGCGCCTTGCGCCGGCTCGCCGTGTTGCGCCCGCTCAAAGTCATTATTACCAACTTCCCCGAAGGTAAAGTTGAGGAACTCGACGCCGTCAACAATCCCGAGGACGAAAGCGCGGGGCGGCGGAAGATTCCGTTCAGCCGCGAACTGTTCATCGAGCGCGACGACTTCCAGGAAATTCCGCCGCCGAAATTTTTCCGTTTGAAGCCCGGCGGCGAAGTGCGCCTTAAGTATGCTTATATCATCAAGTGCGAAGAAGTAGTTAAGGACGCTGCCGGCAACTTGCTGGAACTGCGCTGCACCGCCGACCTCGACAGCAAGAGTGGCGGCGCGACGGCGAGTCGCAAAATCAAAGGCACGATCCATTGGGTGAGCGCCGCGCACGCGCTGGACGCCGAGGTGCGCCTTTACGACCGGCTCTTCACCGAAGCCGAGCCGGAGAAGGACGGACGCGATTTCAAATCCGTCCTCAACCCGCGCTCGCTCGAAGTCATCACCGCCAAGCTGGAACCGACTTTGAAAGATGCGAAGCCTGAATTGCGCTATCAATTCGAGCGCATCGGCTATTTTACCTTGGACAAAGATTCCAATTCCCAGAAATTAATTTTCAATCGCACAATCACGTTGAAAGACGCTTGGGCGAAGGAAGCGCAGAAAAGTTAAATGGCTACAATCCCGCCAACGATTTATTTGATCGCCGGTTGCAATGGCGCAGGCAAGACCACTTTCGCCAAACAATTTTTGCCGACGGAAGTGAAATGTCTTCGCTTCTTAAACGCGGACGAACTCGCGCGTGGAATCTCACCGCTGAAACCCAGTGCCGGTGCGGTTCGCGCTGCGCGTCTGTTGCTCACGCAAGTGGATGAATGCCTTCGTCGCCGCGAAACCTTCGCGCTGGAAAGCACTTTGAGCGGCAAAACTTACATCCGGCTTTTCCAGCGCGCCCGGCGGCTCGGCTACGAAATCGAATTGCATTACCTCTGGCTAGCCAGTCCGGCACAGGCAATCGCCCGCGTGCGCCAGCGCGTGCAACAAGGCGGACATCACGTTCCGGCTGTTGACATCCGTCGCCGCTTCAAGCGCAGCCTCATTCATCTGCTTGCCGACTATCTGCCGTTGGCGACGCGCTGGGCGGTTTGGGACAGTCGTGGACTGCCGGTGAAACGGCTCGCCATTTCCACCACGCATGATATAAAATCTGTGCAACAATTGATTGACACATGAAGCATAACGGACATCGCCCGCGCAAAGTGAACAAAGCCCCCGCTTTTGTCACCCGCGCCGAACGCGCGTTTCGCCGCGTGGCCCGGCAACTGCGCGCGGAAAATGCCCGGCTTGGCCTGCCGCTGATCTTGGGAGAAAAAGGTCAGGTGCGCCTCGTTCGCGCCCGCTAAAGGCAGCGGCGGCAAAGTTGGCGCACCGCCAAGAACTTTTTGATTTCAATCGGCAAATCCGGCTTATGCTTTCACGGTCGTGAAGATTCCGTGGCAAACTTATTTGTCCGAGTTGATTGGCACCGCGTTGCTCGTCGGCGTCGGTTTGTCGTTCGTGATTTTGAATTGTGGCGAGGAATTCACCTGGCTCAAGAAATTCCGGATTGATGTCGCGAAGATTTATCATTTCGGCCACGACCGCTACGGCGTTTTTAGAAAACATAATCGCTGATTCCTCCCCGGCAAACCGGCCCATGTGCGGGGGTTCAAAAATCTCGACATAACACCCGCAAATGATTGATTTAAGGCTTTTTTGAACAGGTTCCTTTTCCGGGTTGCGCTTTGGATTGGGCTTGGCTATGCTGGTTTCACCGTTCGGGCATGAAGCGCGGACGGTAAAAGTTTTTATGGCTGAAGGATATTGCGTTAAATGCAAGGCCAAGCGGGAGATCGCCGAGGGCATCGAGGAAACGATGAAGAACGGGCGCAAGGCGATCAAAGGCAAATGCCCGGCTTGCGGCACGGTGATGTTCAAGATTTTGGGCGGCAAAGCCACGCCCGCCGCCGCCACGCCCACTCATCCGCCGAGTTGATATGTCGCAAGAACTGGCTTACGTCATCGTCACGCCGTATTCGCTTCACAAATCACGCACGGGCGGCATTTTGAGCCGTTTGATTTCGCGCACCGGCTTGGATCTGGCGGCGATGCGAATGTTCGCGCCGAGTGCGGAACTGGTGAAGGAATATGCCGAGACGATTGTCTCCGCGCACGACCCGCAGGATCGAAAAATCCAGGAACTGCTCCGGCAATACGTCCTGCAAAACCTTTCGCCGGATCCAAAAACGGGCCAGCGCCGGCGCGTGATGGCGATGCTTTTTCGCGGTGATGAAGCCGTGCGCAAAGCCCGCTCCGTCGTCGGCAATCTCAATCCCGAACGGCGCGTGGGCGAATCCATTCGCGACACTTTTGGCGATTTGATCATGGATGAAAACGGCCAGGTGCGTTACTTCGAACCGGCGGCGCTGGCCTCGCCCAATGGGGCGGAAGCGGAAAAAAAATTAAAATTGTGGGCGCGCTTTTCCGACAGCGACGGCGGGGTGCTGGAAAACTTGATCGCGTATCAGCCGGATGAGAAAGTCGAGCGCACGCTGGTTTTGATCAAACCGGATAATTTTCGTTTTGCGACGGGCCGCCCGGGCAATGTGATTGATTTCCTTTCGCGCACCGGCCTTTACATCGTCGGCATCAAAGTTTTGTGCATGAGCACGGCGCAGGCGATGGAGTTTTACGGCCCGGTTCGCGAATTTCTGCGGGTCAAACTCAAGGATGTCATCGGCGGGCGCGCCACGGTCGCCCTGGAAAAAGAGTTCGGCTTCAAAATTCCCGCTGCGGAACAAAAGGCGTTGGGCGACATTCTGGGCCCGGTTTTTGGAGATAATCAATTTGAAAATATCGTTCGCTTCATGTCCGGCCGCGCGCCATCGGAATGCTCGTCTGAAAAAGAGAAAAACCAGTCCGGCACGGAAAAGTGCATCGCGCTGGTTTATGAAGGGGTGAACGCCGTCTCAAAAATTCGCGACGTGCTTGGCCCCACCGATCCTTCCAAAGCGCCGCCCGGCAGCATCCGCCGCGAATTTGGCTCGACCATCATGGTCAATGCCGCGCACGCCAGCGATTCGCCAGAAAATGCGAAACGCGAATTTGCCATCGTCCAACCCGGCGAAAATAATTTCAAGCAGGTTATCGAAGCACAGTTTGGAAAAATCTAAAGGGTATCAAGCCCTGGAAGCGGGTTTGCCGAACAATGCCTTGTCCAGGGAAATTTTTCCCGGCCCCGCCAGAAAGATCACCACATAAATCAGCAGATAAACAAAGGGCAGTTCGCCGCCGCCGGTCAATTTCCCATGCTGTCCGACGATGAAGGCGACGGTCATGTTAATTATCAGCACAAACGCGGCGAAGCGCGTCACCAATCCAAAGATCAGCAGCAGCGACGCAAAAAATTCCGCGAACACGGACAGGGCCAAGCTGGCCGTGACGCCGAGGCCGAACGGATCCACGAAGTGCGCCTGATATTGGCTGAAGTGCATGAGCTTGTCCAAGCCGTGCAGGAAGAACATTTGCAATCCGATCCAGACCCGCAAAACGAACAGCGCGAAATTGGCGGAGGCGGAATTATAGGCGGGCGCAAAGATTTTTTTGATCATGGCAGTTTTGAGTTTGGCTGGATTGTAAGAGAATTGGATTTAATTCAAATCAAAAAACAAAACTTGCGCGGACGATTTTGCGGTCAACGAAATCTCTTTTTCGTCGCTCAACGCGGCGGCATCGCCGGCTTTCAGCGAGAAACTTCCAAAATCAATTTCGCCTTCGGCAACGTGCAGCCAGCCATGGCGGTTTGGCTTGAAGGAATGATTGATTTTATCGCCGCGCTTTAATTTGCCGACCCACAAATCCGCGTCCTGATTGATGGCGATGGAACCATCGCGTCCGTTTTTGGAAACAGCCAGGTGCAATTTTCCGTTTTCAACTTTCGCAAAAGATTTTTCCGCGTAATTCGGCTTTGTATTTTTTTTATCCGGCACAATCCAGATTTGCAGCAGATGCACCGGCTCATTTTTTGACGGATTAAATTCGCTGTGGGTCACGCCCGTGCCCGCCGCCATATATTGAACTTCGCCGGGGCGGATGATTCGTCCGTTGCCCATCGAATCTTTGTGCTCGAGCGCGCCGCTCAAGATATAAGTGATGATTTCCATGTCGCGATGCGGATGCGCGCCAAAACCTTGCGCGGGCGCAACGATGTCGTCGTTGATGACGCGCAAACTGCGGAAGCCCATGTGCGCTGGATCGTAATAATCCGCGAAGGAAAATGTGAAATGCGAGTCGAGCCAGCCATGATTCACATGGCCGCGTTCTTCAGATTTGCGAAGGGTGATCATGCGAACAGTTTCAGTTAAATTTTCCGGATCAAATCCGATGCTTCAAAACGGGCTTTGGGCACGCCGGCATATTTATCTTTTTCCGAGCGATAACCGAGCGCGCAATTGACCACGGCGCCATAACCCATTTCTTCCAATTCCAGCACGCGGTCATATTCCGCCGGCACAAAACCTTCCATCGGACAAGCGTCCACGCCGAGCATTGCCGCGCAAGTCATCAGATTTCCGAGCGCGATGTAAGCCTGGCGCGTCGCCCATTCATGCACGACGACGCTGCGCAAACCATGCACGACATCGCCGATGATCGTGCCGCGATATTCCTTCAACGAATCGAGCGGCACTTTGCGAACTTCGCTCAAATGTTGGATCCAATGATCCACGTCGCTCTCCGTGACTTTTTTTCGCGCCGCAAACACGACGTAATGCGAGCATTGAACCACCTGTTTTTGTTTCCATGAATGCGCCATCAATTCCGCGCGCTTTTCCGCGCCCGTCATCACAACAAAATGATAAGGCTGCAAACCGTAAGAAGTCGGCGTAAGAATCAGCGCGCGTTCCAAAGTTTGCCAGACATCCCCCGGGATTTTTTTTGTTTCGTCAAAAAATTTGGTGGCATAGCGCCAGTTAAGCGCTTCCAGCAATTGCTTGTTGGAAATTGAATTCATAATTTATCAGAATCTTATATGCGCAAAATGGCATAAAAAAAATGCGAATGCAAACTTGCATTCGTAGGCTAATAAACAACCACTCAATTAAATAGTGTCTTTGAAATTTAACTCACGCCAAACCAGGCAGGTTTGGCAAAGTAAGTTTATTTGCCAAACATTTTAGCGATAATGAAAATTAGAATTGCGCCGCCCAAACCTCCGCCCAAGAGGAGATAGATAAGAGAAAAACCTACGGCACCGAACATTGGAAGAAGCAAAGCAATCATAATAGTTTAATTAAATTGTTTAGTTTTTCGTATTCACAAAAAAGTTTTAGCTTTTTGAATGCCATGCAATTTTCCCTGACTTCCTTAAGTTTCTTGCACTTTTAGAATTACTTGAAAATAATCAAATGCAGACTGCAACTTTAATCAAAACTTCACATTGCGATTTGCCTTTAAGTTAGTTGCTTAACCCGTGGGCGCCGATTTATGTTGTCAGCAAGGCAGAAGTCCACTTGTTTCTTGAAGCCATCCACTCTGGCCACTTGCACCGTGAGTTTGTCCCCAAGTCGAATTATCCGGCGCGTGCGGCGACCTACTAAATTCCGGCGAGCTTCATCAAAAACATAAAAATCGTCGTCCATCAATGACAATGGCACCAGGCCGCTCATCGCCAGGCCGGGCACGTCCACAAAAAAACCGAAATTGCGCACGTCGGTCACGAGCGCAGGATATTTTTGCGGGTGGCCGGAAGCAAGTTGCGCTTTCAAGAACGCAAAAAGTTTCATGTCCTTGCTGTCGCGTTCGGCGTCGGCGGAATTGCGTTCCGTCACGGAAATATGGTCGGCGATTTCTTTCAACGCGGAAGTCGCAACCGAATTTTTATCAAATAAAGCGCGATGCACCACAAGGTCGGCGTAGCGGCGAATCGGCGAAGTAAAATGCGTGTATTTTTTCTTGGCCAAACCATAATGGCCGAGCGGCTCAACCGCGTAGCGCGCGCGCATCAGCGATTTGAGAAATCCGATCTTCAGCGCCTGACCAATCGGCAACGTGCCGAGTTTTTGCAATAGCTTTTGCACTTCGGCGGGCTGGTTCAAATTGCCGCATGAAACATGATGGGCCAGAACTTCCTCGCGATATTCCTGCAAACGTCGCGGGTCAGGGTCTTCGTGAACGCGATAAATCGCCGGCGTGCGAAAACTCATCAGGCGCGTCGCCACCGCTTCGTTCGCCAGCAGCATGTATTCCTCGATCAATTGATGCGAAATGTCGTTCTCGGTTTTTTCGATGCACAGAATTTTTCCGCGCTCGTCCAGGCGGATTTTTGTTTCGGGAAAATCGAGGTCGAGCGAGCCATTTTTGAAACGCAGGCGGCGGATTTTTTGAGCAAGTTCGTGCGCCTGATGCAACATCTTTTCAATCGGGTCATTTGCCGGTTTGCGCTGAAGAATTTCCAGAACTTCGCCGTAAGCAAAACGGCGCTGTGAATGGATGACGGCGGAATAAAATTTTGCGCTCAACACGCGCCCGTCGTTTGACATTAGAAACTCGACGCATTTGGTCAGGCGATTCGCATTTGGTTTCAGCGAGCACAGTTCGTTGCTCAACGCTTCCGGCAGCATCGGGATGACGCGATCCACAAGGTAAGTCGAGTTGCCGCGTTTGCGCGCCTCGAGGTCGAGCGCGGTGCCGGGCTTCACATAATGCGACACGTCCGCGATATGAACCCAGAGACGCCATTGCTCCGGCGAAAGGCGTTCGAGACAAATCGCGTCGTCGAAATCCTTCGCATCGTCGGGATCAATCGTGATGACCTGCTGCGCGCGGCAATCCACGCGGCCCGCTTCGTCGCGCGGATTGACAATTTTTCCGATGGCGTTCGCCTCGGCCAAAACCGGTTTTGGAAAGTGCAGCGGCAAATCGTATTGGCGCAAAACGGAAAGCATGTCCACGCCTTCTTCGTCCGGCGCACCGAGGACTTCGATGATTTCGCCTTCGGGATTTGTATGCGGCGATTCCCATTCGTGCAATTCGACCACCACTTTGTCGCCAAGGTGCGCAGGCCGGCCTACGTCGCGCGGTTCGGGAACTAAAACATCGTGCGGAATTCGTGGATCATCGGGCGTGACGAAAAGAAATTGTCGTCCGCGTTGCAGCGTGCCGACGATTTGCGTGCGTTTGCGTTCCAGAATGCGAACGATGGTTCCCGTTTCCTGCGCGTCGTCGCCGTGAAAATTTTTTCGGCGCACATCGCGGCGCACGAGCACATGATCTTCATGCAAGACCGTGCCCGTGGCGCTTTCAGGAATGGAGATTTCTTTGAGCGCAGAATCGTCCGGTTGAAGAAAACCTTTTCCGGCGCGATTCATGCGAATGCGTCCGGGAATCAAATCCGCCTCGCGCGGCAGGATGTAGCGATTGCCTTTGATGCGCGCGACCGCGCCGGATTGCTCCAACTGCCGCAGCGCAGCCTGCAATTCCTGCTGACGATTGGGCGACAATTTAAGCAGCCGGAGCAGTTCCGGCACATTCGCCGGGACATAATTTCTTTTGCCGAGCAGACCGATGATTTGGCCTTTCATGATTTTAATTTCGTCAACGCGGATGATTTCAAGCTTGCGTTTTTCGCGTTACCGCGAAAGATTGCACGCCCATTATGCAATCACAAGACGCAACGACATATCTGTTCCGGCTTTGGCCGTGGTTTGAGGCCAACGCGAAACGCCTCATTTTTGGCGCGGTGATAATTCTCATCGCTATTTTTATTTTTTCATTTTATGTCTGGCGGCAAAATCAAAAGGAGATTACCGCCGGCGAGGCGGTGACGCAGGCGATGCTTTCCGGCAATGGCGTTGAATTGCTAAAAATTTCCGCGCAACATCCCCGCACCTACGCAGGCGAACGGGCGATGTTGCAAGGCGCGGCGGCCTTGTTCGACGCCGGCAAATACGCCGACGCCCAGGCGCAATTTGAAAAATTTGCCAGCGCTTATCCCGACAATGTTTTTTTGCCGCAGGCCGATCTCGGCATCGCCGCCAGCCTTTATGCGCAGGATAAAACGGATTTGGCTGTCGCTGCGTATCAAAAAGCCGCCGGCCAGACTTCCGACTTGAGCGTGCTTGCCGCCGCCAAATTTGCGCTCGCGCACCTTGACCAGCAGCAAGGAAAATTTTCCGAGGCGCAAAAACTTTACGAAGACCTCGCCCAAACTTTTCCCAATAGCCCGATGGGCACGGAAGCGCGCCGGTTTTTGGTGGAACTGAAAGTCAGTTCGCCAGCCACGTTGAAATCCGCGCCAGCCGCCCCCGCCGCGACGATGCCTTTTAATTTGTCACACTAATGAAGCTCGCAATCATCGGCACCGGTTACGTCGGTTTGGTCACGGGCGCTTGCTTCGCGGAAGTCGGCCACGAAGTCATTTGCGTGGACAACGACGCCGCCAAAGTGAAAATGTTGCAAGGCGGCGGCATTCCCATTTATGAACCCGGCCTCGAAGAACTCGTAAAAAAAAATGTCGCCGCAGGACGTTTGAATTTTACCAACAGCACCGCTGACGGTGTGGAAAAATCTGACGTGGTTTTTATCGCCGTGCCGACGCCGCCGCAAACCGACGGCTCGGTGGATTTGAGTTACATCGAACGCGTCGCGCGCGACATCGCCGCCGCGATGACCAGTTACAAAATTGTCGTGGACAAAAGCACCGTGCCCGTCAAAACCGGCGAAAAAGTTTCCGAAACGATCAAGCGTTATTGCAAAAGCAGCGCGGAATTTGATGTCGTCAGCAATCCCGAATTTTTGCGCGAAGGTTTTGCCGTTGGCGATTTGATGCATCCCGACCGCGTGGTTATTGGCGTTCGTTCGCAACGTCCCGTCGCCGCGATGCGCGAAATTTATACGCCGTTCCAAGCGCCGATCATTGTCACCGACATCAATTCCGCCGAACTCATCAAGCACGCGGCGAATTCTTTTCTCGCGTTGAAAATTTCTTACATCAACGCGATTGCAAATGTTTGCGAAGCCGCCGGCGCGAATGTGCAGGAAGTCGCGCAAGGAATTGGACTTGATGAAAGAATTGGCCGCAGATTTTTGAACGCCGGAATCGGTTTCGGCGGCAGTTGCTTTCCGAAAGATTTGAGCGCGTTCATTAAAATCGCCGAACAAATCGGTTACGATTTCAAATTGCTCAAAGAAGTTCAGCGCATCAACTCCGACCAGATGGAACGTTTCGTGAAAAAAATCACGGACACGCTTTGGGTTTTGAAAGATAAAAAAATCGGCGTGCTCGGTTTGGCGTTCAAGCAAAACACCGACGACGTGCGCTCTTCGCCCGCGATTGATTTGTGCCAGCGACTTTTGCGCGATGGCGCGAGCCTGCGCGTTCACGATCCGAAAGCGATGGAAAAGGCAAAATCCATTTTGCCGGGCGTCACTTTCGTTGAAGACATGAACGACGTGGCCGAAGGCTGCGACGCAATCGTCGTCGCGACCGAATGGGAAGAATTCAAAAAGCTCGACTTAGCGCGCGCCAAAAAATCGCTCACGCATCCGATTCTTTTTGACGGACGAAATCTTTTTGACCACGAGGAAATGAAACGGCTCGGTTGGATTTACAAAAGCGTGGGCAGATGAGCCAAATCATCGAAGTGGCTGCGGCTTTGATTTTTTGCAACGGCAAACTTTTAATCACGCAGCGTCATGCGAAATCGCACCTCGGCGGATTTTGGGAATTTCCCGGCGGCAAAAGAGAAGCCAACGAATCTTTCGAGAAATGTCTCGTTCGTGAAATCCGGGAAGAACTGGGAATCGAAATTTCCGTCGCCAAATTATTTTCAGAAATCACGCACGCTTATCCCGAAAAAAATGTCCGCCTGAAATTTTTCGTTTGCGAATTGATTTCCGGCCAGCCGCAACCGCTCGAATGCGCGGCGTTCAAATGGATTGGCAAATCAGAATTGGACAATTTTGAATTTCCCGCCGCCGACGCTCGTTTGCTGGAAAAATTAAAAACAGAATCGCCAAATTTTTGATCGGATTTTTTGCGCCATCAAATTTCGATCAGCATTCGCGCTGGATTTTCGATGGTTTCCTTGATGCGCTTGAGAAACATAACGGCTTCGCGCCCGTCCACGATGCGATGATCGTAAGTCAGCGCCACATACATCATCGGGCGAATGACCACCTGCCCTTGCGCCGCGACCGGCCGTTCCTGGATCGTGTGCATCCCCAAAATCCCCGTTTGCGGCGGATTGATGATCGGCGTCGAAAGCAGCGAACCGAACGCGCCGCCGTTGGTGATCGTGAACGTGCCGCCCGCCAGTTCGTCGGGCTTAAGTTTGCCTTCTTTCGCGCGCCGCGCAAAATCGCCGATGACCTTTTCGATTTCCGCAAAACTCAAGCGCTCGGCATCCCGCAAAACCGGAACCACCAGCCCGCGATCCGTCGCGATGGCCACGCCCATGTCGAAATAATTGCGATAAACAATGTCGTGGCCGCGAATCTCGGAGTTGAGGGGCGGAAATTGTTTCAACGCATCAATCGTTGCTTTCACGAAAAAGGACATGAGTCCCAATCTCACCTGATATTTTTTTTCAAACGCTTCCTGCTGCTCTTTGCGCGCCGACTGCACGGCGGACATGTCCACTTCGTTGAAAGTCGTGAGCATCGCCATCGTCTGCTGCGCTTCGACCAGATGGCGCGCGACCGTCCGGCGCAACATCGTCATCGGCACAATTTCTTCTTCGCGTTTGGACGAAGATTTTTGCGCGGCTGGCAAATCGGGCGCCGAAGTTTTTGTTTCGATTTTAGAAACCGGCTTTGGTTCGGCTGCCGCTTCTTGGGGCGCGGATTTTTTTCCCAAATCAACTTTTGAATTCTCTTTTGCCGGCTCGACGGGTTTTGGCTTTTCCGTTTTAGATTCGCCGGCACTTTTAGTTTCCGAACTTGGTTTGGCGGATTCGGATTTGACGCTTTCGCCATCGGCTTCGAGATGGGCGACCACCGTGCCTACGCTCACGGTTTCACCGGCCTGGTGCAAAATTTTAATGAGCTTGCCGGCGTTCGGCGCGGGCAAATCCAAAGTCGTTTTTTCGGAATCAATGACGGCGACGGTTTCGTCCTGTTTGACGGTGTCGCCTTCGGATTTCAACCACTGGCTGATTTGGACTTCGGTGATGGATTCGCCGACGGAAGGAATTTTTAGTTCAATGGGCATAAAATTATTCTTTAGGTTTCACTTCAAGTTTGGAGGTCACGTCATGAACGCCGTCCGCGTCAAGCGCGAGGGCGACGGCTTTGCCAATGTCTTCCGGCGACGAAACCGCGCCGGAAAGCGTCACATGACCCTGATGGCAACTCACGGAAATTTTCCAGGCCGAAAGCGTGGAATCTTCGGCATACTTGGCCTTGATTTCCGTCACGGCGCGCGCATCGGAAGCGGCATCCGCCACTTTTTCACCGACGCCCTGGGTTTTGCTGCGGAAAATTTTTCCGGTGCGCGCGAGTTCATCCTTGATTTTATCGGTGTGCAAATCAAGCGTGTCCAATTTGGCGCGCAGGGCGGCGGACATATTTTCCGCAGCCTCGGCGGCGTTGGTGCGCAATTGCGCGGCGGATCGTTCGTAACGCTGCTGCGCTTCAGGATGTTCACGGGCTTTTTTTTGGACGAACCAAAAACCGACGGTGCCTAAAATAATGCCGATCACCAATCCGTTGAAAAAACCTCTCATAATTTTTATTTGCTGCCTGTCTGAAAGGGCGTTTCCGCCTCGCCGAATGCGCGCTGCACCAGATTTTCCTGCTCGTGTTTGTGCGCGTGCGACGAGCCGGTGGCCGGACTGGCCGCTTCCCGGCGGCTGATCGGCGCAAAGGGCAGCCGGCCCAGAAGATGTTTGCCGAATTTCTCGTGCAAATAACGCCATGCGCCCATGTTCGCCGGCTCTTCCTGAACCCACAACGCGGGCGTGCCGTCCGCATAAGGTTTCAAGACATTTTCCAAAATTTCCGGGTGCAACGGATAAAGTTGTTCCAGCCGGATGAGGGCGACGTCGTTGCGTTGGTGTTCTTCGCGATAAGCCGCGAGCTCGTAATAAATTTTGCCGGTGCAAAGCAAAACGCGTTTTACGTTTGGCAATTTTAATTCATCCGGCAAGACGCGCTGAAAACTTCCGTGCGCGCAATCTTCCAAAGTTGAAATGACTTTGGGATGGCGCAACAGACTTTTGGGCGTGAAAACGATGAGCGGCTTGCGCCAGTTGCGGATCGCCTGCCGCCGCAACAAATGAAAATACTGCGCGGGCGTGGTGGGCTGGACGATTTGAATGTTGTCCTCCGCCGCGAGCACCAGAAATCGTTCCAGCCGCGCGCTCGAATGTTCCGGCCCCATGCCCTCAAATCCGTGCGGCAGCAACAGCACGAGTCCCGACAAGCGGCGCCATTTGGCTTCCGCGCTGGTGATGAATTGATCAATGATGACTTGCGCGGCGTTCGCGAAATCGCCGAACTGCGCTTCCCACAGCACGAGCGATTTCGGGCAATCAAGACTGTAACCATATTCAAAACCGAGCGCGCCGGTTTCACACAGCGGGCTGTTGACAATTTCCACCGGCGCTTGTTCGGGCGCGAGATGTTGCAAAGGAATAAATCCATGGCCGTCCTCCTGGTCGTAAAGAATGGCGTGGCGGTGGCTGAAAGTGCCGCGTCCGGTGTCCTGTCCGGTCAAACGAATACGCGCGCCGCCCGTCGCCAGCGTCGCCAGCGCGAGTGCTTCAGCGGCAGCCCAATCAAGCGGATGTTTGCCCTCAGCCATTTCGCCGCGCGCTTCAAGGGAGCGCGCCAGTTTGGGATGCACATGAAATTCGCCGGGCAGTTCGACAAGTTTTTGGAGTAAGCCGGAAAGTTTTTTGATTTCCACGCCGGTATCCGGTTCGCCGGCCGGTTCGGAACCGCCGATGTAATTCTGCCAGACACTTCGCTTTTGCGGAATGACTTCGAACTGGTCCGCACGGGCCGCTTGCAACTGGTGTTCCAGTTTCGCATGACAGCCCGCCAGGATTTTGTCGGCTTCTTCGCGGGAAACATTTTTGAGTCCAAGCAGATGTTCCAGATAACCTTCGCGAACGTTTTGCCGCTCGGAAATTGTCCGGTAAAGCACCGGCTGCGTGAAGGTCGGCTCGTCCGTTTCGTTGTGGCCGAGGCGGCGGTAGCCATACATATCTATAAAAACGTCCGATTGAAATTCCGCGCGAAAATCCATCGCCAGTTGGACGACTTGCGCGACGGCTTCCGGGTCTTCGCCATTCACATGAAAAATCGGAACCTGCAACATTCGCGCCACATCGGTCGCGTAAGTGGTCGAGCGTCCTTCGCCCGGCGGCGTGGTGAAACCGATTTGATTGTTGACGATGATATGAAGTGCGCCGCCGACTTTGTAACCGGAAAGTTTGCTCATGTTGAGCGTTTCCTGCACGACGCCTTCGCCGGCAAACGCCGCGTCGCCATGAATCAAAATAGCCAGAACCTCGCGGTGCTCGCGGTCGCCAAACCGGTCCTGATGCGCGCGGACGCGGCCCAGCACGACCGGATTTACAAATTCCAAATGACTCGGGTTGAAACAAAGCGAAAGATGAATTTTCCGGCCATCGCTCATCGTCCAATCGCCGCTATGGCCCATGTGATATTTCACGTCGCCGCGCTCCGGCCATAATTTGGGATCGCTATCGGTGAATTCCTGAAAAATTTCGCACGGTCTTTTTCCCACAATATGCGCCAGCACGTTGAGCCGCCCGCGATGTCCCATGCCCATGACAATAGTTTTGACGCCTTGATGACCGGATTTTTCGATGGCCAGATCCAGCAACGGCAAAAGGGTTTCGCAGCCTTCGAGTGAAAATGTTTTCGCGCCGAGAAATTTTTTGCGGAGAAATTCCTCAAAAACCACCGCGTCCGTGAGCTGCGTCAGAATGCGGAGCTGGTCGGCGCGCGAAACTTGCAGCCGGTTTTGCGAACTTTCCATGCGGCGTTGCAGCCATTGGCGCATGGGCAAATCGTCAATGTGCAGAAATTGCGCGCCGATGGAACGGCAATAAGTATCGCGCAAATGTTGAAAAATTTCACGGACGGTCAACGGCGTTTCGTAATTGAGCGTCGGAAAATTGACGAGCGTGTCGAGTTCGCTTTCCGTGAAACCGTAAAAATCCAGTTCCAATTCTGGCGGAGGTGAAGGCGTCGTCGCGCCCAGCGGGTTGACGGCGGCAACGATATGGCCGCGCCCGCGATAATTGCGAACGAGCCGATGCACCCGCTCGCTTAAATTGGCCGCGCTCGAATCGGCCGGCAATCCGTTGCGTTCCGGCGCAGGCGATTGAAATGGATTGAAAACGCTGCGCGGTTTGAACGAGGGACCGACTTGCGCGTTGTCGCCGTTGACCGTCGCCGCAAAAAATTCGCGCCATTCGGGCGGCACGGAAAGCGGATCGCGCCGATAATCGGCGTAAAAATTTTCGAGATAAGCCAGGCTTTGAACGCCGGTCTTATTTGCAGATTCACTCATATTCATCCATCACATCAGCGCAAAGTCCGGGGAAAATTTTATGGTTTGGCGGAATGTCCCGCGACTTTGACAAAATAGAAGATGCAGTAAAAAAATCATTTTGTCACTCGCAGAATTTTGCAATGAAACCCGTGATTATGGTTTGGGCGCGCAATTGAATGCAGATTGCAAAAACAGTTTCTGGAAAAAGTTGCAGCTTGCAACTAATTCAATAGAATCAGGCGATTTCATCAATCTACTTTTTGGCAGGACTTTAGCTCATTAAAATGAAGATGGATAACTACCAACCGATTGAAAACTACGGCGTGATTGGCGATTTAACGACGATAGCGCTCGTCGGCATGGACGGTTCCATTGATTTCATGTGCTTTCCGCATTTTGATTCGCCGACGATTTTTGCCGCGCTGCTCGACTCAAAAAAAGGCGGACATTTCAAGATTGCGCCCGTCCATGCCGACAAATTCAAAAATCGCCAGCGTTATTTTCCCGACACGAACATTTTGCTGACGCGCTTTTTCGGCGAAAACAGCATCGCCGAAATTTCCGATCTCATGGCGATGCAACATTTGGGGCACAGTCATAATCTGGTGCGCCGGGTCAAAGTCATTCGCGGCGAAATTCCATTCCGAATGATTTTTGCGCCGAAATTTGATTATGGCCGCGCCGGCCACACGATTGAAAAAAAGAATCCGCACGAAATTATTTTTATTCCCCCGGGAAAAAATCTTCGCCCATTGCGCCTGCGCGCGAGCGTGCCCGTGAAAATTGAAAACGGCGAGGCGTTTGCGGAATTCAAATTGCGCGCGGATCAAACGGCGTCGTTCATTTTGGAAGAAGCGGACGGCGATTCGCCCTCGGCCAATCATGATTATGTTTCCGAAGCGTTCAAGGAAACGATGAATTTCTGGCTCGGCTGGGTGGCCAAATCAAAATATCGCGGACGCTGGCGCGAAATGGTGAATCGTTCCGCGCTCACGTTGAAGCTTTTGACTTCGTTGCCGCACGGTTCGATTGTCGCCGCGCCGACTTTTGGTTTGCCGGAAAAAATTGGCGGCAGGCTGAATTGGGATTATCGCTATAGTTGGATTCGCGATGCGTCGTTCACGCTCTACGCGCTGATGCGGCTCGGCTACACCGACGAGGCGGGTTCGTTCATGGAGTGGATTGAAAAGCGTTGCCAGGATTTGAAACCGGACAAGCCGCTGCAAGTGATGTATCGCATGGACGGCGGGCGCGAACTCACCGAACGCACGCTCAAAAATTTTGAAGGTTACCGGAAATCGTCGCCGGTGCGCATCGGCAACGCCGCGTCGGAACAATTGCAACTGGACATTTACGGCGAGCTGATGGATTCCGTTTTGATTTATGACAAACATGGCGAGCCGATTTCCTATGATTTTTGGCGGAACATCGTCACGCTCACCGAATGGGTTTGCCAACATTGGAAAAAACCGGATGCGGGCATTTGGGAAGAACGCGGCCGGCCGAAGCAGTTTTTATATTCCAAGGTGATGTGCTGGACGGCGATTGACCGCGCCCTTCAACTCGCGCACCGGCGTTCATTCCCCGCGCCGCTCGTCCGGTGGCACCGCGTGCGCGACAAAATTTACCGCGATATTTACGAAAACTTTTGGAATCCGAAATTGAAATCCTTCGTGCAATATCGCGGCGCGGACACAGTGGACGCCTCGGCGCTGTTGATGCCCATGATGAAGTTCATCAGCCCCAACGATCCGCGCTGGAAATCCACGATGCAAACCATCGAAAAAAAACTGCTCGAAGATTCGCTCGTCTATCGCTACAACCACAAAAAATCCGCGACGCCCCGGGAAGGAACTTTCTCGCCGTGCTCGTTTTGGTATGTGGAATGCCTCGCGCGCGCGGGCGATTTGAAACAGGCGCGCTACATTTTTGAAAAAACGCTCGGCTACGCAAACCATCTCGGACTTTACGCCGAGGAACTCGGCCCGTGCGGCGAACATCTCGGAAATTTTCCGCTCGGCCTATCGCACACCGCCCTTATCAGCGCCGCCTGGAATCTGGATGAACGACTTTCGGAGGTTGAATGAATTAATGCCATTGGCGCGTCAAATAATCGCTGGCGACCAAAACGAATTGAATCAGCAGCCAGAAAAATCCGGCGGCGACGAACATCCAGATCAGTTTCGCGGTGTAACGCACTTCCATGAAAAACAAGATGATCAGCATCATCTGGATGAAAACGAGCGCGGCGATTAACTGCGTGTCGAAAAATTTCAAGTAATACGCGATGCCGAGGATCGTGAAGTGCATGACGACCAGCAGAATCCAGATCAGCGCGAAAAGTTTTTTTGTTGGATGGTTTGCTTTCATGAGTGACGTTGGACGAGATAAAGCAACGGATACAAAAACAGCCAGACGATGTCCACGAAATGCCAGTAAAGTCCGGTGAGTTCGACGGGCGTGTAATAACTGCCGGAAAATTTTCCGCGCCGCGCACCCAAAAACATGACGGTCAAGATTCCAATTCCGACGGTGACGTGAATGCCGTGCAGCCCGGTCATAGCCCAATACAACCAGAAAAAAATCTGCGCTTGCGGCGGCAACGATGGATCGAAATTGGCGCCGGGCAAAAGGCGGTCGTGCAAATCCTTGTGATATTCAAATCCTTTGACGACGAGAAAGGCGAGGCCGAGCAAAATAGTCAGTGCGAGAAACGGCGCGATTTTTTTTACGCGATTTTCCTTCGCAGCGTGAACGGCAAGGGCCATGGTAAAACTGCTCGTTAAGAGAATCACGGAATTGATCGTGCCGAACATCACGTCGGTGTGTTTGCTCGCGGCGGCGAAGGCGCTGAAATAAAAATGGCGGTAAACCGTATAGGCCAAAAACAATCCGCCGAAAAATAAAATTTCCGTAGCGATGAACGTCCACATTCCGAGATGCGCGGCTTCGGCTTGCTGCTGCGCGTCCTCGAATTGCTCGGCCACGATGGGATTTTTTTCAGGCATGGCAATTGTCTTTGCGAAAAAACAGACTGAAAGTCTGCGCTATTGTAGCCGAGGGCAACGCCCTTGGTTCGGGATTGAAGAAAGTTGTTTCGCCCTGAAAGGGCAAACCAAAAAATTCCGCGCACGCTTGGATTGCCCTTTCAGGGCAAATGATTTTGTCGTGGATTATCCGAGGGCGTTGCCCTCGGCTATGATTGTTCAGGCCGCTGGCCTGAATTTTTTTCAGCAGCCGGGGCGGGCGCGCTCCCGGATTATTTTTATTCAACAATAATTTCATTTTCTTTAGTCTGCGATTCTCCAAGTTCATTTAGCGGCGGATAATTATATGCGTCTTCAGTGACGATTGGTGTTTCGGCAAAATTATTTTTTGGCGGCGGCGACGACGTTTTCCATTCGAGTCCGGTGGCGCGCCACGGATTTGGGCCGGCTTTTTTTCCGTGACGCAGCGACCAGATGAAATAAATCAGCGGCAATAAATACGCGAGGCCGAGAATGCTCGCGCCGGCCGTTGAAAGCACATTGTAAATTTGGAATTCCGGCGCGTAATCGTGGACGCGGCGCGGCATTCCGAGATAGCCGAGGACGAATTGCGGAAAAAAGGTCAGGTTGAAACCGACGAACATGATGATCGCCGCGAGTTGCGCGAGTTTTTCGGGATACATCCGCCCGGTGATTTTCGGCCACCAATAATGCAGTCCGCCCATGAACGCCGTGACCATGCCGCCGACCATGATGTAGTGAAAATGCGCGACGACAAAATAGGTTCCGTGAACGTGAACGTCCACCGCGAGCGTCGCGAGCATGAGTCCGGTGAGTCCGCCGATGACAAAAAGTCCGATGAAACCGAGCGCGTAAAGCATCGGCGCTTCAAATGAAATCGAGCCGCGATATAACGTCATCGTCCAATTGAAAACTTTTATTGCCGAAGGAACCCCGACGAGAAAACTTAAAAACGAAAAAACCATTCCGGCGTAAATGGACTGGCTGCTGACAAACATGTGATGTCCCCAGACGAGAAATCCGATGATGGCGATCGCCACGCTGGAAAACGCGACGAATTTGTAGCCGAAGATTTTTTTGCGCGCGAAGCAAGGAATGAGTTCGGTCACGACACCCATGCCCGGCAAAATCATGATATACACCGCCGGATGCGAATAAAACCAAAACAGATGCTGGAACAAAACGGGATCGCCGCCGAGTTTGGGATTGAAAATGCCGATGCCCCAAATGCGTTCGAGCGCCATGAGCGCGAGCGTGATGGCCAAAACCGGCGTCGCCAAAACGAGAATGATGCTCGTCGAATACATTGACCAAAGAAAAATCGGCATCCGAAACCAGGTCAGCCCCGGCGCGCGCAATTTGTGAATGGTGACGATGAAATTCAGTCCGGTCAGAATCGAACCGAAGCCGGCGATGAAAATGCCGGCGGCCATTTCGATGACATGCGTGTTTGAGTAAGCGGTGCTGTAAGGCGTGTAAAAAGTCCAGCCGGTGTCCACGCCGCCAATGATGATCGCGTGCATCACGAAAAATCCGCCGATCATAAAAAGATACCAGCTCAACAAATTTAATTTGGGAAACGCAACGTCGCGCGCGCCGATCATCAGCGGAATGATGAAATTTCCCAATACGCTGGGAATGGACGGAATCAGGAAAAACCAGACCATCAACACGCCGTGCATCGTGAAAAGTTTGTTGTAAGTTTCGGACAAAACGAGGTCGCCCTGCGGAGTGAGCAATTCCAGCCGCATGAGCGCGGCGGCAACGGCGGCGACGATGAAGAAAAATAAAATCGCGAACAGATACAAAATGCCGATGCGTTTGTGGTCAGTCGTCAGCAGCCACGATTTCACCGTGTCGCCCGCGCTTAAATAATTTTTTTCTGGTTCGTTCATTGGTTAAAATAGAAACATTTGGAAAAATTTTCCGACAACTTTGCGTGATAAAATCTGGATTGCCCTTTCAGGGCGAAAGTGTTTCGCGCGCAATTCCGAGGGCGTTGCCCTCGGTTACGATGGTTCAGGCCTTTGGCCTGTTCTGACCTGCATTTGCGCAATGACAAAATTGCAACGCATTTACGATTGAGGCTCATCTCGATTTTTTCAAGGCGCATCCGATAAGTATCGCCTGAAAGGCGAAATCCATCGTAGCCGGGGGCAACGCCCTCGGAAAATCGCCACGTCAAATTGTTCCGCCCTGAAAGGGCATTCCAAAAATTCCAAAAAGAATTTTTCAACAATATTTTCATCGCGGTTTCTCCGGTTCTTGATTGCCGATGCTTTTGATGTAGGCGATGAGTTGCAACAATTCGTCTTCGTTGATGTGGCCTTCGTAAGTCGGCATGAGCGGTTGATAGCCTTGCACAATTTGCGACGCAGGCAGCAAAATCGAATCGCGAATATATTTGTCATCCGCGCGAACAAACGTGCCGTCGCTCAATGGCACGAGTTTTTCGTAAAGGCCTTCGAGCGCCGGCGCGTGAATTGCCTTGCTGTTGACATGACAGCCGCTGCAACCGAGCTGGCGAAACAGATTTTCGCCGGATTGCGCGAGCGAATTTTGCGGTTGGCCGCGCGCCAGCCAATTTTGATAATCCGCCGGCGACATCACGAAAACCGTTCCTTCCATTTTCGAATGATCCGCGCCGCAGTATTCCGAACAATAAAACCGATAGGCGCCGATGCGCGTCGGCTGAAACCATTCGGTCGTGAACCGTCCGGGCACGACATCCTGCTTGATGCGAAACGCGGGAATAAAAAAACTGTGGATCACGTCCTCGGACGCAAGCGTGAGTTTGACGGCGCGATTCACCGGCAAATGCAGTTCATTGATTTCGCGGTTGCCTTCCTGATGCTGGATTTTCCACATCCATTGTTTGCCGATGACATTGATTTCGAGCGTGTCGGCGGGCGGAACTTCCTCGTTGAAATAAGCTTTGGCGCCGAGCACAAAAAATCCGATGAAAATAAAAATCGGCACGACCGTCCAGGTGATTTCAATTTTCATTTCCGGCAGATTTGGGTCAACGCGATTCGCCTTTTTTCCGCGCCGATATTTGAACAGACAATAAATCATCGGCAAAAAAACGAACGCGAGCACAACGGCGCTCGCCAGCAAAAGCAAAAAAAACAAATCGTCCGTCTGCGCGGCGGCCGTCGAAGCTTCCTTTGGAAAAATCGGGAAATTCATTTTGGCGGCTCCGGTTTGCGGCGCGTTTGCTTGAAAATAATTGCGCCGAGCGCAATCATCATCGCGATTCCACTGACGCGAACGACAATCATAATCAGGTTTCCATATTTGCCCGTGATCGGCGCGTAATGAAAACAAAGCAAAACAAATTGTTCGATGGGCGAGCCGATTTTTTTTGCGTCCGCTTCGCGCAGGGCGGAATTCAATTCCGTCGCCGAATAACTGACGCCAAAAAGGTAGCGCGAAACTTTTCCGTCCGGCGTCAAAATAATCAGGCCGCTGGGATGCGCGAATTCCTTGATGCGCGGATCGTAGGCAAAATGAAAGCCGGTTTCGTCCGCGATTTTTTGAATCGAATTTTTATCGCCGGTCAAAAAATGCCAGCCGTCGGGTTGGCCGCGACCGTAGCTTCGCAAATAGGTTTTTCTTTTTTCAGCGGCGAGTTGCGGCGTTTCGTTGGGATCAATGCTGACAAAAATCACGTCGAAATTTTCGCCGACGCTCCATTTCAAATCTTGAAACGTGGAGATCGCGCCGTTCAAAACCAGCGTGCACAGCATCGGGCAGCCGTAATAGCCGAGCACCAAAACGATGGGCCGTTTGCCGAAATAATTTCCGATCTGGATTTGCTTTCCGGTTTCATCGCGAAAAACCAAATCCGGCGAAACCTGTGAATTCAGTTTTTGATCGAATTTGATTTGCAACAATTGTTCATCAGAAAGCGAATTGTTCGTCGCGGAAAAACAATTGGCCGAAATAAAAAAGAGAAAAAATAAAACTGCGCTAATGAAAAATGCGGACGGCCCTGAAAATTTTCCAGGCCAACGGCCTGAACCATTGTAGCCGAGGGCAACGCCCTCGGAAAATCGTCGTATCAAATTGTTCCGCCCTGAAAGGGCATTCCAAATTTTCCAAAAATAATTTTTCACCAGCATTTTCATTGTTGATTCGATCTTTCTTGAATGAGTTGAATCGGCGAACCATCGGTTTGCAAAATTCCATTGGTTCGCGTCGGCAAACCGCGTTGCAAAATCAAATCCACTGCGCGGTCAATCGGGATTCGCACGATTCCGTTCGAGCGATCAATCCAGCCGTAACTGTTCAATTTCAAATTTTGTTGGTCATACAAAATGGTTCTTTGCGCGTGGTCGTCGTCAATTTGCAAATTGGGTTTGGGAAAACGCGCGAGCGGTTTGAGATTTGGCGCGGCAATAAGGCCGAGCGGCTGCATCTTTTGCATCGGCCGCTCTTTGGAAAAAATTGCGGCTAAAATTCCCGCGCCCACCAGGCAAAAAACGATCATGAACGCGACGCTGGCGATGACGATCAGCGGATTTCGCAAATGCGGTTCGCGCGCTTCGTGCTTGCGTTCCAGCGATTCCGTTGAAACGGAAATATGTGGCGCGTCATTTGGCATCGGCGGTCTGGATGAGTTGATTTCCCGGCAGCGGATTGTTTTTGGCCAGCAGCGGATGGCGTTTTAGATTGAAAGAAAAAACAGCCAGCCAGATGCCGCCGAT
The DNA here is from genome assembly GCA_036509895.1 of Verrucomicrobiia bacterium. Taxonomy (GTDB): domain Bacteria; phylum Verrucomicrobiota; class Verrucomicrobiia; order Limisphaerales; family UBA11358; genus UBA11358. The sequence goes on from DATCEV010000046.1 coordinate 38,615, forward strand.
GCCGAGCCACGCGGCGAAATCGGTCCAATGAATTTGAATTGAACCCGCATAAAAGGTCGGCGCGATGACCCAGAAAATTTCCAGCGCGTGCGTTAAAAAAATCACTGCGGCGATGGCGGCGAGCCAGGGGATATTTTTTTTGACCGCGCGAAACAGCAGCAGAAAAAACGGCGCGAAAAAATGGAACAGCGCGATGAAGCCGGCGATCCATTTCCAATTGCCGGCGGTGCGATGCAGATACCAGCCGATTTCGTGCGGCTGGTTGCCGGAATAAACGATGAGAAATTGCGAGAAGGCGACGTAAGTCCAGAACATCACGAACGTAAGCACCAGATTTCCAAGGTCGTTAAAGTGCGTGGTGGTGACAACTTCGCGAAAAGGAGTCTGGCGGTGAAACCACGCGAGAAAAACAATGGCAAAGGCGAAGGCGATGAGGATTTGCCCGGACAAAAGGATGACGGCGAAAACGGTGGAAAACCATGCGGGTTCGATGGACATGATCCAGTCCACAAACGCAAACGTCACGATAAGCGGCACGATGACGACGCCAGGGCCGCTCAAAGTCCGCATTTTAATTGTCGGCGCGACATCGGCGGTCACGTCTTGTTGCAGCGACCATTTGCGCAGGCGCGTGGCGATAAGGATCAAAATTCCGAAAAAGAAAAGGGCGCGAATCAAAAAGCCGGGAAAATTTTCGTAGATTGTTTTCTGCTGCAAAATTTTATCGGCGGCGACGGCGGCGGGATTTGCCCACGGATATAATTCGCGCAGGCCGAAAAAAATCGGGATGAAAAAAATCGCCATGAGCGGCAAGGTCAGGAACCCGGCTTCGAGAAAACGGCGCGCGGCGAAACCCCAGCGTCCGCCGGTGAGATAATGAATCATCGCGGCGTTGAGGCAGCCGAGCGCGAGGCCGATCCAGAAAATAAAACTGAACAGCCAGGAAATAAAAAATTCGCGCGGAGTTGTCGCCCAACCGACGGCGCACAGAATTAAAAATAAAATGCCGATGGCAAAAGAAATTTTTTGCAGGCGATTGAGTTTTGAAAAAATTTCGTTCATGGCGTCGCGTTTAATTTTGCAATTTCATTGGTCGGCATATCGGCGAGTTTTGCATTTTCACTCAATTGCAGCGCGCGAATGTAGGCGGCGATCGCCCAGCGATCTTCGGGCGTGACGCGCGTGGCGTAGGAATACATCACGCCGTAGCCGCGCGTCATCACGTCAAAAAAATGGCCGACGGGCGCGGCGCGCAGGCGTTCGATGTGATACGAAGGCGGCGCGGGAAATCCGCGCTGGACGACGATGCCGTTGCCTTCGCCGGTTTTGCCGTGGCAGGGAACGCAATTGATTTCAAAACGCTGCTGCCCGCGTTTGAGAATTTCGCGCGTGATCGGAATTGGAAAAGTCGTGACGAGATTGGTGCCGATCATGCCGGTGTAAAATGCTTCGTCATTTTGCAAATCGTCGCGCGCGACGGTGTGCGGCGGAATCGGGCGTGACGCGGAACCGTCGGAAAAAAAATCGCTTTCGCGCAGTGGATTGGATTTTGGTTGGTTGAACATGTCGCGGCGGCAGGCCGTAAGCGTGCAGAGAATCGCGAGCGCAAAAATTATTTTGAAAAGTGCAACATACTTTTGCCGCGAAGACAACCCAACCGCCGTTTGGATGGATTGAGGCGCATATCCATTTCCCTCTCCACTCAATGGGGAGAGGGTTAGGGTGAGGGGTGAGAAAACAAAACGGCGCTTGAATTGTATCCCGGCGCGAGCTAGACCAATGACAAATGAGTTCCGCGCAAATTTCCCGTTTGCTCCGAAAAAAATCCACTTGGGCTGAAAAGAAATTATGGGTGATTCTCCGTGACCGAAGATTTTCCGCTTACAAATTTCGCCTCCAGCACCAAGTCGGCGAGCATATTCTGGATTTTTATTGTGCGGAAGCGCGTTACAATCTGGAGTTGGACGGCGGGCAGCATGGATTTCCTGAACAGCAGACGAAGGACATATATCGTGATGCGTATTTGAAATCGCGCAACATTGTGACGCGGCGTTTTTGGAATTCGCAGTTGAAGGATGTTCGTTTTGTGCGCGACACAATTTGGAATGATTTGCAGTCGCGGGCGCCGCATCTGGGAAATACTGAACCGGAGAAACGAATGCGACTGCCGACGCGATTGAAAGAATCGGGCGATTCAGTGCGGTCTCACCCCTCACCCCGGCCCTCTCCCCGTTGAGGGGAGAGGGAGAAGCTGCGCAAGCCTTGCGCCGTTCAACATCTTTAGGTTTCCACCCAAAATTGTTGGCGGTAAAAAAATCTGCGGCAAAAAATTCTATTTTCATTTCGCCACCTCCGAAATGAGTTCGGGGTTTAGCGTTTCCAAAAATTTTCGCGTCGCTTCCAAATCGAATTTCGGATCGGTAGCTTCGATGCAGAGAAAAAATCTGTCCGTCGAGGCGCGGTCAAAATCGGGCGCGTCGAAAACGGGATGATGCGGTTCGGGCAATTTGTTGAGCGCGAGCATTCCGATGATCGCGGCGAGCGCGGCGGAAAGAATCGTCAGTTCAAACGTGATGGGAATGAACATCGGCCAACTGTTGAGCGGGCGTCCGCCGACGTTCATCGGATAACTCACGACGTTCGCATACCATTCCATGAAATAGCCGCCGAGTCCGCCAAAAATTCCGGCGATCAAAACGATGAGCGGCACGAAGGATTTTTTTTGGCCGAGATTTTGCGACAAGCCTTCCACGGGAAACGGTGTGAAGGCGTCCATTTTGCGGAAACCGTGTTCGTAGGCGGATTTCGCGGCAACGAGAATTTTTTCGTTGTCGGAAAATTCCGCCATCAGGCCGTAAATGTTTTCGTTCGCGTTCATGATAATTTTCCCTCTCTTCTCTCCGCGACAATTTTTCGCGTTTCGGAAATGGCGATCATCGGTAAAAAGCGGACGAACAAAATCATCAGCGTCAAAAATAATCCGACGCTGCCGAAAAGCGTCGCCCAATCCCAAAACGTCGGGCGATACATGCCCCACGCGGAGGGCGTGAAATCGCGGTGCAAACTCACGACGACGATAACGAAGCGTTCGACCCACATGCCGGCGTTGATGACCAGCGCGACGAAAAACAGCGCGAGCGGATGTGTGCGCACGCGCCGGACCCAAAGCAGTTGCGGAATCAAAACGTTCATCAGCATCAGCGCCCAAAAAATCCAGCCATACGGGCCGAATGCGCGATTGGCCATCATGTATTGCTCAAAAATATCGCCGCTATACCACGACATAAACGCTTCCATGATGTAGCCGTAAGCGACCATCATTCCCGTTGCGAGCATCACGACCGCCATGTTGTTGAGGTGACGTTCGGTGATTAAATTTTCCAATCCGTAAAGTTTGCGAATCGGAATCACGATGTTCAGCACCATCGCGAAGCCGGAATAAATCGCGCCCGCGACAAAATACGGCGGAAAAATTGTTGAATGCCAGCCCGGAACCATCGCGACGGCAAAATCCAAACTCACAACGCTGTGAACGGAAAGCACGAGCGGCGTCGCCAGCCCGGCCAAAAGCAAATACGCCGATTGATGATTTTGCCAGTGCTTCGCCGAGCCGCGCCAGCCGAGCGCGAGAATACCAAAAATAATTTTTTTTACGCGGGACGGTGCGCGATCACGGAGCGTGGCCACGTCAGGAATCAAACCGGCATACCAAAAAATTAGCGAGACGATGAAGTAAGTGCTGACGGCAAAAACGTCCCACACGAGCGGCGAACGAAATTGCGGCCACAAACCCATCGTGTCCGGATATGGAAACAGCCAGAAAAAAACCCACGGCCGGCCAAGATGCAGCAGCGGAAAAGTTCCCGCGCACGCGACGGCGAACAGCGTCATCGCCTCGGTGAGACGATTGATGGAAGTCCGCCATTTTTGATGCAGCAAAAGCAAGATTGCGGAAATGAAAGTTCCTGCGTGGCCGATGCCGATCCACCAGACGAAATTCACAATCGCAAATCCCCACGCGACGGGAATGTTGATGCCCCAAATGCCGACGCCGCGATAGAGCAAATACGAAATCGCGAAAAAAAACAGCATCAACAACGCGAACGCAACCAGCGCGCCGAACCACCAGCTTTTCGGCTGGCGCGCGCCCGGCTGCAAAACGATGGAACCGATTTCTTCCGTGACCGATTCAAAACTTTCGCCCGGCGCAATCAATTGCGACGGATAACCCAGCGGCGAAATCGCGTTCACCGGTTCGTCGCGCGCAATGGCGGGTGATTGAACAAACTCAGACATTGGATTTATACGATGAATGAATGTCGCGGCAAATTTTCTCCCTCTCCCCTCAACGGGGAGAGGGCCGGGGTGAGGGGTGGAAACGTCGGACGACACGAATGAAAATCCGGAAAACCAGTTGAAAAACTCCACCCCTCATCCTCAATCCTTCTCCCCGTTGAGGGGAGAAGGAAGAAACGGCAATGCGCATTTCGACAGATTGACAATTGTTTTTTCATTTCACGCCATGAGTTTCGGATTTGGGTTTCGCAATTTCGCCAGATACGTCGTGCGCGGACGCGTGTTCAATTCGCCGAGCATCGAAAAATTTAATTTGTGCGCTTTTAATTTTGAAACGCGGCTGTTCGGATCGCCGATGTCGCCGAACACAATTGCATTCGCCGGACAAACCTGCTGGCACGCGGTTTTGATTTCGCCGTCGCGGATTTTCCGGTTTTGTTCCTCCGAATTGATGCGCGCCTCGCTGATGCGCTGGATGCAATAAGTGCATTTTTCCATCACGCCGCGCCAGCGCACGGTCACGTTTGGATTTCGCATTGGCACGAGGCTCGGCGTTTTGTAATCCGCATATTCAAAAAAATTGAAACGGCGCACTTTGTAAGGGCAATTGTTTGAGCAATAGCGCGTGCCGACGCAGCGATTATAGACCTGCAAATTCAAGCCTTCTTTGTCGTGCAACGTCGCGCCAACGGGACAAACGACTTCGCACGGCGCATTTTCGCATTGCATGCACGGCACCGGCTGATGCGTCATTTCGGGATTTGCAGGCGTGCCGCGAAAATAACTGTCCACGCGAATCCAGTGCATCACGCGTCCGCGCGCGACTTCAGTTTTACCGACGACGGGAATATTATTTTCCGCCTGGCACGCAATCGTGCACGCGTTGCAGCCGATGCACGCGCTCAAATCAATCGCCATGCCCCAGCGATAACCGTCGTATTTGAATTCCTGCGGATTGAAAAGTGTGTCGTCTTTGCCGGGCGATTCAGAATTTTTTTGGACGAAGTCCGAATCTTTCTGAAACTCATCAAACGTGCCTTCGCGCAAAATCTGCCGGTCTTCCGAATCAATCGTGTGCTGCGTTTGCGTCGTCGCGAGCGGATAATGTTCGCCGGTTTTTTTCAACGTCGCGCCGTCGGCAAAATAAAGCGCGCTGGAAGTTCGCAACGGATAAACATTGAAACCGGAATTTTTACCAACGTTGCCAACGCGATTTCGTCCGCCGCCAAACGAAAGCGCAACGGAATTTTCCGTCTGGCCGGGCGTGATCCAAACCGGAATTTTCAATTTAATTTCCCGGAGCGCGGGCGGCTCGCCCGCGAGGTCCGAATTCTGGTCCGGGCGGACGGGCCGCCCGTGCTCCGATTGATTACGATTTTGAAATTCAATTTCGACAATGTCGCCGTTCGACAATTTTTCTTTTTCCGCGAACGATGGAGAAATCAACGCGGCGTTGTCCCAAACCAACTTTGTGACCGGCTTGGGCAATTCCTGAAGCCACCCGTTGTTCGCAAATCGTCCGTCGAAAATGGTCGCGTCGGAACGAAAAGTGATTTCTAAAGTAGCGCGGGCGTCTCGCCTGCGTTCATCAAGCACAGGCGAGACGCCCGCGCTACTTTTCACAAACGCGCGCACCGTCACATTTTTTTTCCGCAACGCGGAATTTTGAATCAAACCGTCGTGCAAAGCCTTGCGCCATTCATCTTCAAAATCCGCGCCGGGATTTTTTGAATTCCAAAAATCGTGGACGAGGTCGTAATCGCTGCGGCCCGGCGGCGAAATCAGCGCGTCCAAAATTTCGTGCGCGGATTTTCCGGCGTAAAGCGGTAGAATGAGCGGTTGAACAATTGAAATCGTTCCGTCAAAACTTCGCGCGTCGCTCCAGGATTCGAGGAAATGATTTTGCGGAATGTGCCAGTCGCAAAGCGCGGACGTTTCGTTCACGTCGGAACTCAAATGGGCTTTGAATTTCGCGCGCGCTAGATTTTCTACGAATTGAAAATCCGCCGGCGCGGTGAAAACCGGATTGCCACCGAGAATAATCAACGCTTCAACTTCATTTCGCTGCAACGCTTCCACGAGTTCGCGCAACGATTCCGTTTGGTTGACGGGATTTGCAGTCGCGCTTTCTGTGAACGAAATTGTTTTGCCGGAGTTTTCCAAAAATTCGTTGAGCAAATGCGCGAGCGCGTGAACTTGCGGCGGCTGATTTTCACCAGCAATGACAACGCTTTCACCGCGATTTTGCAAAAGGTCTTCAGCAATAGTCGAAATCCAGTTTTCAAATTCGGAATTTTTAGTTTGGGATTCGGAGTTTGAAATCGCGCCAAGTTTTTCCGCAAGCGCGCGCGCAAAATTTTCAATTTCACCCGCACGAATCGGCAGACGATGGTCGGCGTTTGAGCCGGTGACGGTTGGCGAACTTTCAACGACGTAAAGCCGGCTCATTTCGGTTTGCGGAAATCGCGCGCGCCGCCGTTCCGCAAAGTCGCGCGCGTAACGAACGCTGTTCGGATGCGAATAAAGAAAATCAGAATCGAGCGACAAAATGATTTTTGCCTGGTCGAAGTGGAATTGCGCTTCAACGATTTCGCCAAACGCAAGTTTTGAACCTTCAAGAACGTTGTCGCGATTGACCGGCTCAAATTGATGCCATTGCGCTTGCGGAAATTTTTTGAGCAATTCCTGAATTTGAAAATACAAAGTTGGCGAAGAAATGGTTTCCGTCAAAATTCTCAAGCCGCCGCCGTTTTTGGTTTGTTGCGATTGCAAAACGTCGTGGATCGCGGCGACAAAATTGTCCCATGAATCGGGCTGGCCGTTTTTCAAAACGGCTTGCGAGCGGTCGGGGTCGTAAAGATTCAAAATCGCGGCTTGATGAAAAATATTCGTGGCGCCGAGGCTCGCGGGATGGTCGGGATTGCCCTCAATTTTGGTCGGATGGCCTTCGTGACTTTCGGCGATGAGGCCGGTGGCGAATCCGCCAAGCGTCATCGCGGTCGCAAAAAATAGCGGCTTGCCCGGAATCAATTCTTCCGGTCGCTTGACGTAAGGGACAATTTTTTCAACCGGCTGGCGCGTGCAGGCGGGCAGGCTGGCGAGCGCAAGGGACGCGCCCATGATTTTCAAAAAATCGCGGCGGTTGAAATTGGAAAAATCCGAAGTGCCGTTTTGAAATTCGTCGCGCAGTTGTTCGCGGAATTTTTGCGGATTGGAAAATTCGTCGAGGCTGCGCCAAATTGAATTGTTTTTTGCTGGTTTCATTTGGTTTGCCCTTTCAGGGCGGGAAAAATATGTTCAATGTTCCGAGGGCGTTGCCCTCGGCTACGATAGTTCAGGCCGATGGCCTGAAATAATTGCCAGTTGGACAATTTCTCAAGACTACGCCAAAACGATTGCGGATTGGAATTTTTCGCTTCCGCAATTTTTTGCAATCGTAAATCGTCAATCATAAATCAAAAATTTATCGGTGGCACATGCTGCAATCGGTGAGTTGTTCGGTGTGGACGTGATAGTCAGCGACGAGTTTTTTTCCGAGCGCGAGTTGATTGGTCGTTGTCCAGTTCAAATTGAAAACTTCATCGCGCGGGCGAATGTATTTTTCCGGCGCGCGATGACAGTTGAGGCACCACTTCATATAGAGCGTGTGCGATTTCCAGGTCAACGGCATTTGATCGAGCTGGCCGTGGCACGTCGCGCAGCCGATGCCGTGATTGACGTGAATACTGTGATTGAAAAAAACAAAATCCGGCGTGTCCGTAACGCGGTTCCAGCGGAGCGGTTCATTTTTGGCCAAACTTTCGCGCACGGGCGCGAGCATTGGCGCGTCTTTCCAAATTTGTGAATGACAGGTCATGCAGGTTTCGGTTGAAGGCATTCCGGCGAACGCGGATTTTTCGACGGTGGTATGGCAAAAGCGGCAGTCAATTCCCAATCCATAAACATGATGCTTGTGGCTAAAGGGAACGGGCTGTTCGAGCGGAATCATTTGCCGGGTCGTCCACGGCGACCAATAAACGGCGTATAAAACCCAGCCGCTGCCACAAATCAAAAGCACTGCGCCAACAATGCTTGCCCGGGCGATTGAATTGGAACGGCGTCGGAAAATTTGCGCCATAATTCTGCCTTTGACCAGCTATAGAGATGCCAGCTTTTTCAGGGGAAGTCGAGACTTTTTTCTTCACGGTTTATCAAAGTTTCATGCGCCAAATTTTCGGCTGCTCGATTTTCCCAATGGAATAATGCAATACAGTTTGTGGAAAAAGTTGCAGTTTGCAGTAATAGACGACTCCTAGACGACTCCTCCTTAAAATGGGAAATTCAGAAAAATCTGCATGAAAAATGGGATTTATTTCAAAATTGCCAATGGCACTGGCATTGCTGGATGAAAATTGCAACGCAGCAAACAATAAAAATTATGAAAACGAAAATCGCAGTTTTGACAATCCTTTGCAGTTTATCAACGTGGGCGCTCGCTCAAACCGGCGGGGCGGGCGGCATGAACAGTGGGGGTTCGGACACAAGTTCGGGCAGCACGGGAAATGGTTCTTCCAGTTCCGGCACTTACAATAATAACGGAAACGGCTCCTCCGGTTCAGGCCTGAATAATGACAATGGCATGAAGAATAACGGCAACAATTCCGGCGCTAACAATAATAATAATAATTCCACTGGAGGGATGGGCGGCACAAATAATTGGTCCGGCTCGAATACAAATAACTGGGGTTCCAATACCAATAATTCCAACGACAATGGAATGACCAACACAAACCGGCCTCATCATTGGTGGCAGAAATAGTCACCAGCACTGACACCAAAATGGTTGGCCATGAAACAGAACGGCTATCATCCTCATAAGGCAAAGATTCGCTATGCCGTCATTGGGTTGGGACACATCGCGCAAAATGCGGTTTTGCCGGCATTCGTTCATGCGCAAAAAAATTCCGAATTGGTGGCGCTGATTTCGGATGATCCGGCGAAACTGCGCGCGTTGTCCCGCGAATACGGCGTTAAAAATTTGTTCGGCTACGAGGATTACGAGGCGTGTTTGCATAGCGGCGAAATTGACGCGGTTTATATCACGTTGCCGAATAGCCTGCATCGCGAGTATTGCGTGCGCGCAGCCAGAGCCGGCATCCATGTGCTGTGCGAAAAACCGCTGGCGGTGACTGAAGAAGAATGCCAGGAAATCATCAAAGCGTGCGCGGAAAATAATGTCAAATTGATGACGGCTTACCGGTTGCATTTTGAACGCGCCAACTTGGAAGCGATTCATCTGGTGCGTTCGGGAAAAATCGGCGAGCCGAGAATTTTTAATTCCGTTTTCACCATGCAGGTCAAAAGCGGCAATATCCGCACGAAGCAAAAATATGCCGGCAAAACGCTTTACGACATCGGCGTGTATTGCATCAATGCGGCGCGTTATATTTTTGCCGACGAACCGACGGAAGGTTTTTGTTACTCCGCCAGCAATGGCGATCCGCGTTTCCGCAAGACCGAGGAAATGACTTCGGCCATGTTGCGTTTTCCCAAAGAACGGCTGGCAAATTTCACCACCAGTTTTGGCGCGGTGGACACGGCGGATTATGAAGTCATCGGCACGCGCGGAAAATTGCGCGCGTTTCAAGCCTATGAATATACGGCGCCGGTGACCTTGGAATTAACCATCAACGGCCGCACGGAAAAGAAAATTTATGGCGCGCGCGATCAGTTCGGGCCGGAAGTGATTTATTTTTCCGATTGCATTCTGCGAAACCAGGAGCCGGAGCCTTCGGGAACGGAAGGTTTGCTGGATGTTCATATCGTGCGCTCTTTGTATGAATCGGTGAAAACCCAAAGGCCGGTCAAATTCCAATCGTTGAAACGCCGCCGGCGGCCCAGCTTGCGCCAGGAAATTTATCGCCCGCGCGTTTCCAAACCGCATCTGGTTCACGTCGCCGCGCCAACCGCTTAACGCTTGAGGCCTGATTCAAAACAAAATCTCTGGAAAACATTTTTCCACAGACGATGGGCCGCGCGACTGACTTATTGGATCGTCGGCATCATCATCGTGCTTGTGGGCATTCGGATTGCGTTGCCGTTTGCAGTCAAAGCCTATGCCAACCGGCAGCTAAACAAGTCCCATGATTATCGCGGCAGCATTGGCGACGTGACTCTGCATCTTTGGCGCGGAGCTTATCAAATTCACGACCTCAAGATTTTCAAAACCGGCGGCGCCGTGCCCATCCCACTTTTTTCGACACGGCTCCTGGACCTTTCCCTTGAGTGGAGCGAACTTTTTCACGGAGCGCTCGTCAGCAAAATCATCATGGCCGAACCCAAAGTAAATTTCGTCTCCGGCCCGACCAAAGCCCAATCGCAAACCGGAACTGAAAATGATTGGGGCGATACTCTGAAAAGTCTCGTTCCCTTTCGCATCAACCGTTTTCAAATCGAAAACGGCCAGATCCACTTTCAAAATCTTTATTCCAAACCGCCGGTGGACATTTACATCAATGACCTCGCCTGCATCGCCACCAATTTTTCAAATTCGCGCGCTTTGAAAAACAAACTGCCCGCCGGCATTGTCGCGCAGGCCCGAACTCTCGGCGCGGGGCAATTGCATCTGGAATTGAAATTAAATCCCGTTGCCCCAACCCCGACCTTTGAATTGAACGGCCAGCTTACGAATGTGGATTTAGTTTCCCTGAACAACTTTCTGCGCGCCTACGGAAAATTCGATGTCGCGCATGGCCAGTTTGCGCTCTTCACCTCTTTTGCCGGGCGCGACGGAAAATACGACGGCTACTGCAAAGTTTTTTTTGACCATCTCGACGTTTTTGACTGGAAAAAAGATCATACGAAAAGTGCCCTCCAAATTTTTTGGCAAGCCGTTGTCGGCACCGTGACCACCGCTTTCAAAAATCAACCCAAAGACCAGCTCGCCACAAAAATTCCAATCACGGGAACCTTCAAGGGCACGGATGTGCATATCCTGCCCACTATCGAAACGTTGCTCCAAAACGCTTTTATCCAGGCGCTCGCGCTCAAAATGGACAAGCCGGTCAACCTCAATCAAGTTCCCAAATAAGAACGCCGCCGGAATTATTGGCGTTTCCGATTCGGTTCAGGGCGCGAAACATTTTTGGATGAAGATGTTTTTTTCTCCAAGGCCGCTTCCTTTTGTGAGATGATCAGGAGTTGTTCTGCGCGAAACCAATCGTCCCATTCGCGATCCGGCTGCCGGCCATTTTCCACATGCAACTGATATGCCATGGCGGCGATTTCATCCGCCGTTGGTTTCTGCGCGCCCTCGGTGTTAAAAGATTCGTTTGTATTCATAAAATAAAGTGTCACTTTTTCAAGCGAACCTCATGCCATTTTCAATCGCACCGACCAGAATGAATTTTTGACGATTCTATTTGAGAATTGGCGCATCGTTTTACTTTTTGCCGCTGAAGCCAATGGCAATTTGCAGTAAAAATTATTTTAGAAATGCAACTTGCAAACGAAGGTGCTGTTCCTAAATTACGGCAAAGCCGGACGCGGCTGGCAAAATTGGGATTGAATGCTCAAGGTTCCCGCCATCAAGCCATCCGCCCGCGCAACTAATTTTATTTCTCCCGGTTTCTTCGACGATTGGACAATGATTTGCGCCAGGCCGTTGAAGACGCTGCGTTTCCATCCAGGAATTTCCGATTTTTCCTGAAATTGCAACGTCACGCCTTGGTTGATGCCGCCCGATCCGCCATGATTTGCCACCACGACCGCAACTATATTTTTCCCAACCTGAAGAAAACGTTTCACGTCGAACGCAGCCGGCGCCTGCCAATCATGAGACTCGCCGACTTTCTGGCCGTTGACATAAATCCAGCCTTCATCGTCAATCGCGCCGAAATTCAGTTGGACATTTTCTGCGGCAAGTTCTTGGCTGGAGAGTTCAAACGTCGCGCGAAAAACGCCCGATTGGTTTGGGGTTAATGGACCTGATTTGGAACTGACATCCGCGCGCGCCCATTGAGAATCGTCAAATTGCGCAGCGGTCTCCGGCAAATTTTTCGAGCGCGCATCGGAGACTTTTTTCCAATGCCAGTCGCGCAAGGGTTCTGAAGAAATTGACGGCTTTGCGAAATAGACATCCGGCTCATGGCAACTGGGATCGCCATTGCCCACGCCAATGATTTTTCCGGGGCCGCTCAATTCAAAATGAATCAAATTGTCCGCCACCGGAACCATTCGCCCCTGCGAATCAGCCACGGAAACGGTGACGATTGAAATATCCTCGCCGTCGGCATTTATAGTTGAACGATCCGGCGCAAGTTGGATCGCCGCCGGGTCGCCGGTCGTTTCCACTTTTGTTTGGGCGACCAGCTGGCCGGCGTCAAAACCTTTTGCGCTCAAAGTTCCCGGCGCGTATTTCACATTCCATTCGAGGTGGAAATTTTTTTTCATCGTCTGGCGGCCCAGACTTTGGCCGTTGAGAAACAATTCAACTTCTTTGCAATTGCTGTAACACCATACGGGAATATTTTCACCTTCCTCGCCCGGCCAATTCCAGTGCGGCAGCAAGTGAACCATCGGTTGGTCCGTCCACACCGATTGGTAATAGTAAAAATTGTCCTTCGGAAAACCGCAGGTATCAAGAATGCCAAAATGCGAATTGATGCACGGCCATTCATAAGGCGTCGGCTCGCCGCGATAATCAAAACCCGTCCACGCGAATCCGCCGGATGCCCACGGACGCGCGTCGTAAAACGACCACCAATCTTCCGCTGATTCGCCCCAGGTCACGGGATTTATCAGCGCGCCGCTTTTATTTTCGGTGATGTAGTCATTGGCAGCGACATAACCTTTCGCCAAATCATTTGTATAAATGCCGCGCGTCGTGACGGTGCTGGCGGTTTCCGTGCCGATGATAAACGCCTTCGGATGATCCCGGTGATACGGATCCAGGCTGCCGAGATTGTAATTGAAACCTTTCACGTCGAGCACGGTGATGAAACCGCTGTCGCCATAGGAACCATTGATGGCGGCAGTGCAAAGCCGGGTGGGATCCAATGAATGGGATAGATCCTGCATCGTGCGAATGGAAGCGGCGCCGGCGGCGGTGCCCTGCGCCTTCCATTCTTCATTTCCGAGCGACCACGCAAACACACTGGGATGATTGCGGTCGCGCATAATCTGTCCGCCGAGATTCCGTAAATTTTGCTCGTCACTGCCGACCAGCCGATTTTCATCCAGCACCAACATTCCCAGCCGGTCGCACGCCTCGAGCAATTCCGGCGTCGGCGCATTGTGCGAAGTGCGATAAGCGTTGCCGCCCATTTCCTTCAACCGCGCGATCCGAAAATACTGCAAACGATCCGGCAACGCCTCGCCCACGCCGGCGGCGTCCTGATGATTGCAAGTGCCTTTGATTTCATAAGGTTTGCCGTTCAATAAAAATCCTCTGTTCGCGTCGAAGGCAACCGTGCGAATGCCAAACTCCGTTTCCTTGCGGTCAACAATTTTTCCATCCACTGCCACCGTCGAGACCAGCCTGTAAAGTTTGGGATTTTCCGGCGACCAAAGTTCCGGTGAATTAAAAATAACCGATGAATGGATTTCGTTTTCTGACTCCCGGTTGCATTTGGCTGATTGATTTATTTTAGCAATGGATGATCCCGACGGACTGATGATTTCGCTGCTCACGATGGCGTCAGCGGAATTGGTTTGGGAATTTTTAAGCCGTATTTGGATATGCACTTCCACAGGACCTTGCGGCACATTATTTGAGAAAGTGCTCCAAACAAAAGTCCCCTCCGGCGCGATGGCGACCGGCGATGTTTCCTCCAGCCAAACATGCCGATAAATTCCCGCGCCTTCATAAAACCAACCTTCAAACTGCGAGGCATCCACCTTCACCGCGATGACATTTTTGCCGCCGGGATTCGCCACATCGGTAATGTCATAACGAAAACTGTCATACCCACTGTCGTGATGACCGACGCGCCAGCCATTGACGAACACATCGCAATCACGAAATACGCCGTCGAATTTCAGCCACCATCTTTTGTTCGCGTCAGCTTTCGGCAATTCAAACGTGCGCCGATACCAGGCCACGCTGTTTTGCGGAAAACCAGGCCCGATGGGTTTGAACCCATGCCCGGCATCGGCGTTCTGGTCGAACGGCAATTCCACCGCCCAATCATGCGGCAGATTTACCGTGCGCCAGGCCGCGTCGCTGAAAGATTTTTCAGCCGGCCCCGAACTGCTATCGGCTTTCGCCCAATTGATGGCATTCCTCCATTCATTGCCTAGATGAAATTTCCAGCCAAAATCCAGCAACCATTTTTCGCGCGGACTGGAATTGGTATCGGCAAACAAGTTGAAACCTGAAAGCGTGAACAACACGCTAAAAAACAAAGCAAACCGGGAAATCATGGAACTGATTCAATCAAAGCTGATTTCCAATGGAAAGTGATTTTTTATGGGGCTGTCCTGGATAACCAGGTTAAAAGCTGCTGAACCCGATGATTTAATTGAGTTAATTGTGTTTGCGGGTTGGGGTTGTTAAAACGCCACTCACCTTCCCTCACGCATAGATCCGCAATGGGACACCTCCGCCCATTTTTGGGACACTTTTGACGTTTGTTAAGACGAAGAAAAGCCTCTGGAAAATAAATCGCAGTTATTTTAAGCATTTATGGAGTTTTAGGAACGATTTATAAAACTCCCGAAGTCATTTCTGGAGTTTTAGAAATGACTTATAAAACTCCCGGAGCCACTTTTGGAGTTTTAGAAACGACTTACAAAACTCCAAAAATCATTTCTAAAGTTTTAGAAATGATTTACAAAACTCCAAAAACGCCTGACAAAACTCCATCGTCGCCTTAAACCCCTGCAAAAGCCGCTATTTGCCATTTATAAATGCCCGATATGGTTTGATTTCAACTTACCTGACATTTTGCACGAACTTTTATTGGCACCAAAGAAGCTATGAGGGACGAAAAAATGTAGGGGACGACGTGAGAAGTCTCTGATTAAAACCCAAAAATGTATTTCGAAATGAGACTCGTCACCTCGTCTCCTACAATTTCCAATCGTAGCAGCGAACGTCCGTTCGCTCTGGCTTCAATTTGAGCCGATTGACATCGGCTGCTACGATTAAATATATGGAATATGCCGTCCCGCTGGTGGCCGTCTGCAAAATGTCGCAACGCGACGATGGAAATTAGCCAGCTACGAAGTGGCTGGTGGCGATGGATGATGAATTTTTGTGCTGGAAGGCACGATGGAACTGGCCGGATGTTTCCGGTGTAGCGTTCGGCCTGTGGCCGAATCCTGTCGAGCCGCGGGCTCGACGCTACATTATTTTACAATGCGCCAGACACGCTGTGTCTGGCTAATTTCCGGTTGTCTCTTTGGGACAAAGGCGGCAAAGTCCGTAGGACTGGCATATTTGTAGAAACGACAACGTAAATGAATCAAGCTCCGTAGGAGCGACATCATCCGAAAATAGCCCAGCCATTTATGGCTGGGTAAATTATCCGGCAAATTTGAGAGTCCCGCGAGGGACGGCAGAATGGTTCTTTCGTCCCTGACGGGACTTTCGATGTTTGCGGGTGACAAATCCCAGCCTTGAAAGGCTGGGCTATTGTCAAAGAAGATGCCGCCCCGACGGGGCTTGAATTTTGTTTGGGTTGTGGTTCTACAATGATGCCGCGCCTACGGCGCTAATTTGGTAAATTTCTCGCTTTCCAAAACCCCTCCACGTCATTGAATTCTCGCCGAATCGCCGGAATTCCCGTTTTATGAGCAATAAACCCCGTCCATGCGTGGAACAGGTTTTCACTAAATGTGCCTTCCATTTTGCCAGCCTTTTCAACGTCAAGACCTAACCAGTATTGTATAGGCGCGGGATGTTCCCGACTTTTCGCAAACACGTTTGCCGGAAATGTGATTATGTATGTAATGCCGCTATATTGATGTAGGATTAACCGGAACGCGGCCCACAAAAAAGTGACCGGCGGAAATGACTCGACACCATCGTTAACAAGGATTAGGCAACCTTTATATGATTCAAGACCAAGATTCTCTTTTGTTGCTTTTATTTGTTTGTTGGCTTTCTCAATGTGAACCTTAATTGAATCGGTTGTGGTGGTGTAAATATCGTTCTGAAATTCCTTCGGCAGTCCCGGCCAGTTTTCCTCCGTGATTTGTTTTTCCCTAATTTTCCCTTCTGCGTAATATTGTTCTATGACGGCTGTGATTTTTGCCTGGACTTTTGGATTGTCAGTAGCGTCTTTTTCAATACGTTTGAATTCAGCCACTATTTTTTCGTGGTGAAAAATGAAATCTGCGTTTAGAAATTTGGGATGAGGTATTTTATCCGTAAGCACGCAAGCCATTGGATAATCCCTAACCATTTCCGTAAATAGTGGTTCTACATCTATGTGTGGATAGGGATTCACAGTGTTCTGACAGAGTGTGATTTGAATGGTTTGTTTCTCACACCAATTTCTTCGCAATTTGCTCATCCAAAATTTCCTTCACCGTCAGGGCGACGATGACTTTGTGGCTGCGCTTGAAGAAGGATTCAATTTCCTGCAACGCATCCGAAGTGAAATCGAACGATACGAAGAATCCCTTCTCGCAATCTTCGCGCATCATCATGGCTTCAAAGGAATCTATGTCGGGGCGACCGACTTTGTCTTTTTGTTTCACTTGAATCGGATACCAGCGTTCTTTCAGGGCGAGTTCGCCTTCCTGTTTCTTGCGCGGCGTGGCGGCGGAACTCACGGGATAGATGCGGCCATCCACGCCCATGTCGCCGACCTGAACTTTGTTCGGGATGCCACCTAGCGCGATGACTGCCCAGTTCTCGAATTCAAACGGCGGGATGATGCGTAACTTCTCTTCCGTCCACGGCAAATCGCGGACGACGAAGCCGCGTCCGGCGCGCCAGAGCGGTTCGCTTTCCGGCAGGGCGCAAACGTCGCGCAGGCGTTTGGCCATGACGCGGCAGGCGGTGGGCGAAATATCAATGCCAATCCATTGGCGTTTCAAATTCTGCGCCGCGACGAGTGCCGTGCCGCAACCGCAGAACGCATCCAGCACAATGTCGTTCTCATTGCTGCTGGTCTTGATGATTCGATCCAATAAAGCGAGTGGCTTCTGTGTGGGATAACCAAGACGTTCCTTTGATGCAGAGTTCAACCACAAATCGGGATCAGTCCAAATACTTTGAAGTGGGACACCTTTCAAATCCTCGACATAAATTTTCATTCTCGGCATTCCAGTCTTGGTGTAAACAATTCTCCCTTCGCTTTCGAGCTTCCGCATATTTTCCTCGGTGAAACTCCACATCCGGCCTTTCGGCGGCGACTTGTCTTTCCAAGTATATTGACCGCTCGCACTATCAGCGTGAGCCGGAGCTGTCAAATCTCGCTTCCGAAACTTCTTCCCGTCTCCATCAATTTCAAAGTCATGCGCCTCAAAGAACCGATCATCAATAGCGTCGTATTGTTGATTCCAAGTTCTCTTGGAGTCATCGCCACCCGAATAGTAAAAAATTGTATCGTGGATTCTTCCGTATTGGCGCGGGTCGTTGTGTGCTGACGTTCGCTGCCAAATAATTTCATTCACAAAATTATTTTCGCTGAAAATCTGGTCGAGCAAGACCTTGACGTAGTGGCTGGCGTGCCAGTCGCAGTGGTAATAAAAGCTGCCGGTCTTTTTGAGGACGCGCGCCAGTTGCACGCAGCGCGGCCTCATGTAATCAATGTAAGCCTTGGTGGATTCGTGGCGGTCTTCAAACGAGCGTTTCTCCTTGGTCTCGCCCCAAAAGACTTCGTAGTTGCGATTAGAATTAAACGGCGGGTCTATGTAAATCAAATCAATGCAGGCGTCGGGCAGCTTGGCGAGTTGTTCCAGATTGTCGCCGCAATAAACGACGCGGGTGTCGAGGAGTGAACTGGGTTTTAATTTGGTGGTGGGGCGAGCGTCCTCGCGAGCCGTGGTGGCCGTCTCCAAAGACCGGCTCGCGGGGACGCTCGCCCCACCGAGGGGGTTTTCTTTTCCGGCAACTTTGTGTCCTGACGTCTTGGTGGTTAATTCCGTGCCTGATCTCTTTGCCATGCGCGGAGTTTGCGCGGAAATTTTATCAGCGTCAATCTGCGTTCATCGGCGGTTCAATTTTTTATGGGGGTGTTCACCCCATACATTTATCCGCGTGATTTCGCCATGACACCAGACACCGACCCGCCCAAGACGCCTGAACCCAAGCCGGGCAAATCCGCAGAATCGAAACCCGACGCGCCCGTTGCCAAGCCCGCAGTGAAGGATAAAGTAAAGGGGTCAGTCCTGGTTTTATTTGGAAGTGAACTTCATACGCCAACCATAGCACGCGTGATGCCAAGGAATTGAACATTGAAATGGCTTGCCAGCTACGAACATCAATCAAAGCTCGCCTACATCAAACTGAACATCCAAACGCCTTGCCCGCCTTGTGGCGCTGTCCCGGTCAACCAGGGCAGGACATCGGAAATTCTTTCATTTCTATTCCTGCCAGTTCACCTTCGGTCAGGCCACTTCCCAATGTTAAATTTACGTAGCGGGGATGAGGTTTGTTAAGTTATTTATTTTAATTTGCTGGCGTATGTTGAGCCAGCCAAGTCTCATCGTTAACGCTGGGAATATCGCCGGTAATGGAAACAGCCTGCAACCACGTCGAGGGATAAGTAACCTTTTGGGTTGTTTTGGCGCCTTTCCAGGAATGAACTTCCGTATGTCCGTCAGCGAAGACGATGCCGGAGGCCTTATCGTGCATGCTGCCGGGTAATTCGGTAATGGTAGTCCCATTTCCAGCGGCATCCGCCGGATTTACATAAAATGTGGCGTCATCGTCACTGTCCGGGTGTTCGTCCAACGCCACAAAACAGTCGGAAGGTCCCGGATTGTGCAAGTCGGATAATTTTTTTGCATCATAAAATGCGGGCATTGAACTATGACCTCCATTTGGCGTGCCATCTGGCTTAAATCCAAACCATTTGGATCCATCGCCCGTTGCTCCGTTCATAGCACAGCTTCTGATGCGGTTGACAAAACCTTCTTTAGCTTGAGCCGGGCTAATATAATGATCGGCGGGGCAAATAAATATTTTAAGTTCATTGGCTACATAAGAACCCAATAAGGCGGTTCCAAGAGTCGGACTGTCCACGGTCAAATAAAGTGTGTTCGTGTTTCTTGAACTCGCCGTCCAATCAATGGTAACTCCATACGGGCATATCCAATTAGCCGGGTTGCCCCCAACATTCCGGTCGGAGTTGGAAACCAGCCTATCATTGTTGTCATTGGCATACATGAACCACGCCAGCCCCAATTGCTTGTAATTGTTCAAGCAGGAAATGGTTATGGCACGTTCCTTGGCTTTGCTTAAGGCGGGAAGCAACATGGCCGCCAGAATGGCAATGATGGCAATAACCACCAACAATTCAATCAAGGTAAAGGCTGACCGACACGTTCCATTTGATGATGAATGGCTTTTTATCATTCAGTTTTTGCGTCGTCCGGGCAATCGCGTGACGGCCGGGTTTTCGATTTCGAGTTACCAGGATTTTATCAAGCGGAAGAAGCGCTGGCCGCTGGCGGCCGGCCAATTCGTCTGACTGGCAAAGCCATTAGTAGATGAATAACCAGAAATCCAATTGGTTCCGTCCGTCGCGGTCATCGTTTGCCATGAACTGCCCGACAGATTGGTGTTGACCTGCAATTCGATCCCCGGACGCCCGACCCACGTCACCGAAACATTTCCAGGCAGCGCACTGGCAGCCGTCAATTGTCCGAAGTCGGGTTCGGAGTATTGATTTCCAAACATATCCTCCGGTAAATTGTAAGTGCCCGTCGCCGTGGCACGGATGTCTCTAAAGTGATCGTCATAAGCGGGCGCTTCATTGGCATAATTGGTGACGGCCGAGTAACCTATCGAATACAGGTAATCAAGCCTGATGTAAGCACCGGCAGGAATGTAGGCGCTATAAGTATAAATTTCCGAGCCGGCAGGGTTATTTTGCATTGGCGTCAGCGAAATCGGATCCCAGGATGACCAGCCGCCGGGAAGAAAATTGCCATTAATATAAACTTGATCGTTGGCCGGGTCGAACACATGCCCATCCGGATAGGTCGTGGCATTGGTCATATTGACCGTAAAATTTACAATCATGTCCGCCGTTAAGTAATCAGACAAATAGGCGTCTCCAAATTTTACCACCGGCAGCGGCAAAATGCCATTGGTGGCCAACAAATTAAAGGAACGATTATTACTAATAGGTTCGTAACCACTGCTGCCGCCAAAGGCCAGGTCATTGCAGGTAAATTTATACTGCGATCCAATCGAGCCGGGGAGGCCGACAAAGGTGTAGGTTGCATAATAAATGTTGGTGTTGCTCCCGCCATCGTAAGTCGGATAGTTGGTCAATACCAATGCATTGGTGCTTGTTGCCGCCCATCCATTGAAAATTCCGCTGACGAATACTGTGTCGGCAGCCGGATTGAAATTTCCAAGCTGAAGCTGCACGGTCATGTCCACGGCAAAAACCACCTGATTCGTCACTGGCGGCGGCGCAAATTGGCCGACATAATAGCGGCCATGTGGCAAATCCAATACGAATGGCACGGTTTGGGGAGAATTAGTTGTAGTAAAGGAACCGTTGGCATTATTATTGCCAAAGTCCGCGCCAAAATAAATGTTAGTCCAGCTTCCCGGCGGCGATTGGAACTTGAATCCCGAAGTTTGCGCCGTCGCAACTACGAAACTATTGGAATAAACTCCATTGCCGATAGAAGTCAAAGGACATTGTGTTCCATCCCAACCATCAAAATCTCCGGCAACTCCCCAAGTCAGATTGCCCGGATCGTCATAACCCACGCGATTGGCCAGCGGCAACCAGCCGTCGTTCGGACTGCCGGGATAGAAATGGATTGTCACCGAGCCGGTGGCGTCATATTGAACTTCTAGATTATTGCCGGGCCATGAATGGTTCCAAGTGCCATCAGTTACTTTGAAGCCGGCCAGGGCGTTTGGCGTTTGGTTGGTGACGGTATAGTCATATTCAACCGGACCGCCGGTCATTTGATTTGTGCCCGGATCCCAGGTTGTGCCTTGGAAGTCGCCGGCCAAATAATAGGGTTGCGCATGAGCGACGAACGCTGATAAAGCGACGGCTCCAAGGAAGGCAAATGATTTGAATGAGGATTTCATAATAATATATTACTGTGTCACTAAAAAATAGTCATGGATTACCCTAACACCTTAATGCAGATTATTGAACCTTCAAACCGCATGTTTGTGCGGTGGGTCAAAGGTCAATTTGATTTGCTATACTGATGGCGCAATGATTTTAACCAACAGCTTTCCTGGCGCTTTCCTGGCGGCAAATCCATTCTTTTATTTTTTCAATCTCAAGCGTGGGGGCACCACCTTTCTTTTTCTGGCAATGATGATTTTGCCCTCATTTTCACAGTCCGTTTCCAATGCGTTCTGGCAGGCGCAAAGCATTTATCAAATCATCACCGACCGTTTTTACGACGGCGATCCATCCAACAATAATGCCGACGGAAATTTCAACGCGACGGGAACAACTTCCGTTCACGGCGGCGATTTCAAAGGCCTCGATCAAAAACTGGATTATATCAAGGCGCTCGGCGCGACGGCGATCTGGATTTCACCGATTGTCCTGAACGGTCATGGCCAATTTCACGGTTACGCCGCGCGCGATTTTTATCACGTTGATCCGCATTGGGGCAGCCTCGCCGACTTGCAGCATTTTGTGCAAACCGCGCACGCGAAAGGTTTGCTGGTCATTGACGACATCGTTTGCAATCACGGCGACGATTTGATTTACAGCGCCGATTCAGGTTACCCGGCTTTCGTTGAACCGCCGGCGGGTTATCATTTGAAATACTCCGGCTCCATCACTTACGCGCCGCCGTTCGACATTTATAACACGAATTACACGGCGAACAATGCGCTCACGAATCTGTTTCACAACTACGGAGCCATTCCCGATTACAATACGCCCGAACATTATCAACTCGGCGAACTGGACGGCCTCGACGATTTTCGCACCGAGTCAACTTACGTCCGCTCGAACATGGCCGCGATTTATCAATCCTGGATTCAAACGGTCGGTTTCGACGGATTTCGCATTGACACCTTCAAACATGTGGACACCGGTTTTTGGCAAAGTTGGTGTCCCGCGCTGCATCAATTCGCCGCGACGAACAGCGCGAATCCCCGGCCAAATTTTTTTATGTTCGGCGAAGTTTTTGACAGCAGCGAATCGCTCTGCGGTTATTACACCGGCGCCAAAAGCGGCGGCCCTTTTCTGCTCGATT
This sequence comes from Verrucomicrobiia bacterium, assembly GCA_036509895.1. Classification (GTDB taxonomy): domain Bacteria; phylum Verrucomicrobiota; class Verrucomicrobiia; order Limisphaerales; family UBA11358; genus UBA11358. The sequence goes on from DATCEV010000046.1 coordinate 61,265, forward strand.
CCGTTTTGGATTATCCGTTATATTTTACCCTCAACAGCGTTTTTATTTCCGGCGGCGCGACCCGCCAGATTGAAAATCATTACGCCAACGTCGCCACTTACTACGATACGAACGCCCAAATGCGGCTCGTCACTTTCCTGGACAATCACGATAACCCGCGTTTTCTCAATTCCGGCACCACCAGTCAATTGCAAGTCGCGCTCGCATTTCTTTACACGTCGCGCGGCATTCCCAGTTTGTATTATGGCACCGAGCAAGGTTTCGACGGCGCGACCGATCCGAACGACCGCGAAGATATGTTCGCCGGGCAATTCAAAGATGCCGGACTTGCGGGCATGGACAGCTTCAACGAAACGCATCCGCTCTTCCAACTCATCGCCAAACTGAATAATTTTCGCCGGCTTTATCCTGCGCTGACTCTCGGCGCGCAAATCGCGCAATACAGCAATGCTTCCGGCGCCGGACTTTTTGCCTATTCGCGACGGCTCGGCGCGCAGGAAGTTTTCGTCGTTTTCAATACTGCGAACTCAACGCAAACTCTCCCGGCGTGTGCTTTGACCTATGCGCCCGGAACCGCGCTCGTCAATTTGCTCGACCCCCACGAAATTATTTCCGTCAGCGGTTCGTCGCAAACGCCGGCGATTTCCGTGCCGCCACTCACCGCAAAAATTTTTATCGCGCAATCGCAAACGCTTCCGCTCGATCCCGTCGTGACCACCAATTTTCCGCTGCACAGCGCGGCGAATGTGCCGACCTGGTCGCCCATTGTTTTGCAATTCAGCAAGCCGATGAATACCAACAGCGTTCAATCTGCCTTCAGCGTCTCGCCCGCCGTCAGTGGAAATTTCAGTTGGTCGCCGGCAAAGGACACCATGACCTTTACGCCGACCGGCGCCGGTCTGGCCGGCTCGACGAATATTTTTGTGCGCGTGACCAATACCGCCGTGGATACCGTTTCCAGTCAACCAATGTTTGCGCCGTATGAATTGAAATTTGCTACCGCCGCAACCACTTTTCACGACCTCACTCCGCCGACATTGTCGCTGCAAACGCCGACTAATGGCGCAACAATTTCCGGCAATCTGAATATTTCCGGCACGGCAAGCGATGACGTGGCCGTGACAAAAGTTGAAGTGCAATTGGACAATAATCCATGGCTGACGGCGAACGGAACGACTTCCTGGAATTTGAATTTGAACAGTTCCAATTTTCTCAACGGTCCGCATTTGATTTCCGCGCGCGCGACTGATTCGACGGGAAATATTTCTGTCACCAACACGACGACCGTAAAATTTTTCAACGTGCCCGGAAATTATTTGCAACGCATCAGCGGCGGCAATCCGGCCAACGTCACCGATTGCAGCGGCAACCTTTGGCTCGCCGACCCGAACTATTCTTTCGGCGCGTTCGGCTATTCCGGCGGCACGACCGGCTATCTTGCAAACGCGATCAGCGGCCTTTGCGCAGACGGGCAATCCCTTTATCAACGCGAGCGATACAGCACATCCAGCGGCGGATTTTATTATGAGTTCGATGGTCCCGAAGGCATTTACGAAACGACGTTGCTCGAAGCAGAAACTTATTGGAGCGGCAGCGGCGAACGAATTTTCAACGTTTTCATTCAAGGCCAACCAGGGCTGACGAATTTTGATATTTACGCGGCAGCGGGCGGACAAAACATTCCCCTCAGTCTGGTTTTCACAAACGCCGTGACCAATTCGCGATTGCAAATTTTGTTCACGCCCGTCGTGGACAATGCGCGCATTTCGGGAATTCAAGTCCGCAAAATCGCCGATGTTTTCAGCGATACGGACGGCATTCCCGATTGGTGGCGGTTGGCATATTTCGGCCATGCGCTCGGTTCGGCCAATGACGATTCGCGCGGAATGGATGACGCGGACGGCGACGGTGTTTCTGATTTGACCGAATATCTCCACGGAACCGACCCGTTGGATTCCGCGTCCGTTCCCGTTCCGCCCCATTTTGCCATCACGCAAATTTCTCTGGTCGGCGACACGGTGAAATTGGATTGCGCTTCGACGACCAACTGGACTTTTCAACTGCAACGAAGCGACTCGCTTGAACCGGAAAATTGGACGAACATCAACGGCTCGCAATCCGGCACTGGATTGACGCTCCTTTTTTCGGACACAGTCGGGGAAATCATGCCTGCGGAATTTTACCGGATTCAAGCGCGTTGATTTCAGCCGCGCAGATATTTCACGACCGCTTCGGTGCGCGAATGCACATGCAGTTTTTCATAAACCGTCCGCACATAACTGCGCACGGTATCAATGCTGATGTTCAGGCGGTCGGCGATTTCCTTGTAGGCGTAACCGTTGGCGAGCTGATCCAGAAAATCGCGTTCGCCCGGCGTCAAGGCCGCCAGTGAAGCAACGCCCGCAGCAGGCTTGGCGAAAAATTGGACGACGCGGCGCGCGAGTTGCGGCGTCATCGGCGAACCGCCGCCGTGAACATCGCGAATGGCTTCCAGCAATTTTGCCGCCGCCGTGCGTTTAAGCAAATAACCGCTGGCCCCGGCCTTGAGGGAATTAAAAAGTGAATCGCTGTCTTCGTAGACCGTCAGCATGAGAAATTGGACTTCAGGTTTGGCCGCCTTCAATTGGCGCACACATTCGACGCCTTTCATGCCCGGCAGATTGATGTCCATGAGAACGACATCGGGCAAATGGCGCGGGATTTCAGTCAAAGCGGTTTCGGCGTTCGCATAGTCGCCGATCAATTTGAAATTTGGAGCGCGGCGGATCAGCGCCGCGAGTCCGGCGCGGATGCCTTCATCGTCGTCCACAATGGCCACTTTGATTTGCATGTCGCGGGCAATAGTTGCAATCACGCTTCTTGACTGCCTGAAACGCAATCATTTCACAACCGCACGAATATGCGGCAAAAAAATTTGCGCTCAAGCTTTGCGGCTGTCCATTCCATTTTGCAGATTCACCAAAAGTTTCACACGGGTTCCCTTGCCGGACGCGCTTTGCAATTCCAATTTCCCGCCCATCGCCTCTGCCCGGCGATGAATGTTCCGCAAGCCATTGCGCCTTCCATCCGCCAACGATTCAGAATCAAAACCTTCGCCATTGTCCTGCACTAGAATTTCCAGCATGGGGCCGGAAATTTTCATTTGCAATTGCACTTCGCGCCCGCCGGAATGCTTCAGCGCATTCGTCAGCGCTTCCTTGACGATGAGAAAAATATTATGGCGCATGTCCGGCAGCAATGGCATGTCCGGCAAATCTTGCGGCAAATCAAGCCGGCAATGAGCAAGGTTGCCGTCAAAAAGTTCATTGGCAAAGTGCATAATATAATCCATCAGACTTTGCAAGGTGTCGCTGCCCGGGCGCACCGCCCAGACAATTTCTTCCAGCGCGCGCACAGTTTGATCGGCAGTTTGAGATAATTTGCCGGCGTGCGCTTCTACTTGCTCAGGATTGTCCTTGTCCGCCTTCACTAATCCGCTTAACAACGAGATGCGCGTCAATGAAGATCCCAAGTCGTCATGCAAATCCTGCGCGATGCGGGCGCGTTCCCGTTCGAGCGTGCTTTCCTGTTCCACCCGTTGCAACCGCCGTTGAAATTTTTTCTTTTCAACAAAGCGGACGCTCCCGGCCACGCCAATGAGCAACGCCAGCGCCACGCAAGTTATGAACCAGGGCGTCTGCCAAAAACGCACGATGACAAAATCGTTGAAAGAAGTCGCGATGGCCATGTCGCTGAAAATCCAGCCATTGCCTCCGCCATTATGGCGCAGCCGGATTTGATCGAAAGATGCGTTGGCCTTGAACTTCGTGGTGATATTTTCCGGCTGGTTTTTGTCGGTCGCGCCACGGCCGAGGTTCGGATCGAGCCAAACCGTTACCAGGTCGTCGCCGTCTGGAACATATTGGACTTTGAAAATGATCGTGCGCTCGACATCGTGGTGAACCACTTCATACGGCCAGAAAAGTCCCAGGTGCGCCGGTTCAGGATGCGCCGACTTCAAGTTAAATTCACCGGCCAACTTGTTGGACGGACCAATCTCCGAAGTATTGAACGCCGAGTAGCCCCAGGCTTCCAACGCATTGCCCACGCCCAAATGCGCTTCATTGCCTTCATATAACTGGAAGCCCGCAAAGTAAGGTTCCGAAGCTACATCCGAGAGCGGATCCACATGAAACTTGAAATAGAGCGCGTCCCTGGACTTGTCATTTCGCATCACCTTGCCACCCAAATTATCTTCCCCATCACCCGTGCTGCGAACCACCCGCGCGTCGGGATCACTCCACAAAATTGCGGCGTGCGTCGGCATCGCCAGAAACAGTAACCATAGCGCCGATAATTGAATGACCATAAACCGAAGTGGCACCTGCAAACTATGCAATCTTTGGATGCGCGGCGCAAGCAAACCATTCATCCTAAAACTCCGGCGCAGCTAAAATCAGGCAGTGGCTGCCATAAATTTTTCAAATCAAAGCGGCTTTCATTGAAGCAACGAATTTACAGCTCGACCGTTCGGCCAATAACGTGTCGGAGGGTCGTTTCTTCGTTCGTGTTCATGTGTCGTGTCCCCAGCTCACATAATCACACATCTCCTGTCCACACAATCGGGGCAACGCCACCCACTGACCGCCAAAAGGCTGAAACATAAGCCACATTTTAGAATTATTTTATTTGAACTTCTTGTAAATTAGATTCAAGATCATACCTTTTCCCTGAAATCCAAATTATTCTTTTAACTTTAAGTTTGTAAGTTCCAAATTCAAAATCTTTTTGTATATGAATTGGAATTTTCCACTCGTAAGTTTGTTCTGGATTAATTCTGACAGAGATATTCATGTAAATTGAACGTGGAAATCTATTTGTTGGTGTTAAGTCAAAAATTTTCTCAGAACTATCAAGCAACGAAACATTTGAATCATATATTGGCGCGCCAGTATCGCCGAATTGCACAATATTGGTAGAAGAGTTTTTGATACAGCAATGAAGAATCGTCATTGAATCAATCGTAATAACATTATTACTTACAACGACAGATAGCTGGACATTGCAAACAGGCGCACCCCAATTTGTAAATTCCAACACGTTGTCGTTCGATTGAGCAGAATAGACGTTGAGTGATAAGATTGCTATGAATACCGCGCCTAAAATTTTCATAAACATAAATTTTTGATTAATTGATGGTTTTATTCTTGTTGAAAGGTTTCATGGTTCACAATATTGTCATTCCATCGAGGGTAATCAGTAGAATCTTGATCCGAACCAACTGGATTAGTTGGACTTGTTAGATTCCAATTTGTTCCACTCCAAGTTCCTGTGCCGCCCCATCCCCAACTTATTTTCCTTAACGGCACCCATTGGCCACTGGCAGGTTGAAACATCAGCCACATCTTAAATTATTTTATCTGCACATTTAGTAAATCAGACACGAGTTTGCCTCTGTGCCAATTTGAATCCATAGAATAAAAATATCGAATTGCCTCAAGTTTATATTTTCCTACTGCAAAATTCGTGCTGATTGTAAATGGATTAACCCATTGATAGGTCTCAGCCGATTTCACGGTAGATTCCGACATTTCAGAACCGACATCTACTATAGAACTTGGTGTTAACTCGACGGTTTTGCCTGAATTGTCAATCAAGAAAAGGTGCGTGTCCTCTCGTTGTGCAAGAGGATGCCTTAGTGAAATCATATTGATTGATGAATTCTTAATCTGACATTGAAGAAATGCGTTTGTGCCGATTACAATAACATTGTTCGTCAAAGAGATTGATAACTGAATATCTGGCGTTTTGTTCTCAGAGTTTGTCATTAATTGTGAATGTGCCGATTTAGCAATTAGGATGACGAAGAGGACAAGACTAAGAATTAGTGTTTTCATATTATTCTTTTTGAAAATTGTTGATATGGTTAGTTAAATTGTCTGTCCAAGTTGGGAATGTTGTTGTGTTAACCCCTACTGGGTTCACCGTATTTGCGCTATCGGTTAATTGCCAAGCTGGGCCATCTAACGAGCCGGAGCCACTCCAACTCCACGCCACTCCTTGTAATGGCACCCATTGTCCACCGACAGGTTTAAACATGAGCCACATTTCAAAAGTTTCTGAAAATGAAGCTGCTATGTAAGGTGACAAACCTTGACTATGAGGTGAATCCTCTGTGCATGGATAGGGTAAATATGTATCAAAGCCATAAGGATACGAAGTATCCAACATATTGGCGGCTTGTGCCTCATACCATGCGCCTGAACCGTCGTTTGTTTCAACTTGACCATCAAAAGAAATGCCCATTTGAACCCATTGGATGCTATAATTAGTGTTGCCAGAATTATAGTTTCCAGATGGCATTGTCACAGTATTGGAAAACAACATTCCCGGAACAAAACCAACACCAGGGTCTCCGTAATGAAGCACTGGAGCGCCAGGGAAAGTAATAGTATCAAGCCCCACTGTTCCACTTGTGGTTACGATTTGCGCCATTGGCCTGACGACATTAAACCACGCCTGACCCGTGACGGTTTTGCCATTGACCGTGGCCGAAATGTTCATCAGCTTCAAGCCACTGTCTGACCAGCAGAACAGCGCATTGGATTGCGTCAGCGAAAAGTTCGTGTTCAGAATACCCGTTGAACTATCAGCCACATAATTTGAGAACGTAGTCCCTTGAACCGTCCACTGAAAATTAGCGAGCGGGAAATTGGTGATGGACAACTGGCAGAACAGATTCATCTGCTGACCCACGATCACCGTGTTAGTCTGCGCTGTCAAATCCGTTCCATTATTGGCATCAAGGATATGCAACGTCACCTCTTGCGCCTGCACGCTGAACTGGGTGTTGCCCGGGGCGGTGGGCGTGATGTCCGCATGGACGCCCGCCGGGGCGGACACCAGTGTCTCGCCCCACACTGAACCGTCGTCATGAATAATGGGCTTCAAAGCCGCTCCCCCAATCGTCACGCTTTCCGGAGCCAAGGGCCAATAAGTATTGCCCAAAGGACTGAGATTCTCTCCTAACACCTGTGCCTGCACATCGTATAATCTGATGCCGCCCGTCGCTGGTTTCGAGGGCGCGATCATCATCCGTGTCCGCGTCACCACGTTGCCGGGCGGATCCTCATCCGAGACATGATAGGAATAGGAATTGTTTTCATTGCCACTGATCTGCTGGAAAGGAAGTTCGCTGGAGCCGCCAAAGACGCCTACCAGCAGCCAATCCCCGCCCGCCAGATACGTCCAGTGCCGGATGTCCTCGGTGGGCAACGCAATTGCGTTGTAGGAATAACTCATCAAGTCCGCCATCGCCGGTTGCGGCTGGCTCACGGATTGCGAGGCCACCGGATTATTGTCTGAATCGCTTACCTCCACGTCCAGACTGGCCATGCCCGTCCAATTGACCGGCACGTTGTCTGCTTCCCACGTGCCATCGTCATTGACTTCCGCAGACACGCCGTTGACGGTGATGGTGTCAGCGGGATTGTCCATCGAGCCGGTCACGGTCACAGAAGACTGGTTCAACTGGTCGCCGGAAATGGGATCAATCGTCACGTTCACAGAACTTTGGACAACACACAGGTTGGTTTCGCTCATGTTGCCCGCCGCATCCGCCGCCGTGAGGGTCACGGTGTTCGTGCCGCTATCCAATGGCAGATTGTTGATCCAAACCGTGCCATCCCGCTCGACCAATCCCGCCACCGTGTTGCTGTTGACAGTTGCCGTTACCGTGGCGGTTGCATCGTCTATCTGCGCTTGCACCGTGACGTTGCTGCCGGCGATGGAAGTTCCATTGGTCGGCCAGACCAACGCCAGCACCGGCGGATTGGTGTCGCCAGAGTAGTCCAGGGTGAAATTCAAATTGGTGGTCGTCTCATTGCCCGCCAGATCAAACGCATGAACGCTGACGCTGTTCAATCCATTGGTCAAAGCCACGTCGTAGCACTGGAAATAGTTGGTCGTGAAAGCCAAAAGATTCGTGTCCCAAAATTGATCCATTATGTAGCCGGTTTGATTGGTGAAAATACCGGCGGCATTGCTCACGTCAAAGACCACGCTGCTCAAATTTTCATCCGCCAATCCCTGCACCTGGATCAGTGGCGCCGAGACCGTGCCGGTCATGGGATTGGTGATGAGCAGCGTGGGCGCGACGGTGTCCAATATCAGTTGCGCCACCATCCATGTGGGCGTGGCATCCGGCGACAAACCCCGCAGACCGACCAACACTTCAAAAACGCCATCCGTTGCGCCAAGGTCAACGGTAATGTTGGTGGAAACGAACGCCTGCCAGTTGGTGCCCGGATTGTTGCTCGCAAAAATGGCGTAATAACCCGGCTCACCCCCGGTGATATTCAATTGCACAGTCGCCAGGCGATGATTGACGTAATGGTTGGTCGTCTCAATCGAAAAACTGATGATATTCGGATCAAGGAGGTGTTGATAATCATAGAGCAGCGTGTCACCGAGGCTGTCCAAATTTGTGTCCGCCAATTCAGTTGTGCCGAAGTATTTGTAAAACCACCATTCTGGCGTCATGTTGCCATCGGAAGTGACGCCCGTCCAATCCCGCGACCAAAGAAAGAGATTCGTCCGATTTGATTGCGGCACATTGAAAGGCATTGAAACGGTATCCGTTGGAAACACTTCACTTTCAATATCCCAATTAGTGGCTGTCAAATCTGTTTTGGAATAGATCTCATACACATAATCCGTGGCGTTCATCAGGTTGAGCGAGGCCATGCCATCAGCCACATTCGTGATTTGCAGGTAAAGGGAGTTGCGATCAAGGTTCAACGCCGGAACAAAGTCATCCTCATCCATCTCATCCATCGCATGAAGACTCATGCGGGAAACGCTGTGTGATTGGGACAATGCCGCATAATCCACATTGGCATCGGACAAAATATAAAAACCAGAGCCTAGACTCCAGACCGGCGAGTGATTGACGTTGGCGGGCAAAGGAGCGGAATTGGGGTTTTGCGCAGAATAAAAGGTTCCAAGTTCCGGCGCATTCGTTGCCGCCGTGGGCGTGGTGGCTTCCAACGCTTGCAGTTCAATCTCAAAGTCGGACAGAGAACTGGTGTCCTGGGCTTTGAGAATAAACGCAAAAGCGCATGATGCTGCCAAAATGACCAGCCGCAGAGTTTTCATAAAATTTTCACCGGGTTGCCTGAATGGCAGCGACTCTAAATTTTAAGCCAAAAAAAGTCAAGCGCAAAAATACAGTCTTCAGACGGTTGTGAGTTTTTGTTTTACCTGTTTCCGTGTAAAGAAGTGTCCGCCAAGCAAAACCCACGGAAAATTTTGGGTGAAATCATTCGATCCCATCGAAAGAATGCAGGGATGAGCCAGGAAAAACTGTCAGAAAAGGCCAACCTGCATCATAACTACATTGGAGAACTTGAGCGCGGCGAAAAGGCTGCAAGTATTGATACTCTGGTTAAAATTGCCAAAGCTCTCGGCGTAAAAGTGCGCGCTTTGGTGGACGAGCTTTGAACGGCTTCAATTCGCGCGTCATCAGATTGTCCCATTTTTTGACTTCACTGTCCTGTTATCAACCTACCTTGGAATACATCAAGGCGTTTCATGCACTTGCAAAGGCTTGGCATGGTTTTACCAAGCGGCTTCCCAAGGTTTTGAAAGAGCTTTTTAAGGTTGCGAAACCTCGAATCAACCTTGCGCCGCCGTTTTAATCTTTAAGAAATGATTTTGTAAACAAGGAAAAAGGTTGCGCAAGGTTATGGAGTCTCCAGGAACTTGTTTGTTGCCCGGATCATCTTTTCAAAATGGCTTGGCAAGTTTGCAAAAGGTTTTCGCAAAGAGATAAAACCACGGCGCAAGGTTACGAAGCGGCCTCGTTACTTTTTGGTTTATCTCGAAACCTAGCTAAATGCCGCAATATCCCTGCAAAAGGTTACTGCAAGGATACGAAACGGCTTCTTGCAAGGATTTTTAAGCAAGTGCGATGACCGGAACGAGATGGATGTGCCGCAAAATAAGTTGGCATTGAATAAGCTATACTCGCATCTGTCCACTAAACTATAAAATAAAATAACAACCCCAAAAAAAATATCATGATCGTAAAACCTTACATCTCGTTTCTCCTTCTGGACAGCGACGCCCAATTGGTGAAAGACATTAACCGCATTTATACCAGCATGACGGGCAACCCGGCCTATCCCAAGGCGGTGGCGTTGGTGCTGCTGGTCAAGTCGGCGTTAGATGCGTTTGTCGCCGCGCTCGCGGCGGCGGGCGGCGGAGGCACGACTCTAACCGCCGTGAAAAAGGACAAACGCTACGCGCTCTGCACGCTCACCCGCTCCCTGGCCGGTGATGTCACGGATGAATGCGACGGCGACCTGACGGTGCTTTTGACCAGCGGCTTTCCCATCCAGAAACCGCAACATTTTCCCATCGGTAACCTGCCCGCTCCCGTCGCGCCCACCCTGTCGCTGGGCGTCAACAGTGGCGATTTGAATGCGGCAGTGGCGCCAGTTTATGGCGCGGTCACTTATAACTGGCAACTGGCGCTCGCGTCGGCACCATCAGTGATTTTGAAAACCGATGAAACCACGGCGGCTGGCACCAGTTTTTCCAGCCTGACACCAGGTCAGATGTATATTGTAACGGTTAACGCGGTCGGCAGCGCTGGCACAAGTGACTGGAGCCAGCCGACCAGCCAGATAGTGGTGTGAAATTTGTTCTTCTACGCAAACAAAAGCGCTTCCGAAAAATGCCCACGTGTTAAAGATGCCTACATTTTTTGAAGGCGGTAGAAACTATTCCCGCTTGATGGAATGGCAAAGACGGAAATCAAAGAAGCGTTGGTTTGGTATTGCGTGACCGGAACCTGAACCCAATCTGAATTCAGCGAATCACTTTCTTCCAAGACCCATTCTGAATAAGAGTTGGGCCACGACAACATCGCTGCGTTATTGGCGGTGAGCATAATAGTTAATTCCGGCAAAGCATCGGGTGTTTGCGATAAAATCAATACACTGTAAGGCCCGATGGTGATATTCGCTTTGGCCGGGTTGCCGCTGGCGGTCACAACCGAACTGCCGGTATTCCCGTAGTCTGAACCGTAGTTGGTGGAATCGCTGTTAAGATGGACATACCATTTGCCGGCAGAAGGAAAATTCAAGGAATAATTACTTAAAGTAGCGTTGGTGAAATTGGCAACCACAACTGCATCCTGATTTGTGGCAATGGATTTCCAGCGATGAAAAGCCACCAGTTTATTTACGTTATCTACTTGAAGTATGCTGCATTGATCACCTTCCAGTCCTGGCGTATATCCTTTCAAATTGCGCCGCATCCCGATGAGGTCGCGATAAAACCGGACGATGTCGCTGTAAGTATTTGTTTTGCTCCAATCCACTGGCAGGCTTGAGTCGAAAGATTTATTTTCCAACATTTCCTGCCCTTGAAAAATCATCGGCACGCCGGGCGCCGTGAGCGTGACGGCAGCGCCCAGAGTAGAAAGCTTCCTTGCCCGATAACTGTTGGGCGTAACCGGGTCAATCGCCGTGACCAAGCGAACGCCGTTATTCAAATCGCCAACTACATCGTGCGATTCAAGAAAGACCACGCGATTTGAGTTCGCAAAGCCGCCGTAACGGACATTATACTCCACTGCATTTGCGATCACATTCATATTTCGACCGGCGTCCAACCCATTTGTCAACACTGGCGTAACGGTATAGGGATAGGTTGTGTCCCAAGCGCTATCGAACCCGAAGGAATTATAAACATCCTCGGCGATGCTGATTTTGCCGGTATAGTTGGTATGAATCATCGCGTTGATGCCGGTGATAAGCGTGCCGGCGGCGACGATGTAGCCATAGTTATCCGCATTCATCATTAGACCTGGTGTGTCCCAACGGAAGCCATCCACATGATATTCATCAAGCCATAACGTGAAGTTATCCTCAATAAAGTCGCGCACCTGTTGGCTGCTAAAATTTGGACGAGTATCGCCATAAGGCGTGATTTCAAGATTGGTATTGGCTTCATAAAAGTAAATACCGCCTCCGATCGGGCCGCCGCCCGTCCAACCATCAAAATTCCACATATCCAAATCGGTTGGGCCATAGTGATTATGAACCACGTCCAATAAAACGGCGAGACCGCGAAGATGGCAGGCCTGCACAAAAGTTTTGAAGCCATCTGCGCCGCCGTATCCAAGATTTTCCACGGCGAATGGTTGCGCCGGGTTATAGCCCCAACTGTTATCACCGGGAAATTCCGCTATCGGCATAACTTCCACTGCATTGACACCCAAACTTTTTAAGTAATCCAGTCTATTGGTTGCCGACACAAATTTGCTGGATGCACCGGCAGAGGCAAACGTGCCGATATGAAGTTCATAAATAACCAAGTCATCCAGCGATGGCGGAGTTAAGTTATCGCCATCCCAATTAAAGGCTGTCGGATCATAAATAATATCATTTGCACCGGTGCTGGAACCGGAAGAAGTTACCAGTCGCGACCGTGGATCATGTTTCCAGACACTGCTGCCATTATAATTGATATAGTATTTATATTGTTGCCCCGCTGAAGCACTGGCCACATCCGCCGACCAGACGCCATCCCCCACGCCATTGGTGAATTCTTCGGCCAAAGGCGTTGCCGTAGTTGACCAATTGTTAAACTGGCCGGGAACAAACACACTCGTCGCGTTCGGCGCCCATACGCGAAAAGTAACGCCGGTTCCAGACGAATCATGATACGGCACCGCGCCCCACCCCGGTCGGTCGGATTGCGCCGAAGCATAGCTCACAAACAGCCAGCAGACAGGCAGCAGGATAATGGAAAAACAGGCAAATCGAATTTGGCGCTTCAAAATTGGGGACATAAAACAATGAGAACATACGCCACTCTTTCTTAAAATCCACCGCACAAACATGCAGTGGCATCAAAATCTTCAAATGATAACTTTTCTTGAGCGCAACTTGATAAATTCTCATTGCGCATATATTATTAATCGTTACCAATCCGAATTTTACTCTTTTGTGAATTCAAACTGTCGCCGCCGCCGTTTTCGACCAATTTTTTTTGTCGTAACGTTGTTGCTGTTTTCGCTGGCGAACCCGGTTTTCGTGCGGGCGGAAGCGATGCTGGAATTATTCCAACTTACCTGGCCGCAAATCACGCAAAAAATGCCGGAAATCGCGGAAGCCGGTTACGATAGTCTGTGGCTGCCTAATCCGGCAAAAGGAAATAGCGGAACCTATTCTGTTGGCTATGATCCATTCGATCCATTCGATTTGGGCAGCACGAACCAGCAGGGAACAATCGCCACTCGCTACGGAACACAGGCTCAATTGATCCAAATGGTTCAGATGGCGCATCGTTTCGGCATCCGCGTCTATTTTGATAATATAATGAATCATCGCGCCTCTACCGTGCCCGGCTATCCCGGTTCCGGCACGCCGACCAATTATTACCCCGGTTTGATCCCGCAGGATTTTCACCTGCAAACTGTTTCCGGCGGATATAAAAATTGGCCGGACGTCAGTGATTGGTGCAACGTTCAGAATGTTGAAAATCAACCTCTGCTTGGGCTGGTTGATCTGGCGCAGGAACCGGGCTCGATCAATTGGAATTTTGGCTATACCAATGGCGACACAATAACCAAACCCTATTTTATCCGGTTTCCAGGCCGCACCGATTTATACATGGACACCAATCTTCCGTCGCTTGGCGGTAATTGGCATGGGTTTGATGGCCATGGCCAACCTACTTCAGAATATGTCCAGGACTATCTTGATCGCGCCGTCGCCTGGACGCTTTATGTAACTAAATGCGACGGATTTCGACTGGACGCAGTGAAACATGTGCCGGCAGATTTTTTTGGCGCGGAAAGCGGCCAGACAGATGATCCTTCCTTTTCGGGTTATACCGGCGCAATTCAAGCGATGTATGACTACGTTCATGGCTATGGCAGTAATGTCCTTGACAATGGTTACATTGAAACTGATGGTAATCGCAATAGTCTGTTTAATACCGAATCTCCCCGCAACGACGCCATGATTTTTGGCGAATACGAACCCTCCGCAATGGCCGCCAGCGAAGATTTTTATGACTATCTTCAGTCGGGAATGCGTCTATTAAATTTTCCATTGTATAGCCAAATGAATAGTGTATTCAGCGGGGCATCCATGTCCGGCATGGATGGTCGGGATTATATTCCACCCGGCTCCAATTGCGATGCCAACGGCAATTTCAGCGCGGCGCAGGCTGTTAATCTTCCGCAATCACAGGATGGCGGAAGTTGCTGTCCGGCGAACGAAGCAATGGAAAATGCCTACTATTTCATGCACGAAGGCTTGCCGATGGTTTATTCCGATGGCTTCAACCATAACATGGACGGCGGCACGCCGATCGTTTCCTATGCTGACTATCTTGGTGAATTTGGAGATAATTCGATGCCCGATATGATGCATCTGCATAACCAGCTTTCTCGCGGCGGCACATGGCCGCGCTGGAGCGATCAAAATATAGTCATGTTTGAACGTTACGACTATCGTGAAGGTAGCAGCTCACAACCACAGACACGGGACGTAGCGCTATTTGGAATGAATGACAAAACCAGCTATCCGGGCGACAGTTCATTCGATGATGGAATAACCCGGACTAGCGATGGGTATTATTTAAATCCATCCAACACCACTTCAACCGCTGTCTCCAATTCACGCAATCTTGGAATAGTGGTTGGCTTTCCGCCGGGATCGGTGTTGGTTCAATTAGCCAGTTCATCTCCAACCGGTGGCCGGGCTTATCAGAAATTGCTGGTCCATGGCGCGACTTCCAGCTTGTCCGCCGCCCAATCCAGCGCCAATGTTTCCGATCCTACTCAACGATTGATATATGTCGGCGGAGAAACAATTCCTTCCGGCGGAGGCGCCATTGAATTAACTATTCCAAGCGACAGTTGGGTGATATACGGTTATCAATGGCCGGAAGCAAGCCGCGCCAATGTTTCCACCAACGCTATTATTCTTAGGCAAAATGGTGCGGAAGCGCCGCGCATAACTGTCTATCGAACGGATGGCACGAATGGCGACACCAGCTACAATCCGATTTATCCGTTTAAGATGCGCGGCAGCGTGGATCAATATGGCGCTGTTATTGGCGGCGTGAATGTTTCCAACCTTACTTATGCTATTGATGTTCCGATTGTGACAAACGCAGACTTCGACATTATTGTCCGCAGCGATGCCTCCTGTTCCAACACGTTGGTTAAACTTGATGGCGGCATTGATCTGAACAGCCAAATGGGGCTTGGTCCGACGAATTTCCAAACCGGCGTGGCGCCGACAAATTTTCTCGATTTGCGCGACAACCCGCCCGGTTATGCGGATGATGTTTTTCTTGGTTACGAACAGACCGCCTTTCAATTTCGCAATGGGCCGGAAAAATTTGCCGCCCGAAACATTTTAAGCAACAACCTAGCCTCATCCGATGCTGAAACATATTCTTATGTCGTCGGCGGCGAAAATACTGTCGTTTCCGGTTCCGGTTACGGCGAAAGTATTACCAATCAAACCGCCGCGTGGGTATGGCATGATCCGACGAATATCGTTACTTCGACAGGTTCAAATCCACCTTCACAAAGGAACCCTTTAAGTCCAACTTCAAATCAATCTGTAGCTTTGTGGACAAAAGCGGGCTATCAATTTCAAGTCAACACTTGCTATATTTATTATACTACCGATGGATCAAATCCTGAAGGCGCGTTTGGCGTTGGCAAGGGAACGACTCAAGTGACACAGGCCTACTGGATGAACCATGACAGTATTCAAAATAACCTTGATTGGTGGAAAGGAACAATTCCAGGACTGGAAAATGGAACTCAAGTGCGTTACAAAATCGGATTGTTCAATGGCGGCAGCGCGGGTTATGCCAGCATTGATCCGGTTCCCGACAGTGAAATTTCAGGCTCCAAGCTATATGGATTGACGCAGGCGGCGATCACCAATTTCGATCCTACAACGGCTACGGTCTGGCTGCATAATGACCTTAATCCTGCCAATACTGTTACAGGTTTGCAATCTGGCTTTCACATTATTCGCGCCCGAACATTCCTGCCGCGAGCCGGTCAGTCAAGCGTCTATAACACTTTTCTTCAAACATTTTATTATGACGGCGCATTGCCGACCGGCGTGATTGCCTATCCGACCAACAACAGCACGATTATCAGCGCTACCTATACGGTGGTTGTCCGCGCCGACAGCACGACTACGGGCGTTGATTTTAATATTCAAGACAGTAACTCAAATAACGATGATGTTGTGACCGGGCAAGCAAATGGCAATGGCAATGACTTAAACAATTCCCCTATTTTTGCCGCCGCCAGCGCGGTCACGCCTGATCCAAGCTTAAGCGCAACCTATAAAAATTATCCTCAAGAGTTCAGGTTTGTTTATACTAGCGTTCCCAATAGCGGCGCGGCAACTATCCAGGTGCGCCTCAAAGAATACGCCACCAGCGTTTATACCAATCGTTATACCATGCTCGCTACGGCTGTGAACACATTTGCGCCATTGGAAGTAGTCGAAATTTCCAGCCCGGCGACCAATGACGCGGTGCTTACTTACTCTACAAATACCACGTATGTTGTCCAGGCTTGTTTCAGCCCAACCTTATCGTCGGCGGCGACTAATTTTAATGTTTTGATCAATGGAGCGCTACTTTCTTCGAGCGACTATTTTATCCGCCCCACGAATGCCTTTGGTCCGACTATTTGTCCGAACATGAAGAGCCTGACTTACGATTGGAGTAATCCACCGCTTGGAACAAATATAATCCAGGTAATTTATACAAACGCCATTCCGCCAATCAGCGACACTCGCAGTCTGATCGTGGTGCCCCCGCTGCGAATTTCCGGCTTGAGCAATAATCATCAACTAATCGTTTGGGATAGCGCGGCTGGCGCAAACTATGAAGTCCTCGCCACGACCAATCTCACCCAACCTTTCCAACCTGTCAGCGGCGTGATTCAGGCCACAAGTTCTTCCACCAGTTTTTACGATCCCGATCCTGAACCACAAAAATTTTACGAGATACAATTGATGCCATAGAAATTCCCGATACCGCATGAATATGCGGTTCCATAAATTTCGCTGTTTGGTATTATAAAGACACGATTCGTTCCCAAATGATTTTATTTGAGAACGCATCGTTAAACAGAAATCAAATTGCTTTGTAGAAACCTTTTTTGAATGGGCGGCGTCCAAGTCTGGATGAAAGATAAGTCATTGCGTCCGCCGGTCATTGAACGTGTTGCCGTGCTGGCGATGCGGCTGGGCGGGCGGCATTTGGCCGACTATGGGGCGAC
>DATCEV010000047.1:0-29022 GCA_036509895.1 Verrucomicrobiia bacterium
GTTGACGTATAATTGGATTTTATAGAGCGATAAGTTTGGAAGAAGTCGTTGTGAACATCAAGAAAATTGGACGTTTCTGTGCAGCAGACGACAATGCAAAAACGAGGAAAGTGCATATTGTCTGTCATGTGCATAATCCCATTTTTGCTTTAAGAGAGTTTGCAATTTAACGGCGCGCGTTTTGAAACAAGGTCTCCTCGTTCTCGGAATTGAAACTGTTGAGCAAATGTAAGCGGGAAAATTCTCTGCTTCAAATTTTAGGAACAATCAATTTAACCGATGGAAAATAAGTTTTAATCCGGTCGGGATCGCGCGTCACCAATTTCATTCCTCCGGCTTCTGCGTGCGCGCCGATGAAAAAATCCGGCTGTGGAATTTTGGAAATCGTCGGATGCGTTTTTTCCCGGCGCGCGAGATGACGCGCGTAGGCTCTGGCGGCTGGCGCGGCGGCGGAAACGGGCAGCGGCAGCATTTCCATTCCCCAACCCCGCAGGAATACGGCGACTGTTTCGGGATTTTCAATGCGGACGCTCACTTCGGCCAGCGCGACGACGTTGACGCCCGCGCCTTCCGTCGAGCCGAATTGTTTGATCTGCTCGACCGCCCAGGCGTGCCACGGCGAATTTTTGTCGCGCGCGTCAATGATGACCGACGAATCAAACAGCGTCATGGCTCGCGCGTGAGTTTGCGCAACTCGTCGTAACTGATGTTGAACTTGATCGGGCTGTTTTCAATTGCTCTTTCGATTTGTTCGCGCGTCATGCGCTTTTTGGGTTTGGGCGGCTCGATGCGGCGCAGCACGATCAGGTCGCGCGTCAGCGTTTCCGGGTGGTAAACGTCGCGCGGGTGGACGGCGGGGATGCGGATGCGTTTTTTGGCGTCGGCAACGATCATGGTGGGAATTTCCCACAACAACAGTGTTTGGTCAAGGGATTTGACGGCGCGCGTTTTGAAACAAGGTCTCGTCGTTCTCGGAATCGAAAATGTCAGGCAGAAGCAATCCTGACAGCCACAATCCTAATTTTTCTCCGCCGGTTGCTGTGCGCGAAGTCCGGTCATCGTGAGCAGCGGCAAAACATTAAAATGTCCGTCGTCTTCATGCACAATGGCGTAAGGCGCGCGCGGCGACAGTGAAATATAATCTCGATGCGGCACTGCATATTCTCTGCCGTCGACCATCCGCAATGTAAATGGCCCGCCGCTGGCGACCGCTGCCTCTATTTGTTCCCGCGTCATGAAAATATTATCGCCCAGACTTTGAAAATTGGCAAGCCTGCTATGCGATTTGACGGCGCGCGTTTTGAAACAAGGTCTCGACGTTCTTGGAATTGAAACCGTCGAGCAAATGTAGACTTAACGAAATGTTAAGACGAACTTTTCGGCCACTGAATTTGTTGCCAAGCTTTGCTCCACGCCTGTGCATCACCAGCTTGGCTTAAATCACAAAATTCCGCCTTCGTCCGTATTGCAACTTCAATTTGCGCCATGCACTCGGCAATTGCTTCATTCACCTTTGAACCATCAGAGAAAAAGGCTAAATGCGAAGAAGGATTGGTCATGCCGCCTTTACGCGTTCCCAGAAAATTGGTCATGGTCATCTCCGGCCCCATTTTCAGACGGGCATAAATGGACCATGTATTGGTTTTAACATATTTGACCGCGAGAATTTCCGTCGGCGTTTTTATGCTGACTAAACTTGTGCGCGTTTTGAACCACATAAATAATTTTCATCTCAACTCAACCGCATCGGCATGACGACGTAGAGGAACGGGCCGTTGATCTTCAAAACGCCCGGGCTTAATTCGTCAATCAGCTCGAAGAACACCTCGTCCTCGGCCAGCGCGGCCAGCGCGTCAATCAGGTAGCGCGGGTTGAAGGCGATGGCCATTTCCTTGCCCTTGTAATTCACCGCAAGCGTTTCGCGCGCCTCGCCGACTTCCGGCGAGTTGGCGGTGATGGCGAGGTTGTTTTTCCCGAACGTGAGCTTGACGGAGTTCGCCTTTTCGCTGGTCATGATCTCGGCGCGGCGCAGCGCCTGCAAAAATTCCTCGCGCACGAGCGGGATGCGTTCCTTGGCCTCGCCGGGGATGACCTGCCGGTAGTTCGGATAATTTCCCTCGATCAATTTCGTGACGAGCAGCACGGAAAATCCCTTGTCGTCCTTGAGCGAAAACGACGCCTGATTTTCGCCGAATTTTATTTCCACGTCGCCCTTATCCTGCAACAACCGGTTCAATTCGTTGACCGCTTTGGCCGGCACAATGAATTCGCCGCTGCTTTTTTCGGAGATGTCCACTTCCTCGTCCACGAGCGCGAGCCGGCGTCCGTCGGTGGCCACGAGCGTCATCTTGCCTTCCTTGAGGCTGATGAAAATGCCGTTAAGGACGTAGCGCGATTCGTCGGTGGAAACGGCGAAGGACGTTTTCTTGAGCATCGCGCGGACGTTTTCCTGCTGGAGCGCGACTTTTTTGTCGTCCTTGAATTTCGGCAGCGGGGGAAATTCATCCGCGCCGAGTCCGTGGATTTTGTAGAACGATGAACCGCTGCGGATGGACGTGATGTTTTTTTCGTCCGTCTCCAGGTCAATTTCGTTGCCGTTCAATTCGCGCACGATGCCGAAAAGTTTTTTCACCGGCACGGTCGTCGCGCCGGGTTTGTTGACTTTGGCTTCAACGGAGCAAGCAACGGTCACGTCGAGATCCGTCGCGGTGAATTCCACGCGCCCATTTTCCGCGCGCAAAAGCACGTTGGACAAGATCGGCAGGGTGGTGCGCGTGCTGACGACGTTTTGGACGGCCTGCAGCCCGGCGAGGATTTGTTCTTTGGTGATCGTGAGGTTCATGTTCGGATATTATTAAAGTCTTTTCTTAAAATAACTCTTATTATTAAGGGCTGTGAATAAGGCAAACAACTCCGCGCGTCAAGGCGTCCATTATGTTTTGTGCATCCAGAGTCATCGCGCAAGTAAGAGTAAAGAAATTGATAAAATTTGAAAGTGAAACTTGTTCGCATTGTTGGCCGGCTGTTCACAAGCAGTGCGCCGGTTGTTCGGCCAGTTGTTAAATCGTAGGACAGGCGTCGCGCCTGTCTCCATTTCAAAGAAAAAAGTTTTCATTTCAGAGACAGCCGCGACGGCTGTCCTACAAGCGCGCTCTGCGCACAATTTCCGGCAACGCGTCGCAAACAAAATCAATTTCTTCCATCGTCGAATCGCGGCCAAGCGAAAAGCGGACGAGCGAATTAGCCAATTCCTTTTTGCCAATCGCCAAAATGACGTGCGAAGGCTCAATCGAACCCGCCGAACAAGCCGAACCGCTCGAAGCGCAAATGCCTTCAACGTCCAAACCCGCCAAAAGCGCAATGCTGTCCGCGCCGCGAACGACGAAGGAAATTGTGTTTGCCAGGAAATTTTCGCGCGGACTGACAATTTCGCAGCCGTCAATTTTTTCAACCACAGAAATCATTTTGTGAGCAAGTTGTTTTAATTTTGATTTGTCAAAAATCGGCGGCATCACAAATTTTTCAATCGCCGCAACCAAGCCAATAATTCCTGCCAGATTTTCCGTTCCAGCGCGACGTTCATTTTCATGTCCGCCGCCAAACATAATTGGATCGGGCTGCAACGGCGATTTAATGAAAAGCAAACCCGCGCCTTTCGGCCCGTGAAATTTATGCGCGCAAACAGAAACCAAATCCGCATTGAACTGCCCGACGTTTTCAAACGGCTCCTTGCCAAACCATTGAACCGCGTCCGTGTGAAAAACAATTCCGCGCTCGCGGCAAATCGCGCCGAGTTCCGCGACCGGCTGAATTGTGCCGATTTCATTGTTCGCCGCCATGATCGAGACCAAAATCGTGTCCGCGCGAATCGCCTTCTTCAAATCGTCCGGCGAAACGCGGCCTTCGGAATTGACCGGCAGTTGCGTGACTTCAAAGCCTTCTTTTTTTTCGAGGTAATCAAACGATTGCAAAACGGCGTCATGCTCGACGGCGGAAGTGATCAGATGTTTTCCTTTTGATTTGAGCGCGCGCGCCGTTCCGAAAATGGCAAGATTGTTTGATTCCGTTCCGCCGCTGGTGAAAATAATTTCGCTCGGCTTCGCGCCGAGAAATTTTGCCGCGCGATCACGCGCATCGTCGAGCAACGCCCGCGCCTTTCTGCCGGCGTGATGCACGGACGACGGATTGCCCCAAATTTCACCGACACCTCCGCCCAAAAAGGGCAACATCGCGTCACGCACGCTTGGATCAAGCGGGGTCGTGGCGTTGTAATCGAAATAAATCGTCCGTGGCATAAAGTAGCGCAGGCTTCCAGCCAGCGAGATTATTTCACAGGCGGGACGCCTGCGCTACCTTCAAAAAAGTTCGCGTCTTGTGCTAAAGTGGAGCAGGCTTCCAGCCTGCCGGACAGGCAAGATGCCCGTCCCACTTTGAAAATGAAAACGCGGGTCAAAATTTGCGGCATCACGAATCTCGCCGACGCGCAGGCCGCCGTCGAGGCGGGCGCGGACGCGCTTGGCTTCAACTTTTATGAAAAGAGTCCACGCTACATTTCGCTGAAAACGGCGGCGGCAATTTCAAGGCAACTGCCGCCGTTCGTGATGCGCGTGGGGGTTTTTGTGGATGCGGAACCGGATTTTGTTTTGCGTGCCATCGGCGAAGCGGGTTTGACCATGCTCCAGTTTCACGGCGACGAACCGCCGGAATTTTGCACGCAGTTCGGCCTGATGAGCATGAAGGCTTTTCGCATCCGCGACGCGGAATCGTTGAAGAAAATCCCGGATTACCTGACCGACGCGTATCTGCTCGACGCTTTTTCTTCGACGACGCTGGGCGGCACGGGCGAAAAATTCAATTGGAACCTGGCCGTCGCCGCGCAGAAATTCGGCAAGCCGATTTTTCTCGCGGGCGGATTGACGCCGGAAAACGTGGCCGAGGCCGTGAAAAAAGTCCAGCCGTTTGGCGTGGACGTTTCGAGCGGCGTGGAATCCACGCCCGGCAAAAAAGATCACGCGAAAGTGAAGGCGTTCATCCAAGCAGCAAAAAGTTGTAGCGGCGCTCTGTGAGCGCCGAACTTTGATAAAATAAGCTCGCAAAAAGCAGCGACTTTGTTATACTTATACAATAAATGGAACGCCCAATAACCAACAGGAAACCAGCGTGGCCGACGCTGGCCGGACGCTTGAATCAGCCGCACGCTACACGCGCGGAGGCGGTGCGCCAGCTCCAGACCATGATTCCGATTTCGCCACTCGCAAAGAACGTGTTAAAGGCGAGCAACGGCGGCTCATCCAGTGGGCACAAGAAAATCGGAAGCTAGGCAGGGGTCGCCGCTTACCGCCCGAATTTGGTCGCGGCGGCGAGCATCAGGTTTATTTTCACAGGGTCAAGCGGCGATATATCAAATCAACTTTGTTGGAACGACAATTGGGTTATGGCATCGCCCTCGGCTCACTCACGCGCGGCGCAACGCCGTCCGAATATCTTGACCGTCTCGACCTGCAAAACTTGATTTTCCATGATGACATCCGATTGGAACGCATCATGTCCAACAGCGGTAAGCCTATAATTATAACATCCCAACCCTTCATCATGGGTGTCATGGCAACTGCCGCTCCATTGGATGAATTGATGTTAGACAAAGGCTATGAAAAATTAACGGATGGTGCTTATTATTCCGAACCGGAAGGGCTGCTGATTTTTGACCTATTCCCGCGCAACGCAATTCTGGCTGCTGACGGACAGATTTATCCGATTGACCCTGTAATACAGCGCATCACGTCAGACTTCGGCCAATTCCTGCGCCAAGAGCCTTACACCATCAATCTAGTCCATTGATTGAAACCCGCTTGGGTAACAATGTATGTAAGTCCCAAATTCTCTTTGCTTGCCTCGCGCCTTTGCGTGAAAATAAGACCATGAGCGCAATCACCGCAGAAGATTTGCCCGACGTTCACGGCCACTTTGGTCCTTACGGCGGACGTTATGTGCCGGAGACGTTGATGCATCCGCTGAAGGAACTGGAGGAGGAATATTTCCGCGCGCAGCACGACCCGGAATTCCAGCGCGAACTGGATTATTATCTCAAGGAATTTTGCGGCCGTCCGACGCCGCTTTATTTCGCCGAACGCCTGACCAAGGAACTCGGCGGCGCTAAAATTTATCTCAAGCGCGAAGATTTGTTGCACACCGGCGCGCACAAAATCAACAACGCGATGGGTCAGATTCTGCTCGCGAAACGCATGGGCAAGACGCGCATCATCGCCGAGACCGGCGCGGGCCAGCACGGCGTCGCCACGGCCACGGTGAGCGCGATGTTCGGGATGAAATGCGTCATCTACATGGGCGCGGTGGATTGCGAACGGCAAATCCTCAATGTTTATCGTATGAAAATGCTCGGCGCGGAAGTCGTGCCGGTGCACGCGGGACAAAAAACCTTGAAGGAAGCCGTCAACGAGGCGATGCGCGACTGGGTCACGAACCTCCGCAGCACGCATTACATTCTCGGCACGGCTTACGGCGCGCATCCATATCCGGTGATGGTGCGGAATTTTCAGCGCGTCATCGGCGACGAGGCGCGCGCGCAGATTTTGGAAAATGAAAAACGTTTGCCCGACCTGCTCATCGCCTGCGTCGGCGGCGGCTCGAATGCCATCGGACTTTTTTATCCGTTCCTCAACGACAAATCCGTGCGGATGGTCGGCGTGGAGGCGGGCGGACGCGGCATCCAGCCCGAGCAGCACGCGGCGCGGTTTCAAGGCGGCTCGCTCGGCGTGTTGCAAGGCACGCGCAGTTTTATTTTGCAGGACGAATTCGGCCAGATCCAATCCACGCACAGCGTCAGCGCCGGACTCGATTACGCCGCCGTCGGGCCGGAACACGCGTTCCTGTGCGACGCCAGCCGCGTGGAATACACCTACGCGACCGATGAGAAAGCGCTCGCCGCCTTCATGAAACTCGCGCGGCTCGAAGGAATTATTCCCGCGCTCGAAAGCGCGCACGCCGTCGCCGAGTGCATGGTGCGCGCGCCGAAGCTGGGCAAAGATGCGCTCATCATCGTGAACCTCTCCGGTCGCGGCGACAAAGACGTGGCGCAAGTGGCGGACAAGGTGAAGTTGGAAATGCCAAAGTGAATCGGTCAGAAAATCTATAAAATTTTCAGGACTTTCGCAAAATCCGAAAAAGCGTGATGCCGACGTAAAGTGCGACTTGTCCCAAAATAATTCCCAGCCAACTCCAATGTAGCCAGAAAAATGTTGCAACGGAAATCGTCAAGGACAATCCACACCAGATCAAAGTGGACTTGTCCTCAAATTCCGCCGCGCGATAAAAGAAATCGCGCAGGCGGCGATGATCCAGATTGAGAAAAAAGGCATCGCGGCCAATTTGAGAAATTTTTCAGCCGCGAAAACTTTTCATCACGCGCGCCATTTTGAGCGCCGTTTGCGCCGCTTCCCTTCCGCGATTGTGTTTTTTGTCGAGACAACGTTTGTGCGCCTGCGCTTCATTTTCCAAGAGCAGCACTTCATGGATGACGGGAATTTCACGCGCGACTTGAATTTGCATCAGCGCATCGCTCACGGCTTCGCCAATGTGCTGCGCGTGGGTCGTCTCGCCGCGCAAAATGATGCCCAGACAAATGATGGCGGAAAGTGGCGGCGACGAAGTGCGCGCCAGTTTTGCGGCGGCGACTGGAATTTCAAAAGCGCCGGGCACGCGAACGATTTGGACTTTTGCGCCGGCGCGTTTCAATTCCATCTGCGCCGCGCGCAGCATCGCGTCCACAAAACGCGCGTTATATTTTGACGCGATGATGGCAAAATTTCCGCCGCGCGCCGGAAGTTTTTTTGACTGGATTTTACGGAGCATCGCGGCGGATTATTTTTGCGGATCGTTCAACGGTTTCCATTCGCCGTCGTAAGTGGCAACGACCACGATGTCCTCGCCCAACCCGATATGTTCTGTTTTTTCTGCCGGCGAAGTTTCCGCCGCAGAATGGGCCGCGCTGGCAACGGATTTTTTTGAGACCATGCTCGTTTCCTCATCGAAGGAACGCGCCGCTTCCATCAATACTGTTTCCCATTGGCCGTGAATGGTGCGTTGCGGCGGCGCTTGAAACGATTTCAATTGAAACTCGCCGCCGGTCAAAGAGAGCAGGCGATTAAAAGCTTTTTCGTCGGTCAAATTTTCTGCCCTCGCGTGAATGATCGCGCCCGCCTCGATAAAAATTTGCCCGCGCATTTTCGCGTTGCGAATTTCGAGGATGGAAGAGTGGCGCGCGATACATTCCATTTGGATCAATTCCTGCAAGCCGACCTGCCGCAGCGCGCCGCTGAAACCTTCGCGATGCGACCACGAAACCAGATCATTGAGAAGGTTGAAAACCCCCTTGACGCCTTCGGGCGAAACGGGTTTCTCGATGAAAAGTTCCGCGCCGTTGGCCAGCGCATCCGCGCGTTTGGCCGCGCTCGCGCTGCCCGTCATCACCGCGATTTTGATTCCCGGATAACGCCGGCTGACGATGCCCAATAATTGCAAGCCGTCCACCATCGGCATGCCGATGTCCAGCACGACGAGGTCAATGGAATTTTCCTGCAAAATGGCCAGCGCGCGATCCGCCGTCGGCGCCGGATGAATTTTCCAGCTTCGATTGGAAAGCTCCGCACACAATTCAGTGAACATTTCTAAAAACGCCAGGCTGTCATCCACAAAAAGCACTTGCGATTTTTTTGATTCGCCGCCGCTTTCCATTTTCGCGTCCGTCGCCGCTTCAGATTTTGGCGAAGCGACGGGCATAACAGATTTTAATGGTTCGGGATTTTTTTTCTGCGAGGCACCGGTATTGGTCACCAGCATTTTACTTTTGAACGATGTGCCCGGCGAATCCGGCGCCGTTTCAAAATGCAATTCCACTTCGCCCACGCGCAACGTTTGTCCCGCCTGCAAAACGCCTTCGACAATTTTTTTGCCGGCGATAAACGTGCCGTTCGTCGAAAGCAAATCGCGCACGACCAATTCATCGCCGCGCAATTTCACCTCGCAATGACGGCCGGACACCGACGGATCGGCGATCTGAAAAGTGTTTCCATCCGCGCGCCCCAGCGTGATCCAGCTCTCGCCCAATTCGTGCGATAAACCGTTCAGATTTTTGGTGAGGACGACAAGTTTGGCCATGCGACTCATTAAATTAATCAGCAGTCTGAATCAACCGCCTCGCGCGGGTAAATAAAAATTCCACGCGATCTGTCACGCCGTCGCCAGATTTTCTTCCAACATTTTCGAGCGCGCGGAATTTTCTTTGATTTCAACGGCGGCAGAATTTTCTAAAATCCGAATTGGCTCGTAAAAAGTATTTCGCTGCACCGGCGTGCGTCCGGCTTCGCGGATGGCTTTGATCATATCCGCCTCGGTCTGCAATTGCGGCGAGCTCGCGCCGGCCATGTGAAAAATATGTTCCTCGATGATCGTGCCGTGGATGTCGTCCGCGCCGTAACTCAACGCGACTTGCGCGAGTTTCATGCCGAGGCCGACCCAATACGCGGTGATGTGCGGAAAGTTGTCGAGATAGATTCTGCTGATGGCAATCGTGCGCAGCGAATCAAATCCGGTCGGCGCGTGTTCGACGGGAATGTCATTGTCCTGCGGTTGATACGCGAGCGGCACGAAAGCGACGAAACCGCGCGTCTCGTCCTGCAACGCGCGCAATTGCCGCAGGTGATCCACGCGGTCGGAGAGATTTTCAACGTGGCCGTAAAGCATCGTGCAAGTGCTGCGCTGGCCGAGCTTGTGCCATTGCCGATGCACGTCGAGATATTCCTCGGCGGATTCCTTGCCTTTGGCGATGGCGGAACGAATGTCTTTGCGAAAAATTTCTGCGCCGCCGCCGGTGAGCGAATCGAGTCCGGCCTCTTTCAATTCAATCAAAGTTTGCACGACGGATTTTTTCGCGAGCCAGGCGAGATGCAAAATTTCAATCGCAGTGAAACATTTTAGCTGCAATCGCGAATCCAGATTTTTCAGTGCGCGCAGCATATCCGTGTAATAACTGAACGGCAGCGACGGATGCAATCCGCCGACGATGTGCATTTCCGTCGCGCCGAGTTTCAAAGTCTCGCGCGCTTTTTCGACGATTTCCTCGATGGAAAACTGGAAGCCGTCGGCGTCGCGTTTCTTGCGCGAGAAGGAACAAAACTGACAGGACAAAATGCAGTAGTTGGAATAGTTGACGTAACGATTGATGATGTAGCTGGCGTGGTTTCCATTTTTTTTCTGCCGGACAAAATCCGCAATCGCGCCGAGCGCATTCAAATCTTTGGTTTCAAACAACCGCAACGCATCGCTTTCGGAAATACGTTCGCCTGCGACAACTTTATCGTAGATGTCGCGCAGCTCGCTATGATTGATGAAAAAATTCAAAATAGAAATTTTTATTATCGCGCTCGATTAAACCAGCTTATGTCCGTCTGCGATTTTTGCCGGGCGATCTGATTTTCTTGTTCAAATTTTCGGTTTTGCACGGCGAGTTCCTCTTTGGAAAAAAGCAAATTTTCCGGCAGAATCGCGCCACAATATAAACAATTTTTATTCCGCCGATTCATGATTGGCCGGTTGCATTGCGGACATTTGAATTGTGATTCCATAAGCCATTTTAGCTAATGGCGGAATGCCCTCGGCCAAAACAAACTCTGCGCACAAGATACCCGATGCGCCATTGCTTTCAATAATTTTTCCAACGACTTGCGAAAAAACTAAAATAAGGTGTGTCAAAAAAGCCAGCGGCTATTGACGAACTTCTTTGCCCGTGTCAAAATGACACGCTCAAACAAATAATTTTGAACCTTAAATGGCCGCGATTAAATCCAGTTTCCTCGACAAAGTTCTCGGTCGCATTGGCCGGCTCGATGCCGAGGGTTTGCACACGGTGGTGCAGCGGCTCGCGCGCGAACGGAGTTTTCTGGAGACGCTTTTTAACACGATTGAAGACGGCGTGCTGGTCGTGGATGAGCAAGGCCGCATTATTTATTTCAACCAGGCAGTCAGCGAACTCATCGGCTTGCACAATGGCGAAGGACAATCTGTCGCCGAAATTTTGCCGGAAGTGGAGTGGGAAAAAATTTTCAAGGCTGGAAACGGCGGCGGCGAACAATTCACGCGCCTGGAATTTGAAGTGCATTATCCGCGCCCGCGCTTTTTGCGGATGTATGCCGCGCCACTCGAAGGCAGTTCGGGCGTCGCGCTGATTTTGCACGACGCGACGGAAGCCCGCCAAAAAACTTTTGAAGCGATTGAAAGCGAGCGCGTGCAGGCGCTCACACTTTTGGCCGCCAGCGTCGCGCATGAAATCGGCAATCCGCTCAACGCGCTGCACATTCATTTGCAACTCATGGAGCGCGAAGTAAAAAAATTAAAAAGTGACGAGTGGCGGGTGACCAGTGACCAGAAAAAATCTGCGCGTGATTCCGATTTGATTTCAACGCGGGAAATTTCCCAAAAGCTCGAACAATTTTTGGAAGTTTCCAAAGGCGAAATCAACCGGCTGGATTATATCATCACGCAATTTCTTCAGGCGATTCGTCCCGCGCCGTTGCAATTAAAAATTTCTTCGCTGAACGGCGTCGTTGAAAAAACTTTGGAATTGCTGCGGCCCGAATTGGAAAATCGCGGCCTCACCACGAAAACAAAACTCGCGCGGCAGCTGACGCCAACGCCGGTGGACGCGACGCAAATCCAGCAGGTTTTGGTGAACCTCATCAAAAACGCGATGCACGCGATGACGCGCGGCGGCACGTTGACTTTGCAAACCGGCGAAAACGACGAGGGCGTCTGGATGAGCGTGGCCGACACCGGCGGCGGCATTCCGCAGGAACAGATCAACCGCATTTTTGAACCCTTTTACACCACGAAAAAAAAAGGCAGCGGACTTGGCCTGATGATTGTGCAACGAATCATTCGCGCGCACGGCGGAAAAATTGAATTGGAAAGCCATGTCGGGCGCGGCACGACTTTTAGAATCTGGCTGCCTTTGCACGAACGCCGTCCGCGACTTTTGGAAAATAAAATTGAGCCACAGATGGACACAGATAAACACAGATAAAAACATAAATTAAAAATCTGTGTTCAATCTGTGTCTCATCTGTGGCTAAAAAATTATGAAACCAACTTTACTGATTGTGGACGACGAAAAGCCGACGCGCGAAGGCTTGCGCGCGGCGCTCGAAGAACGTTACGACGTTTATATCGCTGACGATGCGAAAGCCGCGACGGAATTATTGGAACAAGAACATTTCGACGTGATGCTCACGGATTTTCGACTGCCCAATGAGAACGGAATGAAATTGATCGCGCGCGCAAAATCTTTGTCCAAGCCGCCGATTTGCATTTTGATGACGGCTTACGGCTCGGAAGAACTGGCGGTGGACGCGATGAAACGCGGCGCGGACGATTACATCGCCAAAGGCCGTTTGCAGATTGACGAACTGGAAATGCGCATCGCGCGCGCCTTGAAACAGCAAAATCTGGAGACGGAAAATGTTTCGCTGCGGCAACAATTGGATTCCAAATTCGGCCTGGAAAATATCATCGGCGAATCGCCGGCGATGAAGGAAATTTTTGAAGTCGTGCAGCAAGTCGCGCCGTCGCGCGCGACCGTTTTGCTGGATGGCGAGAGCGGCACGGGCAAGGAAATTTTTGCGAAGGCCATTCATCAATTGAGTCCGCGCGCCCAACAGCCTTTTGTCGCGGTTCATTGCGCCGCGCTCGCGCCGACACTTTTGGAAAGTGAACTTTTTGGCCACGAACGCGGCGCGTTCACCGGCGCGCACGAACGACGAATCGGCCGTTTTGAGCAGGCGCAAGGCGGCACACTTTTTCTGGACGAGATTGGCGAAATTGACGCGGCGATTCAGGTGAAACTATTGCGTTTTTTGGGCGAGCGAACGTTTGAACGTGTCGGCTCGAACAAAACTTTAACCGCCGATGTCCGCTTGATTGCGGCAACGAATAAAAGTTTGGAAGAACTCGTTCAGACGGAAAAATTTCGCGAAGATTTATTTTTCCGGCTGCGCGTCGTAGAAATCACCTTGCCGCCGTTGCGCGAACGCGCCGGCGACATTCCATTGTTGGCGCAAATTTTTTTGCGCGAATTTGCCCAGGAAAACAACAAGCCGGTCAACGATTTTACCGCCGAGGCGCTTCAATTGCTGCTGCACTATTCCTGGCCGGGAAATGTCCGCGAATTGCGGACGGCCATCGAGCACGCCGTCGTTCTTTGCCGGGGCGAAAAAATTTCCGCGCGCGATCTGCCGCCGTCATTGCGCGGCGACGCAAAACATTTCGGCGAAGCGCGATTGTCGCCGCGAAATAATTTGACGGTGAAGGAAGCCGAGAAAGAATTGATTGTGCGCGCGTTAAAGGATACAAATGGGAACCGCACGCTCGCCGCCCAAAAAATCGGCATGAGCCGGCGGACATTTCATCGAAAATTACATGTCTATCATTTGGAAGGATTTTGATTTATGCCGTCACAACTAATTCAAAGGTTGATTCATACGTTGGAACTCGGCGCCGGCGCGCGCCTCGTCTGGAAGATCACGGCGGCGACGGCGGTGTTGGCGCTGATTTTTTTCTACGACCTGCGCGCGTATCGAAATTTTGCCGCGCCCGAAGCGATGGACGCCGCGCAACTGGCGCGAAACATTTCCGAAGGTCACGGTTACACCACGCAATTTATCCGGCCTTTCAGCCTTTACCTCGTGCAAACCCATAATCAGGCGGAAACTCCGGTATCGTTGACCAACGCCGATTATGACTATGCAAAAATCAGAACGGCGCATCCGGATTTGGCCAAC
This sequence comes from Verrucomicrobiia bacterium, assembly GCA_036509895.1. Classification (GTDB taxonomy): domain Bacteria; phylum Verrucomicrobiota; class Verrucomicrobiia; order Limisphaerales; family UBA11358; genus UBA11358. Next base: position 13,848 of record DATCEV010000047.1, read on the forward strand.
GCGCCAGTCTATCCGCTTTTGCTGGCCGGACTGATGAAAGTTTTGCCCTTCCACTTTCCGGTGAATCTCAAAAGCTCGTTTTGGTCCTACAACGGAAATTTCTGGCGTTACGAACCGGATTTTTTGATCGCGATTTTTAATGAAATTCTTTTGCTCGCCCTCATCGTCCTGACATTTTTTCTCGCCCGAAAACTTTTTGACGCCTCGGTCGCCTGGCTTTCGGCCGTTTTAGTTCTTGGCAGCGAACTGCTCTGGCATTTCAGCGCGTCGGGACTTTCCACCCTGCTGCTGCTGCTGATTTTTTTGGGACTGGCGTGGAGCCTGTTAAAAATTGAAGAAGCCGCTCGCGAATCGCAGCCACGTTCGCGCCGGTTGCTGGTTCTGGCTTTGTGCGCCGGAATTTTGACGGGCATCGGCGGCCTGACCCGCTACGAATTTGGCTGGACGATTATTCCCGTCGTGCTGTTCCTGGTTTTTTTCAGCGGCCCAAAAAGAATCATTCATGCGCTCGCCGCCTGCGCCGCTTTTGTGCTCATTTTAACCCCGTGGATTGTGCGCAATGAAATGGTCAGCGGCACGGCGTTCGGCACGGCGGGTTACGCCATTGTCGAAGGAACTTATATTTTTCCGCGCTTTCAACTCGAACGCTCAATCCAGCCTGAATTATCCCACGCGCTCTGGCTCTCGCCCTGCTGGCAAAAATTCCTGGGAAATGTCCGCGCGCTTTTGAGCGGCGACCTCCTGAAAACTTTCGGCTGGGCGGGCGTTTTGTTTTTCGCCGGATTATTTCTGACCTTCCGCAACGCCGCCGCCCGGCGCGCGCGCTATTTTTTATTGATGTGTCTGGGAGTATTCATTGTCGTTCAATCGTTGGGCCAAACGCAACTTTCGGAAATGTCGCCGGAAATCAATTCAGAAAATCTTTTGGTGTTGCTCCTGCCTTTGATTTTTATTTTCGGCGCGGCATTTTTCTTCACGCTGCTGGAGCAAATCGTTTTGCCTTTGCAGCAATTGCGTTATGTCATCATCGGTTTTTTCGTGGCGCTTTGCTGCCTGCCGCTTTTTTTCGCCATTTACCTCAAAGTTCCGCCGGTGGTTTATCCGCCCTATTATCCGCCGGAAATCCAGCAGACCGCCGGGTGGATGGGCAAAGATGAATTGATGATGAGCGGCGTGCCGTGGGCCGTCGCGTGGTATGGCGACCGGCAATGCGCCTGGCTTACGCTCAACGCGCAATCGGATTTTTTTGCCATCAACGACTATCTTAAACCGGTGCAGGCGCTTTATCTCACGCCCGAAACGATGGACGCAAAATTTATTTCCGATTGGGTGGATGCGCGCAATTCCACCTGGGGCAGCTTCATCATCAGCGCCGTCATTGAAAATAAAATTCCGCCCGCCTTTCCGTTGCATTCCGCGCCGACCGGATTTTTGCCGGACCGATTATTCCTGACCGACCGCGCCCGCTGGAAAATTGCGCCGTAAAATTTCCGCGACCTTCACGCGGACGCGCGCTGCAACCGGTCCGCGATGCCCGACCATTCCGGCAACTCCGGCGGCGCTTCCACGACAATCAATTTTGCGCCCGCCTCATCGCAACGATGCAACTCCGCGTAAAGCGCACGCGCAAACGCCTCCGCATCATGCGGAATCACGCTCACATTTTTCGCGTCAAAACCGCCGGGAATTTTTGTGTGCGCGATGATGAAGCAAGTTGAAAGTTGAAAGTTGAAAGTTGAAAGTTGCGCGCACAAATCGCCGTCGTTTTTCCAACGCAACAAAATCAATTTCGCTTTCGGCGAATAATGTTTTTGCAATTGGCCCGGACTTTTCAAAACGTTCTCGCGACTTTGGACTTTGGACTCTGGACTTGGGACTTTCCCGCAAACGGCCGCGAGCGATTCCGCGTGAATCATTCCCGGCCGCAAAATGCGCGGCGGCGCAACCGTCAAATCCAAAACGGTGGATTCAATTCCCACTTGCGATTGGCCGCCATCCACGATCAGCGGAATTTTTCCGGCGAGTTGCGCGCGCACGTGCTCCGCGTTCGTCGGCGAAATTTGATTGGACAAATTTGCGCTCGGTGCCGCCAATGGAAAATCGCATTCGCGAATCACCGCCTGGATAAATGGATGCGAAGGCCAGCGAATGCCAACGGTTTCGCCGCCCGCCGTCACAATTTCCGGAATTTTTTCCGCGCGCGGCAAAACCAAAGTCAACGGTCCGGGCCAAAAACTTTTGGCCAATTTTTGCGCAATCGCCGGAAAATTTTCGACGCAACTTTCCGCCATTTCGATTCCTGCAACGTGAACGATGATTGGATTGTGCGCGGGACGATTTTTGATTTGGAAAATTTTTCCGACAGCGTTTTTGTCCAGCGCATTTGCGGCGAGGCCATAAACTGTTTCGGTTGGCAGCGCGACGACTTCGCCCGCGCGCAACAGTTTCGCCGCGCGCCGGACGGCTTTTTGAAAAAGCTCCGGCGTGTGCGTGGATAAAATTTCTGTCTCCAAATTTACGTTCAAGACCGGCGCAAACTGCGGTTTTTTTTGGGCAGCGGCAATCTTTTGTTGCGCTACGAAAAGCCCCCAAAAAAATCCTCATAAATATGTTGACATGGTTCTGGTAAATGTTAGAGTTCTCTTCGTTACAGAGAACTTTATATTATTATGAACATATCAAAACAAGAAGCTCAAGAGTCGTTGACGGAAATTGAAAGCGCCATTGCGCGAACGCGACGGGCGATGGGACTGCATGGCGGTCATATTTTAATGATTTGGGGCATTGTCTGGGCGATCGGATTTGCGACGACGCAATTTTGTCCACGCGACGCCGGTTGGGTTTGGCTCGCGCTGGACATCTTTGGTTTTGGCGGCACTTGGATTTGCGCCGTCAAATCCCGCGCGCGATTTCATCGGCCGGGACCCAATCGTGTTGGGCTGGCCTGGCTGGTTTTGTTTGGTTATTTCGTTTTGTGGAATTTTCTGCTTCAACCAGTCAATGAACGTGAAGGCATCGCTTTTAGCGTGACGGTTTTCATGTGCGCTTATGTGATCATGGGATTGTGGCTGAGCCGGGTTTTGCTTTGGCTGGGATTGGCGGTGACGGCGCTGACGCTGGCGGGTTTTTATTTTTTGCCGGCGTGGTTTCCGCTTTGGACGGCAATCACGGGCGGCGGCGCGCTGTTTTTTTCCGGTTTATACATTCACAAATCCTGGAAATGATTTTATGACTGAACTCAATCCAACCATTCATCAGCCGGCGCGATTGAAAATCATGGCCAGCCTCGTGGCGCTGGAAAATGGCGCGCAAATGGATTTCAGTTCGCTCGGCAAATTGCTGAAGCTGACCGACGGCAATCTCGGCGCGCATTTGCAAACACTCGAAGAGGCGGGCTATATCAAAATCGAAAAGAAATTTGTGGAGCGCAAACCGCGCACGTTGATTTCGCTGACGCGCAAAGGTCGTTACGAATTTGAAGAACACGTGGCGGCGTTGAAACAAATTTTGGGTTGAAAAATTATTCGTAACGCAGCGCATCAATCGGGTCGAGCTGCGAAGCTTTCCACGCGGGATAAAAGCCGGAGATGACGCCGATGATGGTGCTGGAAATGAAGGCGATGATGATCCAAACGGTGGGCGTGACCGTCGGCCAGTGTTTGAGGAAGGCGATGAGCCATGAAAAAATCATGCCGCCAGCAATGCCGATGCTGCCGCCAATGGCGCTCAACGTCACGGCTTCAATCAAAAACTGCACAAGAATATCGGCGGCGCGCGCGCCCACGGCCATGCGAATGCCGATTTCGCGGGTGCGTTCGGTGACGCTGACGAGCATGATGTTCATGATGCCGATGCCGCCGACAATCAAAGAAACGGCGGCGACGCCCGCGAGCAAAAATCCCATGGCGCGCGATGAGGCGGAAACGCGATCCATGAGGTCGGCCTGATTGCGCACGGTGAAGTCGGGTTCTTTGCTGCGATGCCGCGCGGTCAGCAAATCGGTGATTTCATTTTGCGCGAGGTTAATGGTTTTATCGCTGGAAGCTTCGACCAAAATATCATTCAAGAAGGTTCGCGTGGTGATGCGGTGCATGTGGCTCGTGTAAGGGACGATGACAATGTCGTCCTGATCCTGGCCGAAAAGGTTGAAGCCTTTGGGCGTGAGCACGCCGATGATTTGAAAGGGGATGTTGCGAATGCGCAAAGTTTTTCCGAGCGGATTTTCGCCGGGAAATAATTGGTCAACGACGGTTTGCCCGATGACGGCGGATTTGGCCAGACTGCGCACGTCTTGATCCGAAAACATCGCGCCGCTGACGATGCTGCGATTGAGAATTTGCGCATAATCCGGCGATTCGCCCATCACTTGCGTATTCCAATTCAGGCCATTGGCGAGAATTTGCTCGCGGTCGCGCACTTCGGGGCTGACGGCGAGAACATTGGGCAATTGGGCAATTGCCTGGGCGTCATCCACGGTCAAGGTGGGCGCGCTGCCCCAGCCGCCGCGCATGGCGCCCTGCGTAAAATTGCCGGAAAAAACGGTGATGACATTTTCGCCGAGGCTGGCGACTTGATCTTCCACTTGCTTCGTGGCTCCCGTCGTCAAACTCACGGAGCCAATGACGGCGCCGACGCCGATGATGATGCCGAGCATGGTCAGCAGCGAACGCATTTTGTTCCGGCGCAAGGCACGCCCGGCGATGCGAAGTGAGGCAAAAATTCTCATGCGAGTTGGACGGCCTGTTGGGCTTCGCGCAAATTATTCAATTCCGTTTCGGCAATCAAACGGTCTTTCACCAGTTCATCGGTCACGATTTTTCCATCGCGCAAAATGACCATGCGCCTGGTGTAACGCGCCACGTCCAGTTCGTGCGTGACCATGATGATGGTGATGCCTTGCGCGTTTAATTTTTGGAACACGCCCATGATTTCAATGCTGGTCTGGCTATCCAGATTTCCCGTCGGTTCGTCCGCGAGCAAAAGCGAAGGTTGATTGACGAGCGCGCGCGCGATGGCGACGCGTTGCTGCTGGCCGCCGGAAAGTTGGTTGGGATGATGGTCGGCGCGCTGGCTCAAGCCGACCAGTTCGAGCGCGTGAGTCGCGCGGTCGCGTTGTTCATGCGCTTGAATGCGTTTATGATTATAAAGCAGAGGCATCTCGACATTTTCCAGCGCGGACGTGCGCGAAAGCAGATTGAAACCTTGAAAAACAAAACCAATTTTCTGGTTGCGCACGTCGGCCAGCGCATCGCGGTCCAGCGTGGAAACGTCAACGCCATCCAGCCAATAATGGCCATGAGTCGGATGGTCGAGCGCGCCGATCATATTCATCAAGGTGGATTTTCCAGAGCCGCTCGAACCCATGATGGCGACAAATTCGCCGGGCGCAATTTCCAGCGAAACGCCGCGCACGGCGTGAACATCCACTTCGCCCGTGTGATACGTTTTTTGAATTTCTTCGAGCTTGATGACGTGATTCGTTTGCACAGCGTTTGAATAAATCCAATTTTAACGCCGGCGCGGGAATCCGCCGCCAAAGGGGTTGGAACTTTCGGCGGTTGCTCCCGAGGAGAACATCGCCGTGACCACTTGCTCGCCTCCGTTCAATCCCGAAACCACTTCCGTATCGAGGCCGTCGCTGATGCCCGTTTTAATCTGCACCGGTTGCAATTTTTTGTCGTCGCCCTGGCCGGTCATCACATAAACGGTATGAAAAACCGGGCGTCCGCCATGCGCGCGCGCGCCGCCGCCATGATGTCCCGGACTGCCAGAAAAATTTGGATGATTGGTGGCCGATGAAATTTGATTCGTGGTCGAAGGGGAGTTGGTTGGCGTCTCGGCGGCTTCCGGCGGATGAAAGCGCAACGCCGCGTTGGGGATCGTCAAAACATTTGTGCGCTGCGCAATGACGATGGAAACATTCGCCGTCATGCCGGGCTTCAATTTGTAATCAGAATTTTTTACGCTGATGACGCAATCATAGGTGACGACATTGTTGACCGTCGTCGGCGCATTGCGCACTTGCGTGACCTCGCCGTGAAAATTCCGATACGGATACGCATCCACCGTAAAATCCACATCCTGCCCGGTGACGATCCCGCCGACATCGGCTTCGGCCACGCTCGAATCAATTTGCATTTTCGTCAAATCATTTGCGATTTGAAAAAGCGTAGGCGTGTTGAAACTGGACGCGACCGTTTGCCCCAAATCTATCGCGCGCGAAATCACGATGCCATCCACCGGCGAGCGGATTTTGCAATAACCCAGGTTTGCGTTCGCATTGTCCAGGGAAGCTTGTTTGATTTGCACCGTGGCTTCCGCTTCGTGAAGCGTGGCGATGGCCGTGTCATCATCCGAGCCGGAAATCAATTTGTTCGTGAACAATTCCGCGCTGCGTTCGGCTTGCGCTTGCTGCAATTCCAAATTTGCCTTGGCGTTGGCCAGATCAGCGGTGGATTGCTCAACGGCGGCCTGATAAGTCGCCGGATCAATTTCCGCGATGACTTCGTTCGATTTCACCGTTGAATTGTAATCCACGTTCAGTTTGCTGATGATGCCCGAAACCTGGCTGCCGACCGTCACATTCACCACCGGATTCAACGTCCCGGTCGCCGTCACCACTTGCGTCAATTCTCCGCGTGCCACCGGCGCCGTCTGATAAATCGGCGCCGCCCCGTGACCGCGTTTGAAATACCAAACGCCGCCGCCGATCACGGCGGCGATCACCACCAGAATAATTATCCACTTCCACCCGCCGCCGTTTTGTTTCGCTGCCATAAATTTGATTCAGACAAAATTGTCCAGATTGAGACGCAATTGAGACTCACAAGTTACGGAAATTTTCCAGTCTGTCCACGCACTTTCAGTTTGAGCCATCTGCGGCGTGCCGTAGAATCGTCTCGTGCTCAAGAAGTTTATCATTCAATTTGCCGCCGTCCAACCGCTCGACGCCGCGCAAATCCGTCTGGCAGTTGAACAGCTTGCCGACGAAAAAGTTGCGACCAACCTCAAGGCGGAATTTCTGATCGCCTTCGCAAAAAAAAGCGAGACGCCCGAAGAAATCGCCGCGTTCGCCCGCGCGCTGCGCGACAAATCCATTCCCGTGCCGCTCGATCCCGAAACGCGCGCGCGCGAAATCCTTGACGTGGTCGGCACGGGCGGCGACCGTCTCGGCACCATCAACATTTCCACCGCTGCCGCGCTCATTTGCGCCGCCGCCGGCGTGACCGTCGCCAAACATGGTAACCGGGCGGTTACTTCGCAAGCCGGCAGCGCCGACGTGCTCGAAGCGCTCGGAATAAAAATTAATTTGACGCCTGCGCAAGCCGCGCGTTCATTGCGCGAGCACAATTTCGCATTTTTCTTTGCGCCCGATTATCATCCCGCCTTCAAACATATTTCGCCTGCGCGCAAACTCTGCGCCGAACGCGGCCAAAGAACCATTTTCAATTTGCTCGGACCCTTATTAAATCCCGCGCGCCCTTCGGCGATGCTGATGGGCGTGCCGCGTCCGGAACTTTGCGAGCCGTTCGCACAAGTTTTGCCATCGCTCGGCGTTCGCCGCGCGATGGTCGTTTGCGGAAAAGTTTCCGGCGTCGGTTTTCTGGACGAGCTTTCCACGCTTGGCGAAAACACCATCGCCGAATTTTATCAGGAACACGGCTTCACGGTTTCGACCAGTTTGCCGGAACAATTTCCGTTGCAGCGCGGCACAATCGCCGACTTGCTCGGCGGTAATAAAATGGCGAACGCGAAAATCATCCGCGAAATTTTTTCCGGCCAGGAGCGCGGCCCAAAACGCGACGCCGTTTTGCTCAACGCCGCCGCCGCGTTATTCATTGCGGGAAAAACAAAATCGCTCGCGGCAGGTTGGGATTTGGCGGGCGAAACCATTGACGCCGGACGCGCCACGGCAAAACTGGCGGAACTGGCAAATTAATTTTCCTCGGCCTCGACTTCTTCAATTTCTTCGGCTTCCGCTTTGGCCGTTTCTTCGTCCAATCCAAGCGAGGCATAGTGCAAACCGAGATTGTGCTGCGCCGTTTTATCGCCTTGCCGCGCCGCGCGAATAAACCATCTCACCGCTTCCACTGTGTTCTGTTCCACGCCGCGGCCGGTTTGATAACACAGGCCGAGATTGCATTGCGCCGGCGCGCATTCCTGGTCGGCGGCGGCGCGATACCATTCCACCGCTTTCACAAAATCTTGCGGCACGACCTGGCCCGTTTCGTAATAAACGCCGAGGTTAAATTGGGCCGCCGGATAACCGCGTTCCGCCGCCTCGCGATACCATTTGAACGCCTCGGCATAATTTTGCGGCACGCCCTGGCCGGTTTCATAAAGCATCCCCAAATTAAATTGCGCCGCCGGATCGTCCTGCTCCGCCGCTTCGCGCAACCAGCGCGCCGATTCCATAAATTCCTGCGGCACGCCTGCCCCGGTCATATAACAAACGCCCAGATAACATTGCGCCACCGGATCGTTTTGTTCCGCCGAGCGTCGAAACCATTTCACCGCCTCCTGATAATCCTGCGCCACGCCCTGCCCGTTTTGAAAACAGACGCCCAGATAACATTGCGCCTGCGCGTCGCCTTCGACGGCGGCCTGGCGCATCGCTTCCAAATTATCCCATGTGCGGCGATTCCCTGCCATTTGTAAAAAGTGAAACTGATAATTTCAAACCCCTGACACAAATTATAATAGAATCACTCCGCCGAAATTCAAGGCGCGAATTGACCCGCGCAAATTCGCTTCCGCCCCGTCCAATTGCCTGTTAAAAACTCTCATGGCAACCAACCTGAAAATTGGCTTTCTGGGCGCCGGCAAAATGGCCACCGCGCTGGCCAAAGGTTTTGTGCGCGCGGAAATGGTTTTTCCCAAAGAAATGATCGCCAGCGATCTGGTCGCGGCGGCGCGCAAAAATTTTGCGAATGAAACCGGCGCCAAAATCGCCGCGCAAAATTCCGACGTTTTGAAATTCGCCGGCGTTCTGATTTTGGCGACCAAGCCCGATCAAGTCGCCGGAATTCTCTCCGAAATTTGCGGCAACTTCACAAAAAATCATTTGCTGATTTCCATTGCCGCCGGCGTGACGATTGCGAAATTGGAAAATCATTTGCCCGCGAACGCACGCGTCATTCGCGTCATGCCCAACACGCCCGCGCTCGTCGGCGAAGCCGCTTCAGCTTTTGCGCTGGGAAAAAATGCCACGGCTGCGGATGGCGAGCTTGCGAAAAAACTTTTGTCCGCCGTCGGCCTCGCCTTTCAGGTCAAAGAAAACCTGCTCGACGCCGTGACCGGTTTGAGCGGCAGCGGGCCGGCTTACGTTTATCAATTCATCGAGGCGTTGAGCGACGGCGGAGTCGCCGCCGGATTGCCGCGCGACATGGCGACGAAGCTCGCCGCGCAGACCGTTCTGGGCGGCGCGAAAATGGTTTTGGAAACCGGCCAGCATCCCGGCGCGCTCAAAGATCAGGTGACCAGTCCCGGCGGCACGACGATTGAAGGTTTGCACGCGCTGGAAAAAGGAAAACTGCGCGCGACCGTCATCAGCGCCGTTCGCGCCGCGACGGAGAAATCGATAAAACTGGGACAAGGATGAATCACAAACCGCCGAGCCAAAAGCAATCGCAAATCATTTGGTTCGCGCTGACGGCCCTGGCAATTTTCGCGATCATCTGCGTCATCGCCGCGCTGGTTTTGGGTTTTGGAGAATTGCTTAATCTGTTAAGCCCGGTTCTTTGGCCCCTGGCCATCGCCGCCGTGCTCGCCTATTTGCTCGATCCTGCGGTCAACTGGCTGCAACGCCGCAAAGTTTCGCGCACCTGGGCGATCGCCATTGTTTTCATTTTCGGCCTGTGCGTTTTTGGCGGAATCATGGCCAGCGTGCTTCCGCAAATGATCAAAGAAACGAGCACCTTGATTTCTAAAATTCCTGCTTACACCAATCAAGCGCAACAGAGCCTTGATAAATGGGCCAATAATTCCAGCATTCCGGGCGCGCAAAATACAAATTCGCCGCCCGCCGCCGCGTCAAATAATCCAACGAACTTTTCCGCCGCGCCAAGTGACGGGGCCATTTCACAAACCAATTCCGTTGCCGGCGGCAAAAACATTCACCAACAAATTATCTCTTCGGCGAAAAACTGGTTCGGAAAAATCATGCCGAAAATTGGCGACTGGCTGCTCAACTTGTTGGGCAAATTCAGCGTGCTGCTGGACGTGGCCATGGCGTTGATTTTAATTCCCATTTACACATTTTATTTTTTGCGCGAAAAGCAGGAAATAAAAAAACATTGGACCCAGTATTTGCCGATGCGCGAATCCCGCGTGAAGGACGAACTGGTTTTCATCCTTTCGTCGGTCAACCAATACATGATCACGTTTTTTCGCGGGCAAGTCATGGTCGCGCTCATCAGCGGCACGCTTTACACCATTGGTTTTTTTGCGATTGGATTGGACTACGCGCTTCTGCTCGGGTTTATCGCCGTCATCTTGGTCATCATTCCGTTCATCGGCGCCATCATTCTCGTCATCCTGGCCGCCCTTTTTACGGCCATGCAATTTCACGACCTGCTTCATCCGCTGATGATCATCGTCATGTTTGCCGTCGTGCAATCGCTGGAAAGTTTTTTTTATTCGCCGCGCATCCTGGGCAATCGCGTCAACCTTCATCCCGTCGTCGTCATCATCGCGCTGATGGTCGGCATCACGCTGCTCGGCGGGTTGCTCGGCGGCATTCTGGCAATCCCGCTCGCGGCGGCGCTGCGCGTTTTGCTGCTGCGTTACGTTTGGAAAAAATCCGAATCGCCCGATTCTAAAACTTAAACCCTCGCGGCCAACAACAACCGCACGTCCACCGCGTCCATTCCCGCCGCGCGAATTGCTTGCATTCCCAAATCCGTATCTTCATACGCGCGACAAAATTTTGGGTCAACGCCAATTCGTTTTGCCGCTTCGAGAAAAATATCCGGCGCCGGTTTTTGGTTCACCACCATTTCACTCGTCACCACCGCGCCAAATAAATTGCGGATTTGTAAATGTTCCAGCACGTCGCAAATAATTTTTTGCGTGCCGCCGGACGCCACGGCCATTGGAATTTTTCCAAAATTTTCTTTTGCAATTTCCACGACGGCATGAATCGGCCCGACTTGCGGCAAAAATTGCAGATACTCGTTTTCTTTTTCATGCGCGGCTTTGATGTGGTCGAGCGAAACATTTTGTTCGCGCGCGAGCATTTTCAAAATGTCGCGCGAGGGCACGCCGCCGAGCGAATAAAATCGGTCTTCGGGAAAATGCAATTTGTATTTCGCGGCAATCGCCTGCCACGCGCGCCAATGCAGCGGCATCGTGTCGGCCAACGTCCCGTCACAATCGAAAACGAGTCCTTTGATTTGTTTCATAATTTTTGTCGCGCGAAGAACGCGAAGGCGGCGAAGAAAAAATTTTCTCGCAATTAATTCGGCGGAGTCAGCAGCGGAATGACCTGCCGGCCGTGCCGCCGATAAATGGAAAAATCTTTGTAATCGGTTGTCAAAATTTGACAATTGTCAATCAGTTCGCTCAACCGCACCAAAGTTGCATCGGCCAAATCCATTTGTTTGCCGTATTTGTCCATTAAGTTTGAAATGACGCCGGCTTCTTCCGTCAATTGAAATGGAATTTTTAAAACGCCGTTTTCGAGTCGGCGCAAAAGCGGCTGCACAGCCATTCCGGCTTCGTTCAAAAAATACGCCGCTTCCGTGATGACCGCTTCGGTTGTATAAAACGGCGTGCGTAACGACCCAAAAACTTCCAACGCCCATGGATGATTTTCGTCGGGAACAATAAACAGCGCGACCAATGGGCCGGTATCAACGATGATTTTTGCCGCCATATTTTTTAAGCATCGCCTGACGATAATAATATTTATGCCGTCGAGATACATCGGACGGCCCGCCTTTGATGCAGCCTACTAGTTCGCCCATTGCTTCCAACATTGTCATGCCGGATTTTTCTTCGGCGAAATCTTTTTCAATCGCGTCGCGAAAAATTTTCGATTGCGAAACACCCAGCCGTTTGGCTTTGGCCACGGCTTTTTGGAAAAGCGGTTCGGGCAATTGCAACGTCGTCGTTTTCATAAAAGCAGGCTAATATGTTTTTGCCAGAAATCAATTATGTTTTTAAACCAGCCAATTTTTCTTCCATGTCATGCGTCATCAACGGCTCGATGAGCGGATCAATGTCGCCTTCGATCACATTTGCCAGATTGTAGAGCGTCAGTTCAACCCGATGATCCGTGACGCGATTCTGCGGAAAATTGTAAGTGCGGATTTTTTCGCTGCGGTCGCCGGTGCCAATCTGGTCTTTGCGATGCGCCGCGTATTTTGCATTTTCCTCGGCGATTTTTCTTTCGAGCAAACGCGAGCGCAAAACTTTCATCGCCTTTGCGCGATTTTTTATTTGAGAACGTTCATCGGCGATTCGCACGGTCAAGCCGCTCGGTTTGTGCTGGATTTGCACGGCGGAATCCGTCGTGTTCACGCCTTGACCACCTTTGCCGGATGCGCGGCAAACCGTAACCTCGATTTCGTCAGGCTTGATTTCAACGTCCACTTCTTCGGCCTCGGGCAAAACGGCAACCGTCGCGGTGCTCGTGTGAATGCGACCTTGCGCCTCGGTCGCGGGCACGCGCTGAACGCGATGAACCCCGCTCTCGTATTTCAATCGTTTGAAAACATCGGTTCCGTTGATCTGAAAAATAATTTCTTTGAAGCCGCCCAGATCGGACGGACTGGAATCCAGCGGCTCGGTTTTCCAACCGCGCGCTTCGGCGTAACGCGAATACATCCGATACAAATCAGCGGCAAACAGCGCGGATTCCGAGCCGCCCGCGCCCGCGCGAATTTCAATAATCGTGTTGCGCGAATCGGTTGGGTTCGGCGGCACGAGTCCGAACTGGATTTGTTGCGCGAACTTTTTTTCCGCAATTTCGAGCCGCGCCGCTTCCTCGCGCGCGAGGTGCGCGAGTTCGGATTCCGCCGGTTCGCTTTTAAGCAACGCGCGGTTTTCCGCCAGTTGCTCCTGCGTTTTGAAAAAATTGTCGCCCGTCGCGACCAATTCTTTCAGCCGCGAGTATTCCCTGGACAATTCCTGCGCGCGTTGCGAATTGTCGAAAGCCTTCGGTTCGTTCAGCGCGGATTCGATTTCAACAAAGCGGCGGCGGAATTTTTCAATGTGCGGGCGCAAGTCCATTTCAATTTATTTTAGCCACAGATGAAACACAGATTGAACACAGATAAAAAATTTCAGGTTGCGCGACACGATTCCGATTCAAAAAAATCTGTGTTTCATTTGTGCCAATCTGTGGCTAAAGAAAAAATAAAACCGCCCGCTCACGAAACGCGCGGGCGGGCGGAATGAAAGCGGGCAGCTAAACTTTTTTCTTTTTCTTGGCGGCAAACGCTTCAGCGGCGGCGGCGGTCTTGGCGGCGCGCTGCTGGAATTTGTCCACGCGACCGGCGGTGTCCACGAACTTTTGCGTGCCGGTGTAAAACGGATGGCAGGCATTGCAAATGCCGACGATGATGGTCTGCTTGGTGGAACGCGTCTTGATCACGTTGCCGCAGGCGCAACGGATTTCCGCGTCAATATATTTTGGATGAATGTCTGTCTTCATAAAAAGGATGATAAAACTATCACGGTTTTGCCGGATGACAAGAGGGAATTTTAGAGCAAGGCACTCAAAGATTTTCCAATAATTCTTCCACGGTGATTTCGGCCTGCTTCAAAATGGACTGCAAAGTTTTAGGTTTGATTTCGCGGTGCATTGGCACGCAAGGATGAAGCGAGCCTTTGACATAATGGCGATGCGAACCCGTCTGCCGAACAAAATCAAACCCAGCCGTTTCAATGCGCGGCAAACTTCATCACCGGAAAGGTCGCGTGGCAATTTCACGCAACCTGGGCGGACAAAACAGGATCGTCAACGAAGTGAAGGCGAATCGGCCAGTTCAAGCGTTCGTCATTTTCATCGAACCGGCACTGGATCAAATCGCGAATCATGGCAATCAATTCGTCAAGATTTTCGCTCTGCGTCGCCATTTCCGGTTCGTGGCAAGTCGCGACAAGCGCGTCATCGTCCTGTTCGATTTGAAAAATGAATTCTTTCTTCATGGTTTAATTCTGGCTTGTGAAATTTATTTTTTGACAAGGCAAGCCTGCGCGATGTCCTCATCTTCGAGATACGGATATAACTTCAAAATCTCCGCGCGCTCGTGGCCGGTGGCGACGAGACCGGCGATCATTCCCGCCGTGACGCGCAGTCCGCGAATGCAAGCCCGTCCGCCCATGACATTCGGATTCAAAGTGATTCGATCCAGCTTTTTCATGGCAACAATTTAACCGCCTTACAGCGTGAATCCAACTTTTCTTTTGCCTTTGGAAATCACCGGATGACAATAGGAAATTTTTGAAGGAGAAGGAAATTAGCGCGTCTGGACATTAGACGGCATTTGTTGGAACGTGACTTTTTGCGAAAGATAAAAAAGATTCACGCTTAACGTCGCTTTTGAAAAAATGAAGTGGAACGATGTGAGCATTCATGCTTGTGTGAGCAAGAAATAAATGATTCGGAGTAATTGTCATCAAACCTATTTCTGACCACGCAGTTGTGAAACTAAATTCCGGCGAAAATTCTCGTAATTCTTTTTCGGTTGCATCCAAAGTCCGTTCGCCGAGCGCGTGATGGCTTGGCGACAGAGTCACTTGGCGCGAATATTTCCAGCGCCTGAATCGGTTGAAAATTCCAGCAACAAGAGGAAGCGATGATTGGAAACGCGCACCTTTAGGCGTGGCAAGATAGTAATCATACCACGCTAAATGATCCTTCAAGGTAAGTGTATAGCGCACTTCCATCAGTAATTTCAGTTAAACACCGCCAATCCACTTGCGATCTTCCCAAACAGCTTTGATTGAAGTCAGGTTGCGCGAATCAAAAATATTTTTCGCGGCAGAAAGAATTTTCCCCTTCTTCAGATTGTTGAACGCGTCGCTCGCGCTGATGGCGACGAATTGCAGCACGCTCGGGTCGCGGTAGCAGTCAATCATGCAGCGCGTGCAGCCGTCGCGGATGAGCTTCGAGTCGTCCCATTCCCAGACCTTGCACATCGGCTTCTCCCAAAAATGGCAGCGATAC
>DATCEV010000048.1:0-2350 GCA_036509895.1 Verrucomicrobiia bacterium
GTTGACGTATAATTGGATTTTATAGAGCGATAAGTTTGGAAGAAGTCGTTGTGAACATCAAGAAAATTGGACGTTTCTGTGCAGCAGACGACAATGCAAAAACGAGGAAAGTGCATATTGTCTGTCATGTGCATAATCCCAAAAAAATCAGAAAAGAATTTCCGAAGGAATTTTTTTTCGTGCGAAAAGTTGGAAACAATTTTCTTCGCAAGACGTTCTGCAAATTAATCGGGCGTTTTGAAACCGTTCTTTTTTTCTTATAAATTCAAAACATTTCTGGCAGAATCAGGTTGTGGATACGGAATCTTTCATTCATTGGGCGCTCGACGATGCGCGCAACGTCGAGGAACGTTACACGGTGGAATTGCTTTTGGAAGCGGGCATCGCCCGCTGGAATTCAAAGTATCACGTCCATGATTTTCCCAGCCTCGAAGAGCGGATGGAAAAAAATCGCCGCCGCGCGCTCAATCCCGCCTACGAACCGGATTACTCCGAGCGCGACGTGCGCCGCGCGGCGGAAATATTTCCTGAATTAAAAAGCTGGTGGCATTCGCGCGGCCATGAAGAACGTCCCCTCCGCGACGTGAAGGCGCTGACTTTTTTTCCGCAACTCGAGCAGGTGCAATTGCACAGCACGGAAGTCGCCGACCTTTCACCGCTGGCGGAATTGCCGAACCTGCGCCATTTGCAGTTCGGCTCTTCCAAGTGCGCGGATTTACGTCCGTTGTCGCGCTGCGCGCAATTGCGGCATTTGGATCTCGGCCTGTATCAGCCATGGTGGCAGATGGTCACGCAATGGCCGGACGTTTCGGGACTGGAAAAACTCGAGCAATTGGAAACTTTTTTGTTCTCGGGAAATCTTCTCGCCTTCCCCGGCGGCATTATCTGGCCGAAGGTAAAAACGGCCGAGCTTAAATGCCAGCCGCTGGCCGTGCGCAGCCTGCGCGAACTGCCGCAATTGCCCGCGTGCGAATTCCTGACCATCATGGGCGTGGAAACCCTGGACGGCATCGAAGCCATGCCGCGCCTGCGCAATCTCAAAATCGAGTCGGACGTGCGCAGCTTTGAACCGCTCGTCGCGCTGAAACATTTGACGTGCTTTACCTGCGGCGGATTTGAGCCGGTGGACATTTCGCCCCTGGTGCGCCTGCCCAAACTCCAGTGCGCGAGATTTGACACGCGGTTCAAAACGCGGTTGAATCCGTTGCCGCCGCGCGATTTCTCGCCGTTGACCGATGCGCCCATGTTGCGCGAGCTACAGGTGGAAGGCTGCGCGCCGGTGGAAGTGGAGGTCGCCGCGCTCACGCCGTTTCTTTTGCCGTGGGACGAAGTTTTTCTGGCCACTCCGCCGCGCCCGTTCCCGGAAAAATTGCGCATGTTCATCGCGCCGTGGGCAAAAAATCCCTTTCACCAAGTCATGGAACTTCAGCTCGATGCGCCAGACAACGGATTGCCGGACGCCGGCGTGCGCGAATGCGAAAGCCAATGGGTCGGACGCTTCGTCGAGAAAAATATTTCCGCCAAACTCGCCGATTCCGATTGGGGGACCGCCAAGGGCGACGGCCTTTACCGCCGGATCATCGTCACGGTCGAGTCGTTTGCCATCGTGGAAAAATTGCCCGAGATCGTTGAGGCCATTCGCGAAAGCATCGCCCGTCTGCGCGGGAATTATCATTGCATGTTGATGATCGCCCTCAAAGCGCCGCCGCCCGAACCCAGCCCCGCGCAAAAAAAATTGCAGGAACAATTCGACAAAGAGCGGGACGACGCCGATATCGAGAGGCAGGAACGCGAGCGCCGGGAATATCTCGAACGCCTGCACCGTTACCGCGTGAAAAAGCAGCTCGGCGAAACCATCAATCCCGAGGAATTTGTGCCCCCGCCCAGCGCGCCGCCGCCCGAACCGCCGTGGGAGCGGGAAGATGAGACCGACGATGACGACAATTCCGGCGAAGGCGGCCTGGCGGTGAAAGAAAAAATGGAGCCGCCAACCAACATGTGGGACGACGATCATCCGCTGGCGCATGAATACAGTCTTTTGACGAACATCTCGCTCACGGAAATCTGGTTTGCGACGCAGAACCGCGACATCGCCATTTACCTGATGCGCCGCGAACCGGACGAAGAAATGCCCGAGGAAAAAAAAGAATAAACTGAAGCGCGTCGGATTTGTTTTAAAAAACGGTTTCGCCGCACATGGTGCCTGACAAAAAATAAAGGTTCAAGACTAGTTAAGCACATGCAAACACGCTATAAAAGCAATAATGACAATGCGAAACCGGTATTTTCGGCGTTCCCGAATTTCTGCGAAGAAATTCCGGCTTTTGCTGCGTCTGTTTTGTCTGGATAT
>DATCEV010000049.1:0-31070 GCA_036509895.1 Verrucomicrobiia bacterium
GACCGGCACCTTGCCCGCCGCTCCCCGCCCGCGTTTGCCTTTGCGCCGTCCGCCAAAATAACTTTCATCCACTTCAATCTCCCCGGCAAACGGCGCGGCATCAGCAATCGCCTGATAGATCAGCTCGCGCAAGCGGTGATATGCGGACGCCATTGGAAAACTTCTAGCGGGCACAACATTAAAAGAAGCCGTAGATTTTTTCCGCCGTCGCAACGCTGCCGCACTCGAAAAACGGACGGTAAGCCAAGTGGCCAATGAAATGCTAATGGTGAAGCGGGCGGCAAATCTCTCATGCGCTCATTTGAAAGATTTAGAAAGTCGGCTAAATCGTTTCTGCGCGGATTTTCAAATTAACATGGATGGAGTAAGCGGGGTGATGATTCAAGGGTGGCTTGACGTAATGAAGGCCAGTGGGACGCACGAAACAAAATTACCTTCGAGTCATCGGCGCTTTGTTCAGGTTTGCCATCGGGCGAAAATATCTGCCGAAAGATTCGATTGATGAAATTGAAGCCGTCCAACCGCCCAAAGATGACGGCGGCGAAATCGAAATTTTCACGCCAAAAGAAATGCGCGAAATTTTGCTGGCGGCTCGGCCTGAAATGATTCCATTCCTTGCCATCGGTGCATTTGCCGGACTTCGGAGCGCAGAGATCGTCCGGCTCGACTGGCAGGAAATCAGCCTGAAAGAGCGGCATATCGAAATCAAGGCAAGCAAAGCCAAAACGGGCGCGCGGCGTCTCGCGCCACTTACAGATAATCTTGCTCAATGGCTCGCGCCCTACGCCAAAGAATCGGGCAATGTCATAAATTTTGATTCTTGGTGAAACCAAATTCCAAAGGTCGTTGCGGCGGTGAACCAAAATCGGCGACAGGCGGAAGCCGGTCGGTGTCTCTCAATTCCAGCGACGCTTACAGGCGCTTGAAACGCGGACTGCAAAGGTGTTGCAACGACGCTGGCAGCGCGCCGACGCTTTTGTCCATCTGCCCCGGCAAGCGCGGCTTTCAGCGCTTCATCAGAAGGCGTCACGCTTTCCTGAATGGCTCGCCTAACATCCCGAAATTCGATTTTCTGACGTCCTTCTCCCTTGCAAATAAAACGAGCGCGCTCCGCGATGGCATCCATTCCGCCGAGATATTTTCCAGAGCTTCGCGCATAAAGAGCCAGTGCCTTTACAGAGTCAGAATTGCTATCTGGCAAAAGCGAGGAAGCAACGGCATGTAAATCGTCTGACGAAAGAGCATCCGGCAATTTTTCATAATGCCCAATCCTGCCAATGAATTGATCCGCCGCCCAGCAAGTCGCTTTTTCAATGGCCTCTTTTGAGCGAAAAAATTGTGGCGTGGTCACAAGTGTGACGGCGACTCCACGATTTACGAGCGCAGTCATCAGCCAATTGATTCTAACCGGCGTTGTGTTGCGGTAGTGACTTTGCGGCCAGAGATAATGAGCCTCATCAATAACCAATGCCAAATCGCCGCCTTGCAATGTTTCCTCGATGCGACTACGCAGTTCCTGCGCTTTTGATTTCAGATTGATACTCACGCCAAGACTCAACGCAACGGCACGAAAAAAAGAAAAGTCATCATTGGTTGCCGGACATTCAACATAACGCGCCCGGCCCGGATTAAGATTGCACAAGTGCCGGGCGGCGTGCGATTTTCCAATGCGCGGCAAGCCGTCAATGATGACCATGCGGCGGCTTTCCATCGCATAATCAAGCGCGCGTGAAACTTTTTCGCCAATGGCTGTAATGACTTTAGGCGTGCGCTCGGCGATCCACGCCGCCATGAATTCCCGCAACGTTGAAACGAGCGTTGGGAAATACCACGGCGAGCCGTCAGCGACCGGCCTGGACGGATCAAGGCAAAATTCCTTCAAATGTTTTTCCAATCCAATCGTCGCCGCTTCATGGCATCATTTTACAAAATCCGCAGCGGGATATTTCATCGGATAAAATCTAGCTTCCTGTCGGGCGCGGATTGTTTGTTCGTTATTGTCGTCAAGGAAAACAGCCATTCCTAAACCGTCGAAATCAATTTCTCCTTTGAGTAGAAATGCGTGGCCAATTATTTCTGCGCGAACAATCCTGACCTGTTCGGCAGAATAGATTTGTCCGGCTTTCATCCCAAATTTCCGCATCGAATCTGTGGCAATGCGTTCGGTAAATTGAGTAATCAAATCAGCCGCAAGTTTCTTTATTCCACCGGGCAGATGCGAAAGAAGTTGAACGAACCAAATCAGTTCACGATCTTCCGCACGTTCCAAAACAGAGCAACGCTTGGCAACTAATTTGCCATCAAGCCACGTTCAAATTCCTGGCTGGATGCAAAGCGCTCCTGTCGAAAAACCGCGTTCGAGGTTGCGTGTCGGGTGTTACTCATGGCGTGTCCTCTTGTCGTAGAAGTTCGGACAATTCCCGCGCGGCTTCGGCCTGTCCTGGACGCAACCGCTCCGGCAATGTCATGCCGAGACGCCGGAAATTTGAACCTGCTTTTTTCCGTTCGGTTTCAACCTGTTTTTGCTCGGCGACTTTTTCTGTGCGCAGCCGATTTATTTCCTGCGCGGTTTCAGCGGTGCCAATGTCAACGATGTTGCGCCGGAATGTTGGCTCGAATTCCGCTTTGAGAAGATTGTAGCGCGTGCGCGGATAAATACTGTGCGACGCGGCTTTGGCCGTCTCGCGCTCAAAATGCGGATCGCCCGGCGCGGCCAGAAAATCAACCGGCATCGAGCGTCCCACGATATACGGATTTTGCCGATTCATGTCCGTCACGCATAAAAATTCCGGGCTTTCTGGATCAAACCACGCCAACACTGTTTCGCCGCGATTCTGCCCGGTGCGTTCGTTGCGATAGACAAAACTCTTGCTGCCGATGCGAAAGCAAATCCCGTTTATCGTCACCGGCACTGGCCGGACGTAGTGCGCTACCAGGTGCCAGCTATTCGCGTCCAAACGCCCGGGCGGATTTTCATGCGGCCAAAATTTTTTAAATGCTTCATCTGGACTCAAACCTTGTAAAACTTTTCCTTCCTGACTCTCCCCGTTGTAGTGGTCTATCAATTGGCCGAGTTGCGCGTGCCATTCGTCGAAAGATAAAAATAGTTCGCCAGGATGATTGACGCGGTGAAATTTCAAATCATCCATCGCCCGTTTGGTGACTTCAGGACAATCAATTTTTTCGTTTCTGCCACAGTAACCGCGAACGCCGTGCATCCGGTTTTGAAGCAAGCCGCCAACACGTTCCACCGGCTTTGTGCGGGCGCGAATGGCATGACTAAATTTAACGCCAAGATTTTCCCAGCCGATTTTTGATTCGAGTGGGGAGTAAGTCGCTGACAAAATGGCCGCAAAGTTTGATGTCAGCCTTAAATGGCTAAAGACAGGTCAGGGGCGCATGAAGCCGTCCATTGGCCTTTTTTCCGTTTTTTGCCCTGAAATAAAAGGTTCTACATTACTTTCAAAAGCCGCCACTGATGATATTGAAAAGAAAAGTGCATTGGCTTTGGAATTCAACTATTTGGGAATGGATGTTATTCTTCAAGGTGAAATCGTGCTGCCTAAAGGCACGAAACAGAAGCATATTGTCCAAAGCTTTCATGATTATTTTGATGAAACGTTTTATGAATTGTCACATGAAGGAAGGGAAAAATTGCTGGCTTTGGCCATAAGAACAATCACAAAATTCAACTTCGATTGGATGCGCGATAACCGAAAGACACCAGGTGAAAATATCACAATGGAACCAACCCCAAACACCACCAAAGATAATAACTTCAAAATGATGTTGACGAAAGCGGCAACATCATCCAAACTCGTCGCCGACGTGAAATCACAATTGCCAAGGTTGCTTGCGCGGCTTAAAACGGCGACGAAAGAAACCGGAAAAATGTCAGCGCTGGCAAATTTTTTAGAGGTTCCATTGGCAAGTGTTTCGCGTTGGCTGTCCGGCAAACGAGAGCCGGGCGGTGAAATCACGCTCAAGTTGCTTCAATGGGTCGAGCAGCAAGAACGTCAAAAATAAAAATGCCCGCCATGTTACAAGCACGGCGAGCGGAGACCCGAAACATGAAGTCCTATTATGAAAACCAAGTCCCGAATCCACCGTAAAACTGTCACTAAAATCCCAAATCCACAAGTCAAAATCCAAGAGGAGCCTGTGTTTGTAAATTTTTGTTCGAAGCCTGATGATCGGCAACTGGGTTGTATTGCTATTCCACGGGCGACTTTTAAGAGTTTGAAGCAAGCCGCCGAAGAAAAAGGAATGGGATTTGAGAAGTTTTTTAATCAGGAAGTGATTGGTAAATTTCTTGCCGGCGCGTCGGCGGAAATGTGGGGTGCGGCATGAGCGCCACGCAAAAAAATGCCGTCAAAGTCAAAACGCATCGTGCCGTCGCCGAATTCAAAATTGTCCGGTTGCGCGAATGTCCGGTGGACGGCCCAATAATCGAACATGCGCCGGAAGTCGTGGATTTCTGGCGCAAACACGTCGTCACCGCGCCGTGGTGGTTCAAAGAAGATAAGGAATGTCTCGTTGTTTTTCTGCTGAACACTCGCCACCGGCTGCTTGGTTTTGAACTGGTAAGCCAGGGAACGCTCGACACGATTTTAATGCACCCGCGCGATGTTTTCCGTCTGGCCAGCATCCGCAATGCTGCGTCAATCATAATCGCGCACAATCATCCATCCGGCGATCCGTTGCCATCCGATGCAGACATTAAAGTCACGATGGATTTGATTCGCGCGGCGGCCATGATGAAAATTGAATTGATAGATCACATCATCATCGGCGATGCGTGGCGCAAAAAGGGTTATGCCAGTTTGCGCGGCTTGGAATGTTTCCAAGCCGAGAAATCGGGAATTCCCATTGCCGCCGAATCGAAGTCGGCAGAAAATTCTTATTCGCTGATTGATTTGGAGCAAACCGCTAACAAAGTTTGCGGCTTAATCGAATTATTTGAAGCGAAGTTATCGGACTTTGTGAGAAATCGCACATTCCCTTCATCGCTGGACTTTGATTCTGTAATAAGTAGTGCTGATTGCGGATTTCAGACTTTGGCGCATGAAATCAAAAAGGAATTGGTCGAAGGCGTCAGAAAACTTTTTGAGAACAGCCGCGCGGAAAAAGCAGCAACAAACTGAAATTAAAACTATCAAGGCGGTTTTGACATCAATTGCCTTGCGCCTGATGGTTTGGCGCGCGCCCGGACTTTCGTTGCTCGGCGACCATCTTTACATATTCATTGGTTTTCCATTCTTCAAAAGAGGGAATGGCCGCAAAATTTGTCTGCGCAATGGCATTGTAATAATAATGGGTGTATTCACCTTTCAAGCGATATTCTTTTATCCATTGATCTTCGGGGATGACTGGATTGGGAGCGGTGGCAAAATAATACTGCGTATAAGCCGCGTGTTCCTGATTTGACATGGCCGAGGAATAGGCAATGTAGCTCGTGACCACCGGCACGCATCCCGAAAGCAACGCAGTTGCAAGGGCGATGAAAAGCAGTTTAAGTTTCATATATTTTCTCTAATTATGACTGGCAAATCCGCCACGTGGCGGATTTGATCAATATGGTGATTGAAGGTTTTTTTGGCGATTGGTTTTTTAATAATATATTTGATTCATTCATGCGCCGGCCTGGGAAACTTCCGGCGTTTTCGTTTTTTTAGCGGATTTTTTCTCGTTTATTGTCTATGGAAACCCGCTTGCACCGTCTCTGCAAATAAATTGCAAGCGACATTTCAGCCGCCATCTGGGTTGGTGGTTGGCAGGTGATTTTTAGCGTCGGCGCATTTCTGCAAATCAAATGTCAAAACTCAAATCACATTGAAAACGCTGGCTTTTTTGAGCGCACATCGTTTTGCAGAAATAGTCGCTGTCTGCACTTCTGGAGAATTTCACTTTTGAAATGTCCGCCGCTTCGTAAGTGTTTGATCTAAAGGTAAATCAAGCCTTGTAAAATCAAATCAAGGCCAAAGCCATTTTGCAGAACTGCGGCGACGTTGTTCAAAACCGCCAAAACAGTGGCGGGAGTGGCGGGGCTCGAACCCGTAACCTCTGCCGTGACAGGGCAGCGCTCTAACCAATTGAGCTACACCCCCACAATGGGGACGGTGAAATTAGAAGAAGTCGCCGGAAGCGTCAAGTTTTGCTTCAAAAATTGCGTTGCAAAAATCCGGGCAGCAGACGCCAAGGAGGTGGGGGTGGGGAACCCCGCTGAAGAAACGTGCTACCCGAATAAATTCAATGTGGCGTTTCAATAACATTTTGTCAACACGTTATCGCCGCCGTTTTTGCCGCGCCGCCATAAAATCTCTTGGCTTTACCCTGCTTTTTTTTCCCATAAAGTGCCCGCGTGGTTGATCTGGAATCCATTGCCCTGTTTGACGGTCTTGGCCGCGACGATTTGCAAGGCCTGCGGCTCATCACCCAAAAAAAACAATTTGCCGCCGGGCAGCAAATTTTTCAGGAAGGCGCGCCGGGCGACGGCGTTTATGTCGTCGCCAGCGGTCTGGTGGAAATTTCCAGCATCATCGGCAGCGGCCAGCGGCAAATTTTTTCGCAATTGGGTCCGGGCGAAGTTTTCGGCGAGATGGCCGTCATCGAATATCGTCCGCGCTCGGCCACGGTGGCCGCCGCGACGGATTCGGAAGTTTATTTTATTCCGCGCGACGAAATGCTGGCACTCATCCAACGCTCGCCCGGCATCGCCTTCAAATTGCTTCAACTCATCAGCCACCGTTTGCGCGAATTCAACCGGCTGCACATGCGCGAAATTGTCCAGGCGGAAAGTCTCGCGGTCATTGGCCGCTTCGCCCAATCCATCGTCCATGATCTGAAAAATCCTTTGAGCGTCATCGGCCTGTCCGCCGAAATGTTTGACATGCCCGGCATCAACGTCGAAATCCGCTCCCAGGCGCAAGCGCGCATTAAAAGGCAAGTCGAACGCATCAGTGATATGGTCAGCGACATCCTCATTTTTACCGAACGCAAACGCACGGAAGCCGAACTCAAGCGCGGCGATTATCGGACGTTCGTCCTGGAATTGATTGAAGACCTGCGCGCCGAAGCCGAACTTAAAGACACCCACCTCGAGTTGCAAAACGAGCCGCCCGCCGTGCCCGTGGCGTTTGATTCGCGCCGCTTGAGCCGCGTTTTTTACAACCTCGTTCACAACGCCACCGACATCATGCTCAATGGCGGGAAAATTTTCCTGCGCTTTCAAACCGGCGAAAATAAAATCGTCACCGAGCTCGAGGACACCGGCCCCGGCATCCCGCCCGAAATCGCCGATAAACTTTTTCAACCCTTCACCACCCACGGCAAAGCTCATGGCACCGGCCTCGGACTTTCCATCTGCAAAAAAATTATCGAAGACCACGGCGGAAAAATTTCCGCGCGCAGCGAGCCAAATCGCGGCGCAATTTTTGCGTTCACTCTGCCGCTGGCGAAATAATTTCGTTGAAGCCGCGAAGCGTTGAAGCGAAACTCGCGCCATGCGATTCCGCTGCAACACTTCAACTTTTCAACGATTCAACGAACGATGAATCGCATCAAGCTTCTTTCCGAACAGGTCGCCAACCAGATCGCCGCCGGCGAAGTGGTCGAACGCCCCGCCAGCGTCGTGAAGGAACTCGTCGAAAATTCCCTCGACGCCGACGCCAAAAAAATCACCGTGGAAATCGGCGCGGGCGGACGCAGTTTGATTCGCGTGACCGACGACGGCTTCGGCATGAGCCGCGACGACGCCTTGCTCTGTCTCGAACGTCACGCGACCAGCAAAATTATTCGCGCAGAAGATTTATCCGCAATTTCTACAATGGGTTTTCGAGGCGAAGCGTTGCCGAGCATCGCCAGCGTCAGCAAATTTGTTTTGACCACGCGCGAACGCGAAGACAGTTCGCCCGAAGGCACACAAATCATCATCGCCGGCGGAAAAATTCTCGAAGTCAAAGCCGCCGGCAGCGCGCCCGGCACGAGCCTCGAAGTCCGCCAGCTTTTTTTCAATTTGCCCGCGCGCCGGAAATTTTTGCGGACGGAAGAAACTGAAGCCGCGCACATCCAGCATTATCTCACGCTTGCCGCGCTCGCGTTTCCCGAAGTTGCGTTCACGTTCGTCAAAGACGGCCGCAACGTCTGGCAACTGCCCGCCGTCAAATCCGGCGCGGCCACTTCCGGTCGCATCGAAGCCTTGCGCGAACGCCTCCGCGCGCTGCTTGGCGATGAAAAACTTTTGCCGGTAAATTTTTCCGCCTCGCTCGAAGAAAATTTTCGCCCCGAGGAAACCGAAATTTCTTTCGAGACTGCGTTGCCGGAAAACCCGCCACTTGCCACTCATCACTCGTCACTTCGCATTTGGGGTTTGATCGGCTCGCCCGGCGTTTCACGGGCGACGCGCGACAACCAATTTGTTTTTGTGAATCGCCGTCCCGTTGAAAATCGCGGCGTCAATTACGCGCTCATCGAGGGCTATCATAATTCGTTGATGAAAGGCCGCTACCCCGTTTGTTGTTTGTTTCTGGAGATTGATCCGGCGGCGGTGGACGTGAATATTCACCCGGCCAAACGCGAGGTGAAATTTCACCGCGAATTTGAAATCCGAAAATTCGTCGCACAGGCCGTGAAAGAAACTTTGCTCGCGTTTCATGGAGAACCGGAAAAGCCAAAACAATTTTTAACCACAAAGACACAAAGTTCGCCAAGTGAAAAACCGGCAACGAAATTTTCCGCGCCCGCGCTGCCGAATTTTCCAGAAAAATTAAAACCGTTGCCTATAATTCCGCTGCCGATTTCTCAATCCACGCAAACGCCTTTGAAAATGGGCTTCTCGCCGCGTCAAAACGAAGCGGAGACTGGTTCGTCGCCAGTTCAATCCGTGCCATCGGCGAAATCTGCGGATATTTCCCCAACTCTCATTTCCCAACTTCCATCTTCAAGCGCAACTCCGCTTTTGAACGTCCCGCTCCGCCTCGTCGGCGTCGTCGGCAAATTGTATGTGCTGCTGGAATCAGATCGCGGACTCGTGCTGCTCGACCAGCACGCGGCGCACGAACGGATTTTGTTCGAGCAGATGCTCAACCGCATCGAATCAGGCGGCGTCGCGCCGTCGCAAAAATTGTTGCTGCCGGAGACGATTGAACTTCCGCCGCGCGACGCGAATTTTCTGCGCGAGCAACTGGTCGTGCTGACCAAGCTTGGCGTCGGCTTGAGCGAATTTGGCGAGCGCACGTTTCTGCTCGATGCGTTGCCGCCGTTCGTGAAAGCCGCTGACCCGCGCCGTTTTGTTTTTGATCTCGTGGACGAATTGCGCGCCGCCGGACGTGAAGTGAATCTCGCGCGGCTGGGCGAGCACACCGTCGCCAAAACCGTCTGCCGCCACGCGGTCAAGGCCAATGATTTTCTTAACGGCCGCGAACTGGAAAATCTCGTCGAGGATTTGCGCCGCTGCGCGATGCCCTATACCTGTCCGCACGGCCGCCCGACGTTGATTGAAATGAATTACCGCGAACTGGAGAAAAAATTTGGAAGGACGCAGTGAATAAATTTTACGAACCAAAAACGTCCAGCACCGTAGGCGCGACATCTTTGTAGAAAAATCATGTTTTAGGAATTCAAGCTCCAGCGGAGCGACATATTCCGTGAATTGCCGGAGAATATGCCGCCCCGACGGGGCTTTAAATAGTTTGGGCTTGTTTCTACAAAGATGTCACGCCTACGGCGTTTTAGGAAACGGCATATCAAACTAAAATGCTCGACAATCTCTTTTTGCAATCACAGCTTGAGCGTTGAAAATTATGGCAATTCCAGATTATCAGGCAACCATGCTGCCATTCATGCAATTGGCGGGCGACAAGGCCGAACATTCTTTGCGCGAAGCAATTGAAACTCTCGTCAGCGAATTCAAACTGACGGAACAAGAACGCCGAGAACTTTTGCCAAGCGGAAAACAAGAGATTTTTGTGAACCGAGTTGGTTGGGCGAGAACTTATCTAAATAGAGCAGGATTGATTCAATCACCTCGGCGCGGATTTTTTCAAATCACCGAACGAGGATTGAACGTCCTGAAACAAAAGCCCGCGAAAATTGACGCAAAGTTTCTTCAGCAGTTTGAAGAGTTTCGAGCTTTCAAAGCATTGCGACACGAGCCGGAAAACAAAAGCGACAAGGAAGAAGAATCCGAGCAGCAACGCACGCCACAGGAAGCTTTGGAACAAGCTTATCAAAATTTACGGGCGGATTTGGCGGCTGAAATTTTGTCGCAGATAAAACAAAGTCCGCCGTCTTTGTTTGAACGGTTGGTTGTGGAACTTGTTGTCAAAATGGGTTACGGCGGAAGTCGCAAAGATGCCGGACAAGCGATTGGCAAAAGCGGCGACGAAGGAATTGACGGCATCATCAAAGAAGACCGACTTGGTTTGGACATCATTTATCTGCAAGCAAAACGCTGGGAAGCAACTGTTGGCAGACCAGAAATTCAAAAGTTCGCTGGCGCACTTCAAGGACAGCGAGCGCGAAAAGGAATTTTTATTACCACATCTGATTTCTCGCGCGACGCGGAAGAATACGCCGCTAAAATTGAAAATAAAATCGTTCTGATTGACGGCGAACAATTGGCTCAATTGTTAATTGACCACAATATTGGCGTCACTCCGGTTTCAAATTTTGAAATCAAAAAAATTGATTCAGATTACTTCACTGAACAATGAAGTTTGCCCCGCGCCGTCGGACAAAAACATTTCCGGCGAGCATTGGCGGTATTGCCTGCAATGTGGGCATGAATTGATCAACGAGAAGTGCAAGCTGCATTGTCCGCGCTGCCATTATTTCATGAGCTGCTCGGATTTCGATTTCGCGAATTAGCCACAGAGACACAGAGCGCACAGAGGAAATTTCATTGTTTTATCTCGGTGTTCTCTGTGACTCTGTGGCAAAAACTCTTCTGATAATTTTCTTCGTGTTCATCCGTGTCCATTCGTGGTTAAATTTCCGCGCCCATGAACGAATGGAACATCCAGTCCCGCGCCCACGCCTGCGAAGCCTGCGGCAAAACTTTTGCCGACCGCGAATCTTTTCACACGCTGCTCTTCGACGAACGCGCGGAAGATTTGCGCCGCTCCGACATCTGCGAGGTGTGCTGGCAGAATCAATTCAGCGACGGCGCGCGCGAACGCAAAGGTTTCATCTCGCACTGGCAGGGGATTTACGAAGCGCCCGCGCCGCAGGTGGACGCGATCCAGAAAGACACGGCGGAAACGGTGTTGCGCAAATTGATCGAACAAAATGATCCGCGCCACGCCGCCGCCGGTTACATCCTCGCCGTGATGCTCGAACGCAAACGCATCCTCAAGGTGAAGGAACAGATCGTCCGCGACGGCCAGCGCGTGTTCATCTACGAGCAGCCGAAGACCGGCGACATCTTCACCATCGCCGACCCGAACCTGCGCCTGGATCAACTCGAAGAAGTCCAGCGCGACGTGGCAATGTTGCTGGAACAGGGAGTGAATCCGGTGGTGCAAGTTGCGAATGAAATTGCGCCACAAATTACTGCGGAGTCCGTTGAAACTTCGGCGTAAATTTATGATTTATGATTTACGATTTATGATTGCGGGCGGTGGTGCGGGTTGCGTTGAAAATTTTAGTCAGTTCCTCGGCTTCGGCGCGGAGTTTGGTCAACCGTTTGGGCGGCAGCAATCCGGCGCGTTCGGTCAATTCAATCCAAAACGCCGTCTCATCCGCTTCTTCAAGAACGATTGTGATTTTATTGATGAAATCCGCACGCGATTTTCCGCGCAAGGCCGCGCGATAATTCGCCGCCACCGAACAGCCGCTGCGCGCAATTTGATTTGCAATAGTCCGTCCCGAAACGATTTTTGGCATCGCGTCCGTCATTTTCAAAATACGGACAGCAAATTCCATCGTTCGCTCTTTGAGTTCTTCCTTTGTCATATTGACTACATTTTCCAAATGTCGGGCAAATCATAAATCATAAATCATAAATCATAAATCATAAATGCCCCCGGCTCTCGGTTACAATTTCCACAACGAAAATTTGCTGCGTCTCGCGCTCACGCATCCGTCCGTCGCGCACGAAAGCGGCGTGGCGAGCGAGCATAATCAACGGCTGGAATTTCTCGGCGACGCCGTGCTGCAACTCGTCCTTACGCAAAAGCTCTACGAAAAATTTCCCGCGTTCGACGAAGGCGTGCTGACGAAGGCGCGCGCGAAACTTGTCAATCGCAGCACGCTCGCCGAACACGCCCGCGCGCTTGACCTCGGCGCGCATCTGATTTTGAGCCGTGGCGAAGAAACGAGCGGCGGACGTGAACGCGCGTCGGCATTGGCGGATACATTTGAATCACTGCTCGGCGCGATTTTTTTGGACGGCGGCTTTGACGCGGCGCGCGAATTTATTTTGCGCGAGTTCGCCGCCGATTTCAGCACGCTGGCTGAATCCTCCGGCATCGAAAATCCGAAGGGCGAGTTACAGGAATTGTTGCAGTCGCGCTCGCCGAACGCGCCGGAATATCAAACCGTTTCCGCCACCGGCCCGGATCACGACCGCGTGTTTGAATGTGTCGTGCAACACGAAGGCGTCGAACTGGCTCGCGGACGCGGCAAAAGCAAAAAGGCCGCCGAGAGTAACGCGGCTCTGGCGGCGTTGAAAAAATTGCGTGGAAAATTGGCCGAACCATCGGAAAAGTGATTTGAAATTTTGCCGGATAAATTTTAATTAAATCCAGCGTTGACAGTTCAGGGTATTTAAGGCTTAATCTCCGACCCTTTGCGGGAAATTTTATGTATGCAGTTTTAGAAACAGGCGGCAAACAATATCGCGTCGCGGCGGGCGACACGCTGGAAATTGAACGGCTTGAGACCGAGGCCGGCAAACCGTTCACGTTCGACCGCGTGCTCATGGTCAGCGGCGACAAATTCAGCTTTGGCGCGCCGACCGTTTCGGGCGCGAGCATCATCGCCGACGTCGTCGCGCACAAGCGCGGCGAAAAAAAACTCACTTTCAAGATGAAACGCCGCAAGGGTTATCACAAGACCATCGGCCACCGACAGGAATTGACGGTGATCAAGATCAAGGAGATCAAACTTTAATTTTTTATGGCACATAAAAAAGGTCAAGGCAGCGTCCGCAACGGGCGCGACAGCGTCAGCAAACGGCTGGGCGTAAAAGAATTTGGCGGCACGCTCGTCAGCGCGGGCAGCATCATCGTGCGCCAGCGCGGCAGCAAATTTGTCGCGGGCAAAAACGTCGGCACGGGTCGTGACTGGACTTTGTTCGCGCTCACCGACGGCAAAGTGAAATTCGATAAAAATAGCCGCCGGGTGAATGTGATTGCGGAAGCTGCTGCGGCAAAGAATTAATTTTTCAGAAATAAAAAATTTATGGCGAGGTCATTGGCCTCGCCTTTTTTTATTTTTAGCAGCCCCATTTCTAAAATGCCCCGCATCAAAAAATTCAGAACTGATCTTCTTTTTCTTTGAACAACACATTAAACGTCGTCAGCGAGCCGTAACTGCGCGTGAGATATTGCTGCATCTCCACTTTTTCGGCGTCGGAAAGTTTTTCGTGCGCGTTGATTTTTTGTTCCAGCACGCGAAGATTGTTTCTGACCATCACGATCTTGTGAAAAAAAGTTTCGAGCGGCACTTCCTTTGCCTGCAACGTCGTGTCGGTCGGATGCAAAACAATTTTTCCGCCGTGCCAGCGCAAACCCAATTTTTCCACGACCGCGTCCGGTTTTTCCAAACCCAATTTTTCAATCGCGCTCGCGAGCGTTTGTTCGACAAATTGTTTGAGCGGCATTTCCAAACCGCTTGCGGCCATTTGCGGCTCGGCGGCCTGAAGTCCGGCAGCTTCCGGCGCGACCGCGCGTTTGCCGTCGTTGAATTGAATTTCCGCCGTCGTTTCCGAAATAGTTTTGACGACACCCAATCCGTATTGCGGATGCCGGACGTTCATGCCGATGCGTAGCGATTCGAGTTTCATGCGGAAAATTTAGCACAATCATTTCAATCGTAAAAAAAATTAACTGCGGATTACGCGGATTTTTGAATCGGATTTTATCCGCGTCATCCGCAGTTAAAATTATTTGCAAATTATTTTGTTTTGACGCGCGCGAAAAATCTCTAATTCTATTCGCATGGCAAAATTTTGGAAACGTCTTGCGCATGAATGCGAACTGTGGCAACAAGGTTTGTCGCACGTCGCAGGCGTGGACGAAGCGGGTTGCGCGCCACTCGCCGGGCCGGTTGTCGCGGCGGCGGTTATTTTTCCCAGTGGCTGGCTCGCGGACGGACTTTGCAAAAAACTGCGCGGCTTGAATGATTCCAAACAACTCACGGCCGACGAGCGCGAAAAATTTTTTGACCGCATCACGTCCAATTCCGAAATTCATTATGCCATTTCCGTGGCCGACGTGGAAACGATTGATCGCATCAATATCCGTCAGGCCGCATGGCGCGCGATGGAAAATGCGTTGAACGAATTGCAGCCGCGCGCCGAGCACGTGCTCGTGGACGGCCTGCGCATTCGCTGGCTGCCATATCCGCAAACGCCGCTCGTGCAGGGCGACGCGCGGAGTTACACCATCGCCGCCGCGAGCGTGCTCGCCAAAGTCACGCGCGACCGTTTGATGCGGGACTACGACACGCAATTTCCCAATTATGGTTTTGCGGCGCACAAAGGTTATCCGACGCCGCAACATTACGCGGCGATTGAAAAACTTGGCGCGTGCGCGATTCATCGCAAAAGTTTTTCGCCGTTCAAACCGAAAGAATTGAAATTGTTTGATTCGTTGAATGATTGAATTGTGTGTTTATGCCAATTCAACGATTCAACCATTTAATAATTTAACGGATTCATGAACCTGCTTGAAAAATTAAAGGCGCGCTTCACAGTCAAAATTCAAGCCGAGCATTTGCGGCGCGGAATTTTGGGCGAGCGCGCGGCGAAAAAACATCTGCAAAAAAACGGCTTGAAATTTCTCGCGGCCAATTTCCGCTCCGCGCGCGGCGAAATTGACTTGGTTTTTCGCGACGAAGATTGTCTGGCGTTCATCGAAGTCAAAACACGTTCGTCGGAAGATTGGTCACGCCCGGCGGCGGCGGTGAACGCGGCGCGGCGACGGCGGCTTTCGCAATGCGCGCTGGATTATTTGCGGCGGCTGAAAAATCCGCCGGTCAAAATCCGGTTTGATATCGTGGAAGTTTTGCTCGCGGAAAATGAAGTGCGCGAAATCCGGCATTTGCCGAACACGTTTGCGATGACCAAACCGTTTCGTTACGGCTGACGAATTTTGCTTGCGCTCGCAAGCGAACGGGTAGAATTTTGCATTACTTCCATGAGGCGGATTTTAGAAATCGCGGGCGACGTTTTTTGGATTGCTGTCATTGTTGCCGGCGGAGGCTGGCTAATCGTTCGTTCACTTAAAGCGAGCGACGACCCTGCAAAAGTTATTTATAAATGGCTTTTCACTATTCCGCTGGTGGCAAGCGAGATTTTTTTTGCCCGTCATCTTGTTCATTCAATCCATCCGGGAGATATTGTAAGTAATTTTGCGCCGACATTCGTATTGGTCATTTCAATTGCCGGTTGCGCAGTTATCGTGGCCGCTTTTTGGGGATCGCACATCGGCGGCATTGTTGCAAAACCGTTGGCGGATTTGTTTGACGGCGGCAATGAGGAAATTGAACCGAAACCGTATTATTCCATCGCGCTGGCCAGGCGCAAAATGAACCGGCCGCTGGAAGCGATTGTGGAAATCCGCAAACAGCTCGCGAAATTTCCGAACGATTTTGAGGGCGTGGCGTTGCTGGCCAACATTCAGGCCGAGGACATGAAAGATTTGGCGTCGGCGGAAATGACGTTCAACCATTTTTGCGATTCGGAAAATGCGCCGCCAAATCAGATCGCCGCCGCGCTGACGCAATTGGCCGACTGGCATTTGAAATTATTTCAGGATGCGGATTCGGCGCGGACTACTTTGGAAAAAATCATCGCGCGCTTTCCCGAAACGGAATTGTCGCTGCAAGCGGCCCAGCGCATCGCGCATCTGGAAGGCACGGGAAAAGTTTTGCTGGCGGCGCAAAATCGCCAGCCGGTGCTGGTGAAAGCGGGCGTGAGAAACGTGGGCTTGCTTGATTCTTCCAAGCATTTGATTCCGGTCGAAACGGATCCGGCAAAATTGACGGTGGAATATGTGAAACATTTGGCAGCGCATCCGCAGGACACGGAGGCGCGCGAAAAACTCGCCATCCTTTACGCGACGCATTATCAGCGCCTGGATTTGGCGACGCTGGAACTGGCGCAATTGATCAATGAGCCGAATCATGCTTCCAGGCGCGTCGCGCATTGGTTGAATTTGCTCGCCAATTTGCAGCTTGAAAGTGGCGCGGACGCCGAAACGGTGGGCGCGACTCTGGAAAAAATCATCGAGCGATTCCCGGATTTTCCGGTGGCGGAAGTGGCACGCCATCGGCTGGCGCATTTGAAACTCGAAATCAAAGGACGGCAAAAAGAAACGCCGGGCAAAAAGCTCGGCGTTTATGAACAAAATATCGGGCTGAAATACGGTTCGCCGCATCACTCACCGCGCCAGTTGTAAGGCGATTTCTTTTTCCAATTCGGCGGCGAGGTCAACATTGCTGATGCCCATTTTGCTCCGCGCTTCCACGGCCACCGAAGAAATCTGGGGATCAACCGCCTGAACACTGATCCAGACATCGCACTGATTGACTTTGCCTTTTAGCGAGCGGACGGTGTTGGTCGTGTCGTGCGGAATATATTCGGTGATGAGCACGCCGTTATTTTGGATGACTTGAACCGAAGCCTGATAAACCTGGTCAACGGTGCGCTGATAACGGCCATCAATCGTGTCTTTGGTGAAAGGCACCGCCGCTGTATGCGTGCCGCTGACGGTGCTGATGCAACCGGTGGCGACCAGGGCGATTCCGGCGAAGACTGCAAAAATTTTCATTTTCATATCGCCAAGAATCAATCACAACGGCGGCGCGCGTCAAGCACGATTCACATTTTGCCGCGCGTTTTTGAAACTTTCAGGGCGCGACGGTTTTGATAACATAGGAATTATGGCGGAATTTTCTTACAAAGCGCGTCGGCGCAGCGGTGAATTGGTCGAAGGCGTTCTCGAAGTCTCCGACCGCCCGGCGGCGTTGACACAAATCCAGCGGCTCGGACTTTTTCCGATTGCCGTGGACGCGGCGAAGACGGGCGCGATGACGAATGGCAAGCGCAATGGACAAAAAACGGACGCGCTTGCTTTTTTGCCGCCGACGTTGCGCGCGCAATTGCAACAGAAACGCAAACCGAAATTGCAGGAGCTGGCGACGTTCACGACGCAACTCGCCAATCTGCTTCAATCGGGAATGCCGTTGACCGTGGCGCTCAACAGCATGACCCATCTGGAATCCAAGGGAATTCCCGCCGAGGTCAGCCGCGATTTGAAACAGGAAGTATCCGAGGGCAAAGGTTTGTCCGAGGCGATGGCCAAACAGCCGCGCGTTTTTTCCAACCTGTATATCAGCATGGTGCGCGCCGGCGAACAAAGCGGTTCGCTCGTGGAAGTCATGCGGCGCATGGCGACCCATTTCCAGCAGTTCGCCGAAGTGCAGGCCAAGTTCACTTCCGCGCTGATTTATCCGGCGATTGTCATTTGCGTCGGCGCGGGCATCGTCACTTTTTTTATGTTTTTCATGATGCCCCGTTTCATGGAAATTTTCAACGGCTTCGGCGTCGAGCTTCCTTTGCCGACGCGAATGCTCATGGGTTTCAGCACCTTTCTCCTGAAATTCTGGTGGCTGCTGGGGCTGCTGATTATTGTCGCCGTCATTTTATTCATGCGATTCAAGACCAGCGCGGCTGGCGCGCGAAAGTTGGATGAATGGAAAATGAACGCGCCCATCGTCGGCAAAGTTGTGAAATTAAATTTGTTCGGGCAATTCGCGCGCACGCTCGGCACGCTTTTGCAAAATGGCGTGCCGGTTTTGACCGCGTTGAAAATCACCGAGCAGGTTTTGCCCAACCATTTGCTCAAGGAAGCGATCGCTAAAACGCGCGAAGCGGTGACGGACGGAAAAACGCTCGCGCAACCGCTGGCGCACAGCAAAATTTTTCCGCAACTCATGGTGGACCTTGTGCGCATCGGCGAAGAAACCGGCGACGTGCCGGGCGCGCTCAACAATCTCGCGGACACTTACGAGAGCGAACTGAAAATCGGCCTGCAAGTGATGACCAGCCTCATCCAGCCGATCATGATCATCATCATGGCGCTCATCGTCGGCTTCCTGCTCATCAGCATTTTGTTGCCGCTGTTCCGGTTGATTTCCCAAATCCATTCTTGAGCTTGCGATGAATTTTTTCCGCCCTTCGCTTTCCGGCTTGCGCCCTCGCCGCCAAAAAGCTTTCACCTTAATTGAGATCATGGTGGTCGTGGCCATCATCGGCTTGATGGCGGCGATTGGGATTCCTTCAATGTTGCTGCAATTGAAAAAAGAAGGGATGCGCAAGGCCGTCAGCGACGTGAAAGACGTGCTGACCGACGCACGCGCGAAAGCGATCCTGAACAATCAAATCACCTATGTCACCTTTCATCCGGCGGAAAAAAAACTGGAATCGTCCACCGGAAAATCTGCGGCGCTCGACGACAATGTGGACATCGCGATGCTCGACATCAATCTGATGGACTTCAGCCAGTCCGAGGTCGCGCGCGTGCGATTTTTTCCCAACGGCACTTCGGATGAATTGATGCTCGTGCTCATTTCCGGCGGCCAGCGCATGAAAATCACGCTGGAATTTTCCACCGGCATCGCCTCCTCCGCGCCGCTGCCCCAATGAAAACGCAAATTAAAATCACCGGCAAAAGCGCGCGCGCGTTCACGCTTTTGGAAGTGATGATCGCCATCGCCATTTTTTTCATGTCCGTGTTTGTGATTCTGGGGCTTGTGTCCAGCGTCCTGGCGAATGCGCGCCATTTGCAGCGGCCCATGGTGGATGCGGGAATGCTGGCCTCAGAACTTTCGCTGACCAACCAACTGGTGGAAGAAACGCAGTCCGGCGATTTTGGTGACGCTTATCCGGGCTATTCCTGGACGGCAAACATCACGGAAGTCCAGACGAACCGGCTTTTTGAAGTGGATTATCAGGTCTTCAACGACAGCAAAACCCTCGTTAAAAACATGAGCGTTTTATTTTTTCGTCCGCAATCGCCGGCGGGCAGTTTGGATGGAGCCACCGTCGCCAAATGAATCCTAAAAAAAATCTTCAGCGTCGCGCCTTCACTCTGATCGAGATCATGGTGGCCATCGCGATTTTTGCCATTTTGGTCGCAGCGGTTTATTCCACGTGGCTGGTGATTTTGAAATCTTCGCAAGTTGCGCAGGAAGCGGCGGCGCAAGTGCAACGCCGGCGCATCGCCGTCCGCACCCTCGAAGATTCGCTGACGTGCCTCCAGTCGTTTCAAGCCTCGATGCAATACTACGGATTTTATGTCACCAACGGCGATGCGCCGACCTTGAGTTTTGTGGCGCGGTTGCCGGATATTTTTCCGCGCAACGGCCGGTTTGATTCCAATCTGCGCCGGCTGACGTTCGCCGTCGAGCCGCCGCCGGCCAATCTGGGCGGCGAGAGTTCGGAAAAAGATTTGGTGCTCCGGCAAAATGAAATTCTCAAGGACATGGATCCGGATGAACAAGCGGATCCGCTCGTGCTCGCGCGCAACGTAAAAAGTTTCGTCGTGGAATGCTGGGACACCAACGCGATGGATTGGGCGACCGAATGGGACGACACCAATTCCATTCCGACGCTGGTGCGCGTCACGCTGGTGATGAATGGCAATTCGACGGGAAATTCCGCTTCAACCCTGGCCATTACGCGCGAAATCGCCACGCCCTCGGAGATGTTGCCGACGCCATTGGAACAACCGCGCATTGCCGGCGGCGGCGGTGGCGGCGGTGGAAAAGGCACAGGCGGCAATGGACAAATCAGGAACAGATCCGGTGGACCTTCGGGTGCAAATAATGGCGGCAATCATACCGGACCTCCAAACGGCGGTGGTTTCCAACAATTTTGAAATCCAAGATGAAATTTTCCAAACGCCAACATTTCCGCAACGGCATGGCGCTCATCATGGTGATGATTGCGATTGCGGTTTTTTCCACGATGGCGGGATTACTTTGGTTTGAGATGAAAGTGGAAACGCATCTGGCGATGCGCGCCGATGATGAACAGCAGTTGCTCTGGCTCGGGCGTTCGGGCGTGGAATATGCGCGCTGGATTTTGTCGCAGGAAGCGAGCATTGCGGGCGAGCCTTATGACTCGCTCAATCAAATCTGGGCGGGCGGCCCCGGCGGTCCGGGCGAAACGAACAGCGTGCTCGCGGGAATTTCGATGGATAATTATCCGCTCGGCGGCGGAACGATTTCGATCAAAATCATTGACCTCGAACGTTACGCCAATATCAATACGGCAAATTCACTCATGTTGCAACAGGCGCTGACCGTGATGGGCGTGGATGCGGACAGCATTTCCGTCGTGTCGGATTCGATTCAGGATTGGATTGACACCGACGATGCGCCGCGCACCGCCGGAGCCGAGAGCGATTATTATCAAAGTTTGACGCCGCCGTATTCCGCTAAAAATGCGCCGATAGATGACCTGTCGGAATTATTGCTGGTCAAAGGCGTGACGCCGGAAATGTATTGGGGCGACACGTCGTCGAATGTTCTCGCATCGCAACAACCGCAAAAACCAAAATTAGGTTTTGGCAATTCACCCGATCAAACGCCGGAATATCCCTTTGGATTGAAAGATATTTTTACGCCGATTTCTTCCGGCCAGATCAACATCAACACCGCCGACACGAACGTGCTGCAAATGATTCCAGGCGTGGATGCCGCCACCGCCGCCACCATCGTCGAACAGCGCGCCGGACCCGACGGCGTGGATGGCACGGACGATGACACGCCGTTCCGCAGCGTCCGCCAGCTCGCGACCGCCGGAGTGAGCGCCGCCGTCGTCCAGCAAATTGGAAATTTTTGCACCGTGCGCAGTTCCACGTTTGAAGTTCACGTCACCGCAAAAATCGGCGATTCCACCCGCGAATTTGTCGCGACGTTGTTCCGCAATTCCGGCGCGGACATTCAAGTCGTCGGTTTTTATTGGAAATGACCGGACAGATCGGAGTTGAGTTTGCCGCCGCGCCCGCTATCGTTTTCTCATGCGCCGGTTTTTCACGATTCTGCTTTTGCTCGGCTCGCTTTCGGCAACTTTCGCCGCCAGCGCGGTCACCGGCCATGTGCTGAAAGTCCTGCCGCTGTTTCTCGATCTCAAAGGCCATGAGGCGATTTCGCCCAGCCTTTTCGACCGCGACGCCTATCAAGCTTATCTTCGCGCGCACACCAATGAAATTTCCGCCATCCGTTTTGATGTCCTGTGGAAAGCGTCGAACGCGGACAAAACAAAACTAAAATTGCGGATTGAACTGCGCAGCGTCGGCGGCAATCAATTGCCGAGCCGCACCATTTTGGAAAAAGAAGTGACGCCGAAATTTTTTCGCAGTTGGACCTCAATCCTTTTGAGCGGCAACGACTATAAAAATTTCGGCCACGTCGTGGCGTGGCGCGCGACACTTTGGTCGGGCGGCCAAATGCTGGGCGAACAAAAATCATTTTTGTGGTGAACCCGATTTTCATCAAAATCATCTGCCCATGCGGGCAAAAATACGCCTTTGAAGTTTATCCCGCCCATGGCCGGATGCCCGCGCCGGTTTTTTGCCCCGTCTGCGATTGCGAAGGCACTGCCGAAGCCAATCGGGTGATCGCGCAAAAAGCGCAGCCGCCGGCCTTGCCCGCTGTCGCCACCGTTTTGAATTCCGCGCAATCCCAACTCGCGCCGCAAATCATTGAAGCCCTCAAAAATGCCGTCGTTCAGGAACTCGCCAGCCAGCGCCGCGAACTGCTGCAATCTCATCAGGCCGCCACCGCTGAACTCACCGAACTCGCGCGCCGCCTTGAGCAAGTCCAGGCGCCTTTGATCGAACGCCTTCGCACTTACGAAACGCGGATTGAAGAACTGGAAAAAATTCTTTCCGAACAGACGCAGGAAAATCGCGAGTTGTTGAAAATAAAAATCGAAGAGACGCGCCGCCAAATGGAAGCCGAGCGCGGATGGGCTGGATTTTAACTAATCATTTTAACTGGCATTGGCCGCCGCATTTTTTTCCTGCGTGCGCAACGCCTGTTCATAACAATGCAAGGCCTCGTCGTAACGCGCCAGCCGGTTGAACAATCCGCCCTTTTGCAAATAAGCGATGGTCGCGGATTGGTTGGCTTCAATCGCGCGGTCGTAACAGGCAATCGCCTCGTCCGTCCGGCCCATTTTTTCCAGCGCGCCGCCTTTTTTCACGAGCGCTTCCACATTTTTTGCGTCCAATCCGAGCGCCACGTCAAAACATTCCAGCGCTTTTTCGGCCTGCCGTTCCTCAAGCAGAATTTGTCCTTCCATCAGCAGGTTGGCGATGCACTCGTCGCGGTCAGTCGAAACTGAAGCTCCATTTGTTTTGGAGGTTATGCTGCTTGGCGAAGAATTTTTTTCCGCCAAGGCGCCGCGCGTGGTTTGTTCCAGTTGCAAAATGCGTTTCTGCAATTCATCCACCGCGCCGAATAATCGTTCGCTCGCTTGCCCGGCGGCGTTCGTCACGAGCGAGGATGCCACCGGGCTGCGTCCCACGGAAAATTCCGATTGCCGCCGCGCCGACAATTCCACCAGCCGCGCCACCGCGCGCCATTGCAAATAAGCCATCATCAAAACTGCGGCCAGCACGAGCAAACCGAAGGCGCTCGCCAGCGTCAAAGTGAACTGCCGTTCTTGGCGCGCCTGCTCGAGATCGTTGGCGTGTTGCGCGGCGACATTTTCTTCCAGCGACTGGATGCGCGCGGTCAAAATCCCGGCGATCTGTTTGGAATCTTCCGCCGCTTCGCGCCGGCTGTTTTCAATCGCCAGTTGCGCGTCGTGCAGTTGCGCCTGGATTTGCAGATACGCGTTCGCCGCATTTTGCGCCGCGCTATCGGGCACCGGAATGGCGGAATTTGTATCCGCCGCGAACAAGCGCGCGGCAAAAACAAGGCAGGCGCCGGCAATAAAAAATTTCAAACGCATCGTCATAAAATCGTTGCAAAAATTGAGCCGCGCGCGGCGAGATGTCAAGCGCGCGGCGGCCTGACTTATTCCCAAACAATTCACTTCTCCTTCAAATCAAATTCCAGGCGCGAGCGCGAGCCGGTCTGCACGTTTTCCATGACCAGCGTTTGCACCTGCCATTGGCCGTGAATTTTTTTGAAATCTTTCGGTTCAAAATCTTTCAGCAATTTTCCGTCCGCGCCATAAGCGTAAGCCTCGACGATGCCGAGCGTCGCTTCGTCAATCCACGAAACGACGCGCGAATAACCTTTGGGCGCCGGATTCGGATTCGTGCTTTCCAAAACCGCGCAACCACGGCTGCGATGCAATTCCTTCTTCAAAATTTTCTGTTCCGGCCAATGAAAAAATTCCAGGCCCAAATCGGCAACCGAAAAATCTGAATTGGCAAATGGAGCCGTTAATTTTGCGCCGGATAATTTTTGAGAACTGGCAGGAGCAAACGGAACCTTGTTCAAACCATTTGTCTCGTAGAAATAGGTGTTTGATTGGCCAGTCGCGTGAACGACCAAAAGCATTTCAACTTTGTTTGTCCAGCTTGCTGTGTAAATGCTTTGCCAATTAG
The DNA here is from genome assembly GCA_036509895.1 of Verrucomicrobiia bacterium. Lineage (GTDB taxonomy): Bacteria > Verrucomicrobiota > Verrucomicrobiia > Limisphaerales > UBA11358 > UBA11358. Next base: position 23,796 of record DATCEV010000049.1, read on the forward strand.
TCGCAGTGACGGCTGTTTCGCAGGTTAATGGAATTTTTTCCTGGATTTGAGAATTATGAATCTCCAAAACGCCGGTGTTTGTAGAATTTTCCGCCGGCCATTGCTCCAAAATTTTTTGCGCCAACCGGCATCCTTGAATTTCCGCGCCGGACAAATCGTTCGTCATTTGCGCCGCCGCGCCAAATGTAAAAAATAAAATTACGGCGATAACCGGAAAAAATTTCATTTCGCTTCCAGCGCCAGTTCCAGCGCCTCGGAAATTTGCCGCACGAAATGCACTTTCAATTTTGCGCGCGTTTCAGCGGGCACATCGAGCCAGTCGGATTTGTTTCCTTCCGGCAAAATGACCTGCTTGAGGCCGAAGCGAGCCGCCGCCAGAACTTTTTCCTTGATGCCGCCGACGCGCAAAACGCGCCCGCGCAAACTGATTTCGCCGGTCATCGCCACGTCGGATTTCACGCGCCGTTTCATCAGCAGCGACGCCAGCGCGACCACGAGCGCCACGCCCGCGCTCGGCCCGTCTTTCGGAGTCGCGCCCGCTGGAACGTGAATGTGAATGTCGGACTTGGCGTAATCCGTCAAATCAATGTTCAATTTTTGGGATTGGCTGCGCAAATAACTCACGGCCGTTTGCGCGCTTTCTTTCATCACGTCGCCGAGCGAACCGGTCAACAGCAAAATGCCGCGCCCGCGCATCCGCGTCGCCTCGATGAATAAAATTTCCCCGCCCACCGGCGTCCACGCGAGTCCGGTCGCGATGCCGTATTCGGTGATTTTTTCCGCGCTTTCGGAAATGAACGGCGCATGGCCCAAAAATCCCTTCAAATCTTTGCGATCAATTTTGACCGCTTCCGCGTTGCCATTTTGCGAAATAATTTTGCGCGTGGCCTTGCGCGTGAGCGCGGCGATCTCGCGCTCAAGCTGGCGCACGCCGGCTTCGCGCGTGTATTCGCGGATGAGCGTGCGCAGGGCGGAATCGGAAAATTTCACGTCTTTGCGCGTCAAGCCGTGTTCTTCAATTTGGCGGGGAATCAAATAACGTTTGGCGATCTGCAATTTTTCCGTTTCCGTGTAGCTCGGCAATTCGATGACTTCGAGCCGGTCGCGCAACGCGGGATGGATCGGCTCCAGCCAGTTCGCCGTCGCAATAAAAAGCACGCGTGAAAGATCAAACGGCAAATCCAGATAGTGATCGGTGAAAGTATGGTTTTGCGCGGGATCGAGAACTTCGAGCAGCGCCGCCGCCGGATCGCCGCGAAAATCCGCGCCGACTTTGTCTAACTCATCCAAAAGAATGACTGGATTTTTGCTTTCGATGCGGCGAAGCGTTTGGATAATTCTTCCGGGCATTGCACCGACGTAAGTGCGGCGATGACCGCGAATCTCCGCTTCGTCGCGCATTCCGCCCAAGGAAATCCGGGCGAATTTTCGGCCCAGCGCGTCGGCCAGACTTTTGCCGAGCGACGTTTTGCCGACGCCGGGCGGACCGACGAGGCAAAGAATCGGGCCTTTGATTTGTTTGCGCCGCTTGAGCACGGCCAGAAATTCGAGCAGGCGATTTTTGATTTTGGGCAGGCCAAAATGCTGTTCGTTCAGGATTTTTTCCGCCGCTTTCAAATCCAATTTGTCCTCGGTCGTTTTTTCCCACGGCAACGTCAAAATCCAGTCGAGATAATTTCGCGCGACGGAATATTCGGCGGCGGCGGGCGGCGTTTGCGCGAGACGTTCCAATTCCTGTTGCGCGGCTTTGCGGACTTCGTCGGGCAAGACGGCCTGCTCGACTTTTTCGCGCAACGTTTTCGCCTCGCCGCTGCCGGGATCGGCGTCGCCGAGTTCGCGCTGGATGGCGCGCATTTGTTCGCGCAGAAAAAAATCGCGCTGGGTTTTGGCGATGGAAGACTGGACATCGCTCTGGATTTTTGAACTCAACGTCAAAACTTCCTGCTCGCGATTGAGCAACGGCAGAAGTTTTTGCAACCGTTCGCGCACGGAAATGGTTTCGAGCAAGGTTTGCCGGTCTTCCAGACTTAAATTGAGGTTCGCCGCGATCAAATCCGCGAAATGGCCGGGATGCTCGGTGTTGAGCGCGGCGATTTTGACTTGATCGGTGAGCGCGGTGGAGAGCTTGGCAATTTCCTCGAATTGTTTGTGCGCATTGCGCAACATCGCTTGCAGTTCAACGGAATCCTCGGTTTCGTCGCGCAGCAATTCGTAGCTCGCGCACAAATATGGCGCGGGCGAGGTGAATTCCTTGAGGCGGATGCGCCATAAACCTTCCACGAGCACGCGCACGGTGTTGTCGGGAAATTTCACCATCTTCGAGAGCCGCGAAATGCAGCCGACTTCGTGCAAATCGTCGGAGGTCGGCTCGGCGATTTCCGGTTTGCGCTGGAGAACCGCGCCAAACAAACGGTCACCCGCCACAATGTCGTCAATCAATTTGAGGCTCGGCCCGGTTTCGACGAGCAGCGGCACGACCGCGCCCGGAAAAATCACGATGTCCGAAAGTCCGAGCACGGGCACGCGCTCCGGCAGCGAACGCGAAGAGATGCGCCCGTCCGGTTTTTCGGCGCTGCCAAGGATGCTGATAAATTCTGTTTCCGGCGATGTCATCGTCGTTTTTTAATTGGATGCTCCGCGACGGAAAAAGTTCACGCGCGATTAAACTCCTTCGGCGATCGGGACTTTGGTTGGCTTGGAATAAGTCGGGCGCGACTGCGGCACATCAATGCGCAAAAAACCATTGGTATAAACGGCCCGCGCCTCGCCCAAATCATAACCTTGCGGCAATTCCAACACACTTTCAAACGGACCGTAACTGATTTCCATCACCAGAAAACTGCAGTTCGGCTCGCGGCAGCAGTCGTGGCGATTTCCCGCGATGCGCAGGCGGTTGCCTTCGATGGTGATTTCGAGATTTTCGCTTTTCATGCCCGGCAATTCCACTTTGATGACGAGACCCGCGTCGGTGGCATAGACATCCGTGTTTGGAATCCAGCGACCGCTGGCCGCGCCGCCGCGCCCGCTCACCGCCGAGCCGCGCGATATGAAATGCACTGTAGAACTGACTTTGGTTATCGCCATGATTTGAAAAAAGTTAGCGCAAAAATCCAATCCGCGCAAGCGAACGGCTTGCCGCCAATTGATGTCCGCAACATAACTCCAAAAATCATTCGCGCAACAGGGATTTTTTCCAGTTCTCTTTTTGGAAAAGATAAAAGCGATTATTTTTAATGTTCCGCAAATAAATATTCCAAATCCACCGCCGTCAGACTGCGCGCGAAACCTTCTTCGCCCAAAACGTCGGCGATCGTTTGCGCTTTGCTTTGTTGCAGTTCCCAAATTTTTTCTTCGACCGTGCCGGGCGCAATCAAACGATAGGCATTCACCGTTTGCGTCTGGCCGATGCGATGCGAGCGGTCAATGGCCTGCGCTTCGACCGCCGGATTCCACCACGGATCGTAAAGCACAACGTAACTGGCGTTCGTCAAATTCAAGCCGGTTCCCGCCGCGCGCAAACTTAAAAGAAAAACGCACGCGCCGGTTTCTTTTTGAAAATCATTGACGACCGATTGCCGATCTTTGGTCTGGCCGGAAAGAAAATGCGTTTTGATCTGGCGCGCGGCGCATTCTTTTTCGAGCAGTTGCAGCATCTGCACGAATTGCGAAAAAACCAAAACTTTTTGGCCGTCGGCAATCAGCGGATCGAGCAATTCAAAAAGCGTTTCGGTTTTGCCGCTGGCGGTGTCGCTGCCAACGAGCGAAGGATGACAGCAGACCTGGCGCAAACGCGTGAGCGCGGCGAGCACGTGCATTTTGGATTTATTCAAACCTTGCGTCTCAACGGCGCGCATGACTTGATCGCGGCTGCGACGCAATTCGGCCAGATATAATTTTCGCTGTTCCTCGCCGAGCGGACAATCGCGGCGCTCTTCAATTCGATCCGGCAAATCTTTGGCGACGTGTTTTTTCAAACGGCGCAAAAGCAGCGGGCGCAATTTTGCGGACAATCTTCGCCGCGCAATTCTTTGTTCGCTCTCGGCGTTTGCGCCGCGCGGTTCGTAAGTTTCCAAAAAGTGTTCCTGATTTCCCAAATAGCCGGGCTGAATAAAATCCACGATGCTCCACAAATCGAGCAGGCGATTTTCGAGCGGCGTGCCGGTGAGCGCGATTTTATTTTCGCACTTCAATTGTTTGACGGATTGCGTGACTTGCGCGCCGGGATTTTTTATGAATTGCGCTTCGTCCAAAATCACGGCGCGAAAAGAAAATTTGTGGAACTCTTCCAAATCGCGCCGCAGCAGCGCGTAATTGGTCACGATCAAATCGTGTTGCGGAATTTGTTTGCGCAAATTGTGACGCGCCGCGCCGCTTTCCAGCACGAGCACTTTCATGTCCGGCGTAAATTTTTCCGCTTCCCGCCGCCAATTGTGCAGCACGGACGCCGGACAAATCACGAGCGACGGCTTGGGATTTTTTTTGTTTTGTTCTTTGAGCCACGCGAGCCACGTCAATGTTTGCAACGTTTTTCCAAGTCCCATGTCGTCGGCAAGAATCCCGCCGAGTTTGACTTGAACGAGATGCGCGAGAAAATCGAACCCGTCTTTTTGATACGGACGCAATTCGGCCTGCAAAACTTTTGGCAATACGGCAGAAGGAACGCCTTTGAAATTGCGCACGCGCTCGCGCAGCGCTTTTGCCTCGGCAGAATCGGCGAAGCGCGAAAAATCTTCTTCTTCCAGATGCGCGATGTGTTCGAGACCGACTTTTTGGGGCACGGCGAGCAAACCTTCGACGCCCATGTCGGCCATCGCTTCATGCGCGCCTTGCACGGCGGCGGTGTCCAATTCGACCCAGCCGGAATTCGGCAATTTCACAAAACGACTGGTCGCGGCGGCGAGGCGTTCCAGATCGGATTTGGAAAGTTTCAAACCTTCCGCCTCCCATTCGGCGGAAACGGAAAGCCAGTCAATGCCGCTGCCTTTGACGATCAATTTCGGCTTGAGTTGTCGCGGCGCAAGGAACAGCCGATGAAACGAAGGGTTGCCGAGAAATTCCGAATCCGCCGGGCGTGCCGACCACGCCTCGGCGAGCGCGCCGAGAAAATTTTCGTTCGCATCGCCGATCCATAAACCGGGTTCGGGCGTGAACCAATCCAGTTTGCGCAGCCATTGGGTCGCGGGTTCGAGCCGCGCGTCGTCGAGAATTTCCGGTTTCGTGGAGTGAATTTCCTGCGGAAGATTTTTTTCCAGACGAACGGGCGGAACGCCGGCGCCATTATTTTTTCCGTCGCGCTGCCATTCGTGGCCGTTCCAAAACCAAAGGCTTTGGTCGCGCTGACTTTTCGCGAGCAATCGCAAACGCACGGTGTCATCGAGCAATTCAAAAACAAATTGCGGCGCGGCCTTGTGCGTGACGCAAAGCTGTTCCCAATCCACGCCGTGATGGGATTGCGTTTTGCGCAAATGCAGGAGCAGCCGATGGCTCAATTTGCGGATGGGCACGGACGGTTTGTGCGCGAGATATTTCAGCACGCGCGGCGGCGGGGAATTGCGCAAAAGGAAAAAAGTATTGCGGACGAGCGCCAGCGGCGGCTGCTGATTGAAAAATTTTGCGTCGGCGACAGAATGATGTTGGCCATCAGGCAGCGCAAAACGATGCGTGAAAGAAAGTTCCTGCTCCCCATTTTCCAAATGCGGCGCGAGCGCGATGATTTGCCCGTGAAATTGCAGCGGCTGGCCGTCGGAAAATTCGAGGCGGTTGGTGTGGCCCCAGCGCGCAAGCCATTGCAGCAATTCGGCGTCGGACAAAAATAACGTGTCGCTGCCGTCCTGCCGGTTGCGATGCGTGTCGGCGAGCCATTGGATGAATTCCCAGTCGTGCGGCGGAAAAAGTTCCTGCTCATGCGTCGCGCGCACAACGAGATCAATCATGTCGTGCAACGTGCGCGTCTTCTCACCCGTGCGCGGACGCGAGAGAAAAAATTGCACGGCGAGGCGATGGCGCGACGGCTCTTCGTCGTCCGGTTGCGCGCGGCAAACGACGCGCAAAGTGGCGCGCGGCGTTTCGAGCAGCGGCATGGCCGGCGGCGAAAGCCAGTTCTCCAATTCCTGCACGAGCTTCACTTCCTGCTCAGCTTCCTCGGCTTTGGCAAAACGGTCGAGGCTGGCATGCGCCTGCAATTCCGACGGCACGGAACGTTTGGCGCGCAGAAATAAAAACGCGAGCTCTTCCAATCGCGTTTTGCCGGTGGCGTTCAGCAAACGCGGCCACCAGTTCGTGTCGGGAAAATCTTTGCGCGAAAGCGAGAGCTTCTCAAAATAATCTTCGAGCAGCAGCCACGAGCGTTGCGAATCGGGACAGGTTGCGAAGCTGCGCAGCATTTCCTCGCGTCCGGCGATGGTTTCCTTTGAGTCGGAAAGTTCGCGGCGCAAATCGGCGAACGCGCCGTAAGTTTGCGAGAGCACTTTATGATGCGCGTCATATTTCGTCGTGCCCGTCCGCGCGCCATTTCCGTTTCTGACTGAAATTTTCGGCATTGGAAAAATTTAGGTTTATCATTTCGTCATACCCCGCAACGTTGGTCAATCAGAAATCGAAGAAATTTGCGGCGTAAAACAAATAAATGCCTTGTCAATTTTCTACAATCGGCTAAATCCTTCGTCAGTTCTTTAACAAACCAAATTTGCGTAGCATTGGCTGCTACTCTGGCGTATATGGCAATTCAGTGATGACGATGCAAAACAATGGAGATTTTGGAGCAGTTAAAACTGCGCTGGCTTCCAGCAATCCAGACACGCGGGAATTTTATTTTTGGGGTCATGGTGCGCGTGATGGTAATTCAATCGGTTTCAAGGAAGGAACGCCCAATGATGGAATCACCGTCCATGATGTAAGAACACTTTTGGGAAACGTTTATCGTCTGGCTACGAATGGAAATCCGGTTCTGTTTACGACGACGAAACCATACGATTTTGTTTTTCTGGACGGCTGCATGTTGGGCATTGGAAGTTTTCCCGAAGCGTTCGGAATTCCAAAATCTATTGCCGGTTTAACTTACAATGATAATCATAAACACAAACGCGCTTACATGGGTTGGGCGGGAACGATTTCATTTTCCATTTTAGACACTGTATTGCTTTGTAGAAACCTTTTTTGAATGGGCGGCGTCCAAGTCTGGATGAAAGATAAGTCATTGCGTCCGCCGGTCATTGAACGTGTTGCCGTGCTGGCGATGCGGCTGGGCGGGCGGCATTTGGCCGACTATGGGGCGAC
>DATCEV010000050.1:0-55901 GCA_036509895.1 Verrucomicrobiia bacterium
CCAAGTTCCGCGGCTTGAGCCGCTCGACCTTGCGCCTGCACCTCAAAGAATGTGAGTTCCGTTTTAATCATCGCCGTGATAATCTCTATTTGTTGCTCTTGAATAATTTCAAAATCAACCCGCTTAACTAGTCTTGAACCATTTTTTATTTTCGTAGGAGTCGAGGTCACGAGACTCTAACTCTCATAATTTTTATTCAGAGACTCCTTACGTCGTCTCCTACTTCATCAAATCCGGTCGCTGTTTTTCTGTCCGCAACTTCGCTTGCTCGCGCCGCCACTTTTCAATCTCAGCATGGTTGCCGGAAAGCAACACTTCAGGAACTTTCATCCCGCGAAATTCCGCCGGTCGCGTGTATTGCGGATATTCCAGCAATCCGGCGCTGAACGATTCGTCGTGCGAACTTTCGTCGTCGCCTAAAACTCCGGGCAGCAACCGCGCCACTGCGTCAATCACCACCATCGCGGGCAGCGCGCCGTTCGTCAGCACATAATCGCCGATGGACAATTCGTCGTCAGCCAGCGCCTCGCGCACGCGTTCGTCAAAACCTTCGTAACTGCCGCAGACCAGCAGTAAATCTTTTTCCCGCGAAAGTTCGCGCGCAATTTCCTGCGAAAATTTTCTTCCGCCGGGCGAAAGCAAAATCACTTTCGTTTTTTCGCGCCGCAAACTTTCAATCGCTTCAAAGAGCGGTTCCACTTTCAACAACATTCCCGGTCCGCCGCCGAAAGGATGATCGTCCACGGTCTTGTGCCGGTCATGCGTCCAATCGCGCAAGTTGTGGATTTTCAAATCCAACAAACCTTTTTCGCGCGCGCGCTTGACGATGCTTTCGTCGAGCGGCCCGGCGAACATCGCCGGAAACAAAGTGAGCACGTCTATTTTCAAGTGATGAGTGGTATGTGACGAGCGATGAGTTGCTTGCCACTCGCCACCTGCCACTCGTCACTATTTTTCAACAATTTCCACCGCGCAACGCAAACCTTTTTTTGCGCTGCCGACCAAAAGCAAAGAGCGAATCGCGTTGATCGTCATGCCCTGGCGTCCAATAATTTTCCCCACATCCTGCGGATCAAGACGCAATTCATAAACGGTCAATCCCGCGCGTTCCACCGGCGTCACGCTCACGGCCTCGGGGTTTTGCACGAGTCCTTTGACGACAAATTCGAGGAACTCTTGCATGGCGCGGAAAAATTAAAATTATGCCGCTGGCGCCGGAGAAGTCTTGCCCAACTTCTTGAGAAAACTCGCCACGGTGTCGCTCGGCTGCGCGCCCTGGCTGATCCAGTATTGCGCGCGTTCCATTTTAAGCGAAAAATTCTCGCCCTGTTTCAGCGGGTTGTAAGTGCCAATTTCTTCAATAAATTTGCCGTCGCGCGGGCTGCGGCTGTCGGCCACGACAATGCGGAAGGCCGGCGTGTTTTTCGTCCCGACCCGTTTCATGCGAATTTTTACAGACATAAATGTTTCAAAAGAGCACTTAAAATAACAAACGCACGTGGTTTTGCAAGCGTTGATTTTTTTGAAAATAAATGCACCGAGCCGGAAAAATCGCTGAATTGAAAACTTGAAACTTCCAACTTTCAACTTGAAACTAAACCCATGAACCGGCCTTATGAAGAAATGCTTCAGGGCGAATCGCTGCCGCGTTCCGCGCCGGGCGAACGCCACGAAATGATTTGCGCCCGTCTGCACGCGGCGATGACGGCGAGCGTCGCCAATCTTTCCACGGCGCAATTGGTTGCGCCGCGCACAAAAATTCAAGTCGCGCGCGCCACGGAAATCCGCCCTGATCTCGCATTATTGACCAATGCGACCTGGAAAATTTTTCTGGCCGTGGAAATTGTCAGCCGCGAAGATCACCACGCCGACACGATTGTCAAAAAAGAAATTTATGAGCAGATCCGCGTGCCGCGCCTGTGGATGGTTGATCCGCGCTACGACAATGTGGAAATTTATCACAGCACGGAATTTGGGCTGGCGCTGAAGGGAATTCTTGCGGGCGCTGAAATTCTTTCGGAGAAATTGATTCCCGAATTCCAAATCGTCATCGCGGAACTTTTTGCCGCATAATTTTGGCCTTGCTAATTTTTGTTTGAGTGCAAGGCTCGTAGTTGTTATTCAATGCTTGAAACTGCAAAACCAAAATTATGAAAAAATTCATGTTCGTTCCCCTGGTCGCCGCGCTTTTATTGGCGGGATTTGCGAGCCGCGCGCTCGCTGCAAACACCAACGAAGTCACCGTCACCGGCTCAATGATGTGCGGCAAATGCTCGCTGCATCTCACCAAAGAATGCCAGAATGTCGTTCAGGTTCAACAAGACGGCAAAACCGTCAACTATTTCCTGACGCAAAATAAAGTGAGCAAAGCCGCGCACGATCCCATTTGCGAAGGTTCGGAAAAAGTGACCGTCACCGGCACCGTCAAGGAAAAAGGCGGCAAGGAAATGATGACTCCGAGCAAAATTGACGTGGACAAATCCTGATCGCCGCGCGTTTGGATTTTATGCCGCCGCTGGATTTTCAATCTGGCGGCGGTTGAATTTTACACAGTCGTCATAGCTCACGCTGCCGCCAAAAATATCCAGCGCCGAACCAATCGTCAGGTTCACTTTGCCCTTCCCTGCCCGCCCGACTTCTTCCAAATCTGAAATGGAATTTGCGCCGCCCGCGTAAGTTAGGGGCATCGGCGACCAATGTCCGAGTTTTTCAACAAGCTCATGGTCAATGCCCCGGCACAAACCTTCCACGTCCACGGCGTGAACCAGAAATTCTGCGCAGTGAGTGGAAAATTTCTGGAGCGTTTCTTCGTTGACAATAAGCTCGGTGAATTTCTGCCAGCGGTCGGTGACGACAAAATAATTTTCGCCGCGCTTGCGACAGCTCAAATCCAAAACCAATTTTTCTTTGCCGATTTTTTTGACGAGTTCGCCAAGCCGCTCCCAATCAATTTTGCCTTCGCGAAAAACCCAGCTGGTGACGATGACGTGCGACGCGCCCGCCTCAAGCCAGCCGCTTGCGTTGGCAGAATTGATGCCGCCGCCGATTTGCAAGCCGCCCGGAAAAGTTTTCAAGGCCGAGCGCGCTTGATTTTCGTTTCCCGGGCCGAGCATGATGACGTGGCCGCCGAAAAGCCGGTCGCGTTTGTAAAGTTCCGCAAACCATGCGGCGGATTTTTCGGAAATAAAATTCGTCCGCAACTTTTCAGAAGCGCCCAGCGTGCCGCCGACGATTTGCTTCACTTTGCCTTCGTGCAGGTCAATGCAGGGACGAAACATGAAGGCAAGTTAGATTCGCGCGGCGAAAGTTCAAAGGCAAAAGTTTGGCGGAAATGATGCTGTTTCTCAAAACGGAAAAACTTTACAAATTATTTTTCTGCCATTTTGAATTGTTCAAGTCGCCCGCGCAGGACGAACGTCAGCGCTTTGACATTGAGCTCCGAAGTCAGAAACGGTTTTCCCAGCAGCGCGTCGCCATTATTGCCGTTCATTCTGGCGCGGATTTGAAATTCATTTTGGCCGGTCACAAACACCACCGGGGTGACGCGATTTTTAATCGTCTCGTGAATTTTTGCGCTGACTTCAAAACCGTCCATGCCCGGCATGACCACGTCGAGAAAAATCACGTCAAACGTTTTTTCCATCGCCGCCGCGAGCGCATCCTCGCCATTCTCCGCGCTTTGCGGCCGGCTGAAGGTAGTTTGCAACGCGCCCACGATTGCGCGCCGCGCGACCAGATCGTCGTCCACGACCAACAAATTGATCGGCGGATTGGCCGCCAGTTCCTTCAATCCCGGCTGGCACAAATCCTGGATCAAATCCATCGCCGCCGCGACCGTGGCGAGCGCGGATGGCGTGGAATTTTTTGGATTCTCCAAAAGTTTTTTGAGCAGCCCTTCGAGGGCGGCGCTCATTTGATATGCCGGATGCGTCACTTCCGAGCCATTCCGCGACACCAGCGAATTGACGCGAAGAAAAGCATCCGCCAGCAGGTTCTGCCGCGCTGCTTCATCCGGCGCTTTAAGAATTTTTTGGCAAAGCTCCCGCAATGCATCCAAGTGCGTGGAAGCGCGGCGCAAAAACGCCTCGGTTAGTTCATCCGGCGCTTCCGGTGAAATCGCCGCTGACGGGCGTGTAATAAAAGAGTTTGCTGAATTCGCAGTGTCATTGAGCGTCGTCAATAAATTTTCCGCGCTTCGTTCACGTTTCGGAAAAGATTTTTGGACGCGCTTCGGCAATTTGTCCTGCCACGCCAGCGTGAGCGCCTTGACGGTGATCTCAAAAGTAAGAAACGGTTTGCTCATCAAATCGTTGCCGCCGCTCAAAGTGGATTTGGCGCGCGCATCAAAATCACTTTGGCTGGTGACAAAAATGACCGGCGTGGCGCGGTTGAAATCGGTCTGGCGAATTTTTGTGCAAATCTCAAAACCGTCCATGCCCGGAAATTGCACGTCGAGAAAAATCACGTCGTAAGCCTGCCGGTTCGCCTGAGCCAAAGCCGCTTCGCCATCCACCGCGAGGTCGGGTTGGCCAAAAGCTTTTTTCAGCGCCAGGGAGATCGCCTGCCGGCTGATCAAATCATCGTCCACCACCAAAAATTTCAGCGCGCGCCCCGTCAACAAATCCGGCTTCAATCCAGGCGCGCACAAATCATCCAGCAAATCCAGACCGCCCGCGACGGAGCGCAGCGTGGAAGGAGTGACGTTTCCCGTTTTGGCCGTGAGCTGTTTGAGCAAACCTTCCAGCGCCGAAGCCACTTGCCACAGCGGAAGCGCTTCGGGAAAACCGGCCTCGCCTTTCAGCGCGCTCATTTTTGAAAGCAGACTCGTGAGTTTTTTATGACGGGTCGAATCGCTCGCTTCACGATGGATGTCTTGAAGGAGGGTTCGCTGCGTCTCAATCAGGTCGGCGGCGCGCGCATAAAATTCGCTGACCGGATTATTTTTCTCCACCGCTTCCGCGTGCGACGAAGCCGGGCCGATGCGAAACGTCGCCAGAAACTTGTCAAAGGATTCTTCTTCCGCGCGCACGACCGCCGGAAACATTCTGTCTGCGGCCGGTTCCAGCGCCCAGGGATTAAAACGCGCGTTAAGCTCGCTCCAAACTACGGGCGCAAATTTTCTTAACAATATCAAGCCGGCAAAAACGAAAACAGCGGTGAAAAAAAGAATTTTTGGAAATTTCCCCCAGGTCGCGGGCGGAGGCGTTGAACTGGCGACGGGTTTTGGCTCGCTGAAACTCGCGTAATCTGCGCCGTCCACTCGCGGCACATTTGCAGCCATGGCGCCGGGCACGGGCACATGCTTGCGATAAAGTTCCTGCCGCCGTTTGGCGAGGTCCTGGAGATTCTGCCATTGAATGGAACCGACCTTTGGCGGTAGCGTCTCAAACCCATTCGTGAATCCATGCGATTGAAGGCAGCAAAAACCGGCGATGAAATAAATCAAAGGCCACTTAATTTTCGCCGGCGCCAGCAAGTTTCTCAATCCGGCGACCAATGAACTCGGTTTTATATTCCTGATCATGCATGAATTAAACAGGCGGCGGATATTTCCGCCGATTAGGGAAATGCTGCGGCCAGATTTGTGCCGGGCGAGAGCGTGCTCCATTGGCCAACAATCACCTTTAATAATTGCGGAGTATGCGGCGGAAGTTGGGTCGGATCGTCGAAATTGGCATCATAAGTCCAATTACGCGCCGGAGGTTTATAATATTCTACTGGTCCCCCCCATGGATTTGTTGCATAGAGGCTGGGGAACATTTTGATCATCGAACCATTGTAAGTGCTTATAGCTGCTGACCAATCTTCCAAGAAGCGCGGAAAATTTTCCATGCCGCCGCTGTAACCTGTGTATAAAGAAGAGGACGGCGGTGCTGTATCCACCACACCTGTCAGAAAAGCAGCATTGACCGTTGTGTCTGCAGCATTCGTCTCAACAGTCAAGCTATCTTGCCAGTTACGGGATAGAATCGTAATGGCGTCGGCGGCAAACGATGCAGGCCGAGTGGCAGAAGTATTGGTGGTTCCCAAATACCCGCTATTCAATTCGTTGTAATCTCCCCAAACATAAAGCGGACGGCCTGTGGCTACAGTCAGTCCATTCGGTGGCAGATTAGTTCCATCCTCTACGCGAACGGCTCCGAGATTGGAATCCGGCAATACTGGCGCAGTGCGGGCATCCACGATGTAAATGGAATCCATAACATAGCCAGAAGGCGTATTCGTTCCCCCGCGCAATACAGGACATAAATCAAGATTGGTTTCGGCCCAAGCCGTCAACATTCCAATGTCAATGTCAATAGGCTGGACATATTTTTTCTCTCGACCATCCCAAAAACTATTCGTGAGCGTGACAAACAAATTCACTTCATTGGTTGGAATGAGTATTTTGCGATTGTCAAATACCCCGCTGGTTGCGGTGGCTCCATCGTTTGAAACTGTCAATATCATGTCGCATTGATTGTAATAGCGGAGCAGACCCAGTGCCGAATGAGCATCTTCGCCGGGCGGCGGCGGCTCGATGATTTGTCGGATGGCTTCCGGCGTGTTAGTCTGTCCAATCGGAAGCGTCAATGCCTGCACCGGAGAAATATTTTCATCAGGATGCACATAGGTCACATTGCCCGCTGGATATCCACGAGTATCTCCATCTACTGTATCGCGTGAGAATATATTGGTGACAACAGCAGTAACACCAGATTCAAAGTTTAAATAATTAACATCTGGTTCTATGTAAAGTATGCCGTTGCAATGCACGGGCCCGGTGACATCGAAATTTTTGCCGCAACTGATTTCCATGTTGCCAGAAGAATACATCGCAAATTGAAAAATAGGGATGCCGGTCAATTCCAACTCCTGAAGCACGCCACCGTTGACGTCCTGCATACTTGCCTGATCGCTTGCGTGAGACGCCACCATGTATGTAGTGACGGATCCTTTCAGGCCAGCGTAAGGCGCATCCAGAACGATGTAGTTGGTTCCCGGCGGAATGCGCTGCACATACGTCTGGTTAAGATTGCCGTTCCCATCATCGAACACCCAGTTATTCCAGTAGGAAGAATCCGAGGACGAAGGCACAATGCTGCGATAAGTATTCAAATTCAAGCTGGTCAATTGTTCGCCACCGGATAGAAAGTCTCGTGTGATCTGGCTTTCCACTTTTTCCGTGGCCGCTTCGGCGGCGGCGATTGACCGGGTGTATTGAATGGAACGATGCGTCAACCGGTTGCTGGTCGCTCCCCAGGTCATCACTCCGGCGAGAATGGCCAGCGCAATCGCGCTCAAGATCATCACCAGCAGCAACGCAGCGCCGTTCTGGTCTGCCTTATAAGTCGTAAATCGGGTCTTCATAGTCATTGCACGGCGCGGCGCGTCACGGAAGTTTCCAGCTTGTAATAATCCGCGCCCACTAAAAAATGTTCCGGCTGATAAAATTCAAGCGCCAGGTGAATGATCTGGTTGTTCAGGTTATTGGTCAGCACCGTTCCCGAAATGTTCTGCGCAGTAAATATGAGGTTGTTCGTGACGGAATCCGCGAGGATGACCGTATTATTGGTGACGCCCGGAGTATTCTCCGTTCGCCGGAACGTCTCATCCAATGAATCCACAAAGTAAGTGATGAAGCTGTTGGTATCTGCCGTTGGAAAAATTTGAAGGGCGTTGCCTTGCTGAACATCTCCGGGCAGCGACAACGGTGCAAAAAAGCTATTGATCGTCAGGTCGCTATTAGTCGTTATCGTGATATTTCCCACCGAGACGGAATTGCAGGCGCGAATTTCAGCGGTGATTTTTCCAAACGTCCGGCGCGACCATTCGGTGGCGTTAAGTTTGGACTCATTGACCTGGAACATCCGCAAGCCATAAAGGTTCGCGGCCACAATGCCGCCGAGCAAAAGCATGAACACCGCCGTGGCAATGAGCACTTCCATCAAAGTAAATCCCGCGCTTGAATCGCCGCGACTGGAAGCTGAAGATGGAATTACAAGTTTCATTGGTCCGGTGCGCGGCACGTTTCAATTGAGTTGGTGATCAGTTCGCCCTTGAACTGCCAGATGCAATCCACGCGAATTTCCCGGACCGGCGCTGAAAGCGTTGAAGAGGCTGAAGATACAATCTGGGTTATGGTCGTCGTCAGCGTGGCCATGGTAGTGGCCGAACTTGAACCCGACATATCCAAAGTAACGGGTTGATCGGGAAAATTCGAGGCGACCAATTCATCCACCGGCGTTGCCCGATACGGTGCCCAGATCGCGCCGCGCGTCTCTTCCAACCGCTCGCTCGCCCGCGTGTTCGCCGCCATGTAAAGTGAATCCTTGACCGTGGACGTGGTGCAAAAAATATAGCCTTCAATAATTCCGGCGACGGTGAACGCCGCCAGCGCCAGCGCCACCATCACCTCAACCAACGTCATGCCCGCGCTGCCGCGTAGCGAACGTTGGCCGACCTTTTGATTTATAAACCCGGTTTTCAAGTGTCCTGATTCCGTCGCCCAACAGGAATATGCTTTGTTGATTTTATGCAAAAATGCCCCGAACCTGTTTTCCGGCTTAAAAAATAGCACATTTCATTCCGCAAGCCAACATAAAACAAGCTTCTTTGAAGATGCCGATTTCCTCGTATTTACAATGAATTTACCAAATTTTAGTGCCAGCAGCGTGGAGGGTAAATAGGTGTGAAACCGTAAATTTGGATTTACTGACAAAATTCAGGACAGCGGCCGCGAGGCGGGCAAACTAAAACTTAAACGCACAAAACGGGTGTTCATTGTTCACCTTCGAATTGGACGTGCATATTTCAAAAAAACCATAAGGCTCTTTGAATCTGCCCCAGCAGAAGATTATTATTTCGAGGATTCCACATTAAAAATTTCCCGAAAACCATTCTGTTGGTATAATGCCTATACTGACTTGAGAGTAAATAAGGCTAAATTAAATTGCAAGAAATTGTTATTCACAATTTCCGGCGATCACTTTGTGCTTCACGGGAAACGCTTTGTTCAATAACTTTGCTCAATGAATCTCGCGACCGCCTTTTCCGATTGCGCGCAAAAGCATTCTGAAAAAACTGCCATTTATTTTGGCGAGAAGGAAATCTCCTACGCCCAACTGCTGGCGCAATCCCACGCAGTCGCCGCCCAGTTGCAAAATCATTTTGGCGTCAAACCGGGCGACCGCGTCGGCCTTTGGCTGAAAAACTGCCCGGAATTTGTCGCGGGCGTTTTTGGAATTTTGCAGGCGGGCGCGGTGGTTGTGCCGATCAATAATTTTCTCAAACCCGCCGAGGTCAATTATATTTTGAACGACGGCGGCATTGAGATTTTGATTTCGGATGCCGAATTGTCCGCGCATTTTTCCGAACTCCAAGCTGAACGAAAGTCGCTCAAAATTTTGAAGGTCGAAGAATTCGCGTCTGAAATCATAAATAATAAATCTCAAATCATAAATTACGAGCGTAACGAAAAAGACCTCGCGGTAATTATTTACACGAGCGGCACCACCGGCAAACCGAAGGGCGCGATGCTCTCGCACGGAAATCTTCTGCACAACGTCGAAAGTTGCCGCCTCGTTTTGCAAGCCGTGCCGGACGATTGCCTCGCCGTGCTGTTGCCGATGTTTCACACTTACATGATGACGGTCGGAATCTTTCTGCCGTTCACCGTCGGCGGTTCGATTGTTTTGGTCAAATCATTGCATCCGCCGCGCGCGATGTTGCAGGAAATTTTCTCGCGCCGCGCAACCATTCTGCCCGCCGTGCCGTCGTTTTACCGGATGCTGCTTGGCGCGCAATTGCCCACGCCGTTGCCCATTCGCATTTTCATCAGCGGCAGCGCGCCGTTGCCGATGCAGACGTTGAAGGAATTTGAAGAAAAATTCCAAGTGCCGCTCATCGAAGGCTACGGCTTGAGCGAGGCCAGTCCGGTTGTCTCCAAAAATCCGCTGCACGGCATTCGCAAGGCGGGTTCAATTGGCATTCCGGTTGCGAACGTGGAAATGAGCGTGCAGGATGAATCGGGAAAAATGCTCGGCGCGAATGAGACCGGCGAAATCTGCGTGCGCGGCGGCAATGTGATGCAAGGTTATTGGAACCAGCCTGAAGAAACCAAAAAAGTTTTTCGCGGCGATTGGTTGCTGACCGGCGACATTGGTTATCGCGACGCCGATGGTTATTATTACATCACCGACCGCAAGAAGGACATGCTGCTCGTCAACGGCATCAACGTCTATCCGCGCGAGATTGAGGAAGTGATTTATCATTTTCCCGGCGTGAAGGAAGCGGCGGTCGTCGGCGTGCCGGACGCGCGGCGCGGCGAGCAACCCGTGGCCTTCGTCGCGGCGGCGGAAGGAAAAACAATTGACGAAAAGGAATTGCTGCAATTCATCCGCAGCCAACTGGCCGACTACAAAGCGCCGAAACAAATCATCATTCTATCCGCGCTGCCAAAAAATGCGACGGGAAAGATTTTGAAAACCGAATTGCGCGTGCTGGCGGCCAAGCGCCACGAGTAGCGAATTGATTAACCCGCCGTTTGGCCGCCACTTTGCCGGTTGACAAAATGTTTGTGTCAACGGACAAAACTCTTTTGCCGGCTGTCAAAAAAAATTTGCCAGCCGATAAATAATCCTTGCCAGCCATCGCCAAAAATCTGCCAGTGGTCAAAAAAAAATGTGGGCTGTCCCGCAAACTTCGTTCCGGCTAAGGCGAAACGACGCGGTAGAAACGCACCGCGTTGGTGGCGGCCTGCGGGTCGGTGAATTGATACTGGCCCGGCGCGGGTTGCATGGCTTCGCCCAGCACCGTCCAGCTGGCCAAAGGCAACGCCAGGTTGGTGGAGGTCAGCACGGTGAAATCGGCTTCGGACGCGTTGGTGAACGTGAATTGGAAACTGCTGGTGCCGCCACCACCGCCACCGGACCGCGTGATGTTTTCCAGCACTGGCGGATTGTTCGCAGGCGCAGTCTGCGCTTCCACCGCGCCAATGTCCACGTGCGCGCCAGCAAGACGCGGGTAACCGCGTTGGTCGGTGACGAACTGGCTGGCGACGGAATCATCGCCCGCGTCAATGGCCGGGGAACCCGCCAGCGGCGGCATGGTTGGCGTGGGGCCGCCGTAGTTGCCCAGCGGGGCGAGGAGCGGATTGCCGCTGGTGAGATTAGTGCCCAGCAAAGTCAAGGAGCTGGAGAAACCATAAGCAATATCCCCTCCGCTGTTGCCGGCAATGATTGAATTATTCACTGTTAGCGCGCCTCCATAGTTCAGAACGGCACCGCCGGCGCTCGTCTCGGTATTGCCGGTGATGGTGGATTGGTTGATGACGATGGTTGATGACTCACCATCAATGCCGCTGCCCCCGGCGAAGCCAGGACTTGTATTGCCGGTGAGGGTCGTTTGATTCAAGGTCAGAACGCCTCCGTTTTCTATGCCCCCGCCATAGCCGGTTGCGATGTTATCCGCCAGCGTGCTGTTATTGATCGTAAGCGTTCCAGAGTTATTGATGCCCGCACCGCTGCCACCATTATCATTCCCGTTGACGATGGTCAGCGAGTTCAACCCGACCGTCGCGCCGCTGTCCACTTGAAAGACGCGCGATTGGTTGTTGCCGTTGACGACAATTCCATTCGCCAGCGCCGAGCCGTCAATGGTGATGTTGTTGCTTAATTCAATCTGCCCGCCGGTCAGCGTGATGGTCTGGCCGGAGAGCACAGGGGCAAAACTGACCAGATCATTCGGAAGAGCACCGGCGATGACATTGCGCAGCGAGCCAGAAACACTGTCAGCCGCCGTAGTCACGATGGTATTGGGATTGACCTCCACGGCGCCGATGTCCACGTGCGCGCCAGCGAGGCGCGGATAACCGCGCTGGTCGGTGGCGAACTGGCTTGCAGCAGAATCATCGCCCGCGTCAATGGCCGATGAACCCGCCAGCGGCGGCATGGTCGGCGTGGGGCCGCCGTAGTTGCCCAGCGGGGCGAGCAACGGCGCGGCGGTAATATAGGTGCCATTTACTGATCCAAACACATTGTAAGGAGCCGTCTGCACGAGGTTGGCACCGCCAAAGGTTATGTTGCCTCCAAAGTTGAAGATATCCGGGCCGTTATCGCCCGTAGCTGTATTGGCGGCGACGATGGAATTGGTCACTGTCAGCGTGCTGCCCTCGGAGTTAAGAATACCGCCGCCGCCGACGGAATTGTCCGCCGAATTGCCCGCCAGCGTGCTCTGGTTCACCACTACGGTGCCACCTAGGATGTAAAGGCCACCCCCGCCGCCGTCGTTGGAATTATCCGCCGAATTGCCCGTTAGCGTGCAGTTGTTCAAGGTTAGCGTGGCATTATAACTGAGAATGCCGCCACCACCCCAATTGGGATCGCTCGCTGTATTGCCCGCCAGCGTGCAGTTGTTCAAGGTCAGCGTGGCGTAATTGAGCATCCCGCCGCCGCCGCCGTTCCCGGCGTCAGTCCCATTGGTGATGGTCAGCGAGTTCAGCACCACAGTGCCTCCGCTTACATCAAAAATCCGGCTGGCGTGATTGCCGCTGATGGCAATCCCATTCGTCAGCGCGGAGGCGTCAATGGTGACGTTGTTGTTCAAAACAATCTGTCCGCCGGTCAGCAAAATAGTCTGGCCGGAAAGGTTGCTGGCAAAAGTGATGGTTGACCCGCTCGGGGCGCTGGCGACGGCGGCGCGGAGCGAACCAGCACCGTTGTCGCCCGTGTTGGAGACAAACACGTTGGTCGAATTCAACAATAGGTCGCTCGGGCTGAACGCGCCCGGGGCGAACGTGAACACGCGCACCTCGTCAATCAATCCGGTATAATCTTCGGCCGGAAATTGGGCATCGCCGCCCACCGTAAAGCTGCCCGATGGGGTGATGGGCGCTGTGGCAGAGTTGGTGGCGGCCGGCACGCCGTTGATGTATAAAATGGCGACGCCGCCGCTCCGCACCAAAGCCAGATGTGTCCAGGCATTCGGCGTGGCCGGGGCGTTGCCAAAGGTGATTTCCCCGCCATAGAGAACCTCAAAGTTGGTTCCCGCCAGGTATAAACCCCAGCCCGTGCTGCGGATGCCGTTGTAGGCCAAAACGTGGCTGCCGGAATTGGTGCCCGGATTGACCCAGCACTCGATGCCGAAATTATTCACCGCGCTGCTCGCCAGCGCCGCCGTGCCGAATTGGCCGTTCGTCATGGCCAGCGCCAGGGTGCTGCCCGTTTCGGCGGAAGCACTTGAGGAAACCCCGTTGGTGTAGATGGGAAAAAATCCGCCCACTGATGAATTCGTCAGGGTTTTTCCGCCCACCGCATCCACGGTGGTCGCGCATTGGCCGCCGGAAACGGCCCCCGGATCATTCTCGCCCATGTGCCAGTAATCCAGCACGGTGATCGTGGCGTGCGCGGAACCGGCGGCGAGAATAGCGGCCATGAGGGTGAGCGCGAGACGGAGGGTTGGGAATGGTTTCATGGGATTTAAGAGTTCAAGTGAGCAAAAACGGGTTCGGGTTAAACCAGCATTTCATTCTGAATTCCACATTAACGCAAAAAAGAATGCTGCGTCAAGCTCATAATGAATCGTTCACCAATCGTAACAATTGAAAGCGGCGGCGGTGCCCACCCCGGCTAATTTCCGTTACGCCTTATTAGCTATTGAATTTGCGTCAATCCGCGCAATTTGTGTCAAAAATTTTGCAGTTATGTTCCGCCGCATTTCACAACTTGCCGGTCGGGATTGGGCTGTGTTATCTTGCCGCCATGAAAGCGAAAAGTGTTGTGATGATTGACCCGGAAATCATGAGCGGCACGCCGTGCTTCGCCGGCACGCGCGTTCCCGTGCGCGCCTTGCTCGATTACATTGAGGGCGGAGAATCGCTGGACGATTTTTTGGAACAGTTTCCCACCGTGGCGCGCAAGCAGGCCATCGCCTTTCTCGAACAAGCCAGTGAACGCCTGCTGGCCGCCGTCTAATGCGTCTGCTCCTTGACGAATGTCTGCCGAAGGATTTGGCGCGGGAACTGCCCGGTCATACAGTCGAAACCGTTCCACAGGCGGGCTGGGCGAGCATCAGCAACGGCAAGTTGCTTCGTTTGATCGCCGCTTCCGGCGAGTTCGAGGTCTTCGTGACCGTGGACAAAAGTCTGCCGCTCCAGCAGAAAATCAAGGACCTGCCTTTCGCCATCGTCCTCTTGCGCGCCAAATCGAATCGTTTGATTCATGTGAGTCCGTTTGCGCCGGAAATCCTTCGCCGTCTGCCAGAATTTCAGCCCGGCCACGTTTATGTTCTTTCCAACCCCGCCTGACATGGCCGCGTTCAAATGAACCTAGTCCCCTGCCCTCGCTCGCTGAAAATTCTTCGCGGCACGTTCACGCTGCCGAAGCAGAAACCGTTGGCCGCAATCAAAATTGTCAAATTGAATCGTAGGAGCCGAGGTGACGAGGCTCTAACTAAAAAATTGGCAATTGAACAGAGACTCCTTGCGTCGTCTCCTACAAATCATCCGGAATTTTATTCGCTGGCGATTTCCAAAACTGGAATTGAAATTTCCTTCCGCGAAACCGGCGGCCTGCGCGCGGCCACGGCGACGTTGCGGCAATTACTCCGGCAATTCGGCAGAAAATTGCCGCGCTTAAAAATTCTCGACTGGCCGGATTTTGCGCGGCGCGGCGTGATGCTGGATATTTCGCGCGGGCGCGTGCCGAAACTGGAAACCCTGCTCGATCTCGCGGAAAAACTTGCCGCTTTCAAGGTCAACGAGCTGCAACTTTACACCGAGCACACGTTCGCCTACAAAAAATACCAATCCGTCTGGCAAAGCTGGGGCGCGCTTACGGCGAAGGAAATCCAAATCCTCGACGCGCGCTGCCGCGAACTCGGCATTGACCTCGTGCCGAATCAAAATTCGTTCGGACATTTGCGCTATTTTCTCGAGGACCCGCGATTAAAAAAACTCGCCGAAATTTCCGCGCCTTACGAAGATGCGAGTAAGGAATTTGTCCGCCGTCCGACCACGCTCGCGCCAAATCATCCCGGCACGATTCCGTTCTTGCGCGAACTTTACGATGAATTGCTGCCGAATTTTTCCAGTGAGTTTTTTAACGTCGGCTGCGACGAGACCTGGGATTTAGGCTGCGGCCAGAGCA
This sequence comes from Verrucomicrobiia bacterium, assembly GCA_036509895.1. Lineage (GTDB taxonomy): Bacteria > Verrucomicrobiota > Verrucomicrobiia > Limisphaerales > UBA11358 > UBA11358. Next base: position 15,126 of record DATCEV010000050.1, read on the forward strand.
AAAAACTTTGCGAACAATTCGGCAAAGGAAAAGTTTATTTGGATTTCCTAAAAAAAATCCATCGCGAAGTTTCCGCGCGAAGAAAAACGATGATGTTCTGGGGCGACATCATTTTGAAATATCCGAAACTGATTCCTGAATTGGCTCGTAGCCGCCGACGTGAGTCGGTTCCATTTAATCAGAGCGGACTCACGTCCGCTGCTACAAATATAATTGCGCTGAATTGGGGTTATGAAGCGAATCATCCGTTTGAGCGCGAGGCAGCGCAGTTCGCAAAAGCAAAAATTCCATTTTACGTTTGTCCGGGAACTTCGACGTGGCAAACGCTCATCGGCAAACACGACAACGCGCTGGCGAATTTGCGCGCAGCGGCGCGCACCGGAAAAAAATTTGGCGCGCTTGGTTTTCTGAACACGGATTGGGGCGATGGGGGCCATCCGCAACCTCTGGCCGTAAGCTGGCCGATGTTGCTGGCGGGCGCGTCGCTGGCGTGGAATTCAAAAAATTTTGATCAACGTAAATTGATTCCGGTTTTAAGCCGTGATGTGTTTGAGGATTCAACGGGCAAAGTTGCGGAAGCCGGATTCAAACTTGGTTTTGCGCATCAAAAACTCGGCGTGAACGCGCCGAATGAAACGCCGCTCGGTTCGGTGGTTGCCGCGCCAAAACCGGAAAGGCGCGAATTGTTTTGCCGCAACGGCTTGCAATGGTTCGCGAAAATTCCTGGAAAAAGCATTCTCACGGCATTAAAGGAAATCCAGAAGCAGCGGACGGTCTTGCGGCGTGCGAAACCAAGTTCAAATTCTGGAAAAATTCTGGCGCGAGAACTTGATCTGGCGGCGCGGATGGCTGAACAGTCCTGCAAGTTCATGCTATGGCAGCAGTCCGTCGCCGCCGGGGAAAATTCCGAAGCAAAATGGTTGGCGCAACAAGGAGTTCGTGAATTGCGACAGTTGGAAAAGGATTTTGACGCGTATTGGCCATTGCGAAACAAAGCGACGACGAAATATTGTTCGCCGTTTTTGCGGTGGCGGATTGAGGATTATCAATCTTTGTAGGAGTCGAGGTGACGAGACTCAAAATTGGAAATTAGAGACTACTTATGTCGTCTCCTACATTCATTTTGATTTCACATCCCAGGCATCGCGCAGGCCATCGCCGAGAAAGTTCAGCGCGAGCAAGGTCGCCACCAAAATGCCGCCCGGAAAAATGATCAGCCACCAATAAATGCGGATGGGATTGATGTTGGAAACACCGTCGCTGATCAAAGTTCCCCAACTGGCCATCGGCGCTTGGACGCCGAGGCCGAGATAACTCAAAAAAGATTCGTAGAGAATGATCGCGGGCATCGTCAATGCCAGATAAGTGATGGCGACGCCAAAAATGTTCGGAATGATGTGGTGAAATAAAATGCGCGGCGTGCCGGCGCCGAGCGCGCGGCTGGCTTCGACAAAGGCGCGGCTGCGCAACGACAAGACTTGCCCGCGCACGATGCGCGCCATGGTCAGCCAGGACACCGCGCCGAGACCGACGAAAAGTAAAATGACGCGCAGACTTTTTTCGAGCGCGGGAGAATTTTGAACGAAATGCGATTGCTTGATGATTTCGCCGACGGTCGTGAACAGCACGATGACAAAAATAATGGTCGGCAGAGAATACAACACGTCCACGATGCGCATCAAGATCGCATCGGTGCGTCCGCCAGCGTAACCGGCGATTGCGCCCCACAAGACGCCGATGATCAAACTGATGAAGGCGCCAACGACGCCGACGAGCAATGAAATTTGCGCGCCGAAAAGAATTCGCGAAAAGAGGTCGCGGCCATGCAAATCCGTGCCGAACCAATGTTGCGCGGAGGGCGGAGAAAATTGCGCGTCAGAAAGTTGATCGGGATTGTGCGTTTGCGCGAAAGTCGTTCCGGCCATTTTCAAAACCAGCGGCCACGCAATGACGGCGACGAGCAGAAAAATTAAAAAAATTGCGCCATAACTTGCCGCGCGATTTTTTTTGAACCGTTGCCACGCGCGTTGGCCGGGTGAAACCGGTTGAAGGTTGAAGGTTGAAGGTTGAAGGTTGGAAACGCCCGCCGCGTTGGCTGCGCTTTCAACTTTCAACTTTGAACTTCCAACTTTTTGGTCACTCATATTTCACGCGCGGATCGAGCAAAGTGTAGGCAAAATCCACCATCAAATTCATGCCGATCAGCAGGATCGCATAAAGCAGCGAGAGGCCGACGACGACGGTGTAGTCGCGATTGAGCGAGCCGTTGATGAGAAAAACGCCGATGCCGGGAATCTGAAAAATGCTTTCGATGATAAACGAGCCGGTGAGCATGTCGGCGAGCATCGGGCCGGCATAGGAAACGACCGGCAAAATTCCGATGCGCACGGCGTGCTTGAGCAGCAGCGAATATTCGGCCAGACCTTTGGCGCGCGCGGCGGTGATAAATTCCGACTGGGCGGCGGCGAGCATTTCTTCACGGAAAAGGCGCGCGATTTTTCCGGCGAAAAAAAGTCCGAGCGCAATCGGCGGCAAAATCATGTGCCAGGGCGTTTCCCATAAACCAACGGGGAATAATTTTAACTTGATGGAAAAAATTAAAATCAGCAGCGGCGCGAGAACGAATCCCGGGATGCAAACCATGACGAGGGCAAAAAAACTTCCGGCGAAATCTTCCCAATGCCCGCGCCGGGCCGCCGTGAAAAAACCGAGGGGCAGGCCGATCATCATGGCAAAACAAAAGGCCAGTCCGCCCAGCGTCATCGAAACCGGCAAACCTTGCGCGATGATGTCGTTGACGGTGTGGTCGCGGTATTTGAGAGACGGACCGAAATCGCCGCGCGCCAAATTGCCCAGGTAGCGCAGATATTGTTTCCAGACCGGTTCGTCCAAATGATATTTGGCTTTGATGTGGCGTTCGATTTCCGGCGAGGCCGGCGCGCGTTCGCGATCAAACGGCCCGCCGGGCGCGAGATGCACGAGCGCAAACGCCAGCGCGCTGATGACGAGCAGCAATGGGATCGCGAACAAAATGCGCCTGACAAAATACATTTTAGGCGAAGGCCGAAGGTCGAGGGTCGAGGGCTGAAGATTTTTTGTCGCGCGCAAATGGTGTTTTTGACGTTAAAACTGAAAGCGAACGATTTAGTGCAGCAATGCGCTTGGCCAATATTTCAAGTTCATCAAAAAATGATTCAATTTCATTCGCTTTGACGTAATTTTTATCAAGCGCGAGATAAAAAATTGACGCGACTTCCATTAACGAGCCGTAAGCCTGCTCAAGAAAATGAGCAAAGTCTTTATCAGAGTTTCGACCGGAACCCTCGGCAATGTTTGCAGAAATAGAAATGGACGCACGACGAAGTTGCGATGTCATGGCGAAAAGTTCCGAGCGCGGAAATCTTTCCGTCAGCCGATAAACGGAAAGATTTATTTTTCTGGCCTCCTGCCAGACTTCCAATTTTTCAAATCGAAATTTCATGCAACCGAGATTTGAAATTCGCGCTCCAGGAGTCAAGCAAAGCTGCAACTATTTTTGCCCTCGACTCTCGCCCTTCGTCTTTCGACGAATATAATTGAGCGGATGGTCGTCCAAAATGTTTTGGTAAATGCCGGAAATGTTCGGGTGATAAAAATTGATGCCGGCATAAATATAAAGCGGAATGACCGGCAATTCATCACGGATTAAAATCGCTTCCGCCTGCTGAAAAAGTTCTTCGCGCCTTTTCGAATCGGTTTGCTCGTTCGCTGCCTTGACGAGCGCGTCATAGCGCGCATTTTTCCAGCCGGTGCGATTGTTGCCGCTGTTGCTTTGGAACAACGCGAGAAAAGTATTCGCGTCATCGTAATCGCCAATCCAGTCGCCGCGGCCAACGTCGTAATCCAGATGCGCGGTGGAACTCAACCACACTTTCCATTCGACCTGCCGCAAATCCATGTTGAGGCCGAGGGTGTCGCGCCACATCTGTTGCAGCTCAACCGCGATGTCCTCATGAACTTTGTCGCCGCCGCCGGCGGGCGCATTGAAAATATATTCAAAGCGTGGAAAACCTTTGCCGTCGGGATAGCCGGCTTGCGCCAACAATTTTTTCGCCAGCGCGGGATTGTAATCGAGTCCGGGCGGCGATGTATAATTCGCCGTGCCGTCGGGAATGAGATGGGAAACGGGACGCTCACCGCCGCGCGTGATTTTTTTCACGATGCGGTCGCGATCCACGGCCAGCGCCAGCGCCTGGCGGACGCGGGGATCGTCAAACGGTTTGCGCGTGACATTGATGTTGACCCAATAGGTGGCAAGATAATTGAACGGATGCGCATCGGGACGTTTCCGCAACACGTCGAGCAATTCCGCCGGCACGACTTCTTTATCCCAAATGATGTCCACCGCGCCTTGCTCGTAAAGATCGAACGCCGTGGAGGGCGAGCCGATGGGTAAAATGTCAATGATGTCGGATCGGGTATTCGCGGCGTCCCAATAACGCGGATTTTTTTTCAAGCGAACTTTGTCGTTGAGTTTCCAATAAACGAGTTCGTAAGGTCCGCTGCCCGGCAACGGTCGCGCCATCAGCCAGCGGTCGCCATATTTCTTAATCGTTTGCCGGGGCACGACATAAGTGAGCGGCATCGCGCAGAGGTCGAGAAAAAATGGAATCGGATGGTTTAACTTCACGCGCACGGTGAATGGATCCAGCGCACGAATGCCGACCAACGAGGCGTCTTTGATTTTGCCGGTGTTGAACGCTTCGGCGTTTTTAACGTAATAAAGTTGCCCGGCATATTCGGAAGCCGTCAAAGGATTCAACGTGCGAATCCAGGAATAAACCACGTCGTCGGCGCGAATCGGCTCGCCGGTGGACCAGACGAGATTTGTCCGCAAATGAAACGTGTAAATTTTTCCGTCCGGGGAAATGTCCCAACTTTTTGCCAGGCCGGGAATGGGTCGCGCCGTTTTCGGATCCAGCCGCGTCAACCCTTCAAACATGCCAATCGCAATTCGCATTTCCGGCTGGCCGGTGAGCAGCGCCGGATCGAGCGTTTCCGGCTCCGCGCCGTTAATAATGGTGAGGTCGGCGGGCGTTTCGCGGCGCGCACAACCGCAAAATAAAATTGCCGCGCTGAAAATAAAAAAAATTGCGCGCTGGAAAAAACCAAAACGCGCCCGCGAAAAAAAACGTCGGGCGCGCGTCAAAATTTCCATCGCGTTATTTTGCCGGGGCCGGCGCGGCGGAAGCATTTGTTTCCGTCGTCAACGGCAACGTCAGCAAACTGCTCTTGGGCGCTGCCGTTGGCGGCGCCGAAGGCATGGGCGCCATGGGCGTTTGCGATTGCTGTTCGACTTTTTGCATGAACGCGGAAGTATCGCCGCGCTGCGCTTTGTCCTGCAAATGGCCGAGAACAATTGCCAGTAAAAAGAAAATGACCGTGGCCCATTTCGTGATTTTTGTCAGCGCATTGCCCGAACCCGCGCCGAACAACGCATCCGCCGCGCCGCCGCCAAACGCCAGACCCGCGCCCGCGTCTTTTTTGGGCAATTGGATCAGCACGAGCAGGATCAACAACAAACAGTTGATGACAATAAAAAATGTCAAAATTCCAATAATGAAACTCATAAACCAAAGGTTAAATGGAATTTTTGATGATGTCAGCAAAACTTCTTGCTTCCAGGCTTGCGCCGCCAATCAGCGCGCCGTCCACGTCCATCTGGCTCATCAATTCTTTTGCGTTGCCCGGTTTCACGCTGCCGCCATATTGAATGCGAATTTTTTTGGCAACTGCGTCGTCAAATATTTTTGCGAGCAGCGAACGAATAAACGCATGGGTTTCCTGCGCTTGCTGCGTCGTGGCCGTTTTGCCCGTGCCGATGGCCCAAACCGGCTCGTAAGCAACGATGGTTTCCGTCATTTGCTCTTTCGTCAAACCCGCGAGACTGCCGCGCACCTGCGTTTCCAAAACTTTTTCCGTTTGATTCGCTTCGCGTTCCGCCAGAGTTTCGCCGACGCAAACAATCGGCTTCAAACTCGCCGCGTGCGCCGCCGCCGCTTTTTTGGCGATGAGCGCGTCGGATTCTTTTTGAAACTGCCGCCGTTCGCTATGGCCGAGAATGACGTAGCGCACGGAAAATTCCTTGAGCATTCCCGCGCAAATTTCGCCGGTGAACGCGCCAAAATTATTTTCGTTCATATTTTGCGCGCCGAGCTTGATGTTTTGAATTTCAAGGATGGATTTGGAAACGGATTCCAGCGCCGTGAATGGCGGGCAGACCACGATGTCCACTTCCTTCACGCCGGCCAGGTCGCGTTTCAAATCATCCACCAAAGCCAGCGCCTCGGCGACGGATTTATTCATCTTCCAATTTCCGGCAATAATCAATTTTCGTTCTTTGTTCATTTTTAATTTGTAGGAGACGAGGTAACGAGTCTCAAATTTGTTTTTAGCTAGAGCCTCCTTACGTTGGCTCCTATTTTTCAGAAAGCGCCGCGACGCCGGGCAATTCTGCGCCTTCCAAAAATTCCAGACTCGCGCCGCCGCCCGTGCTCATAAAAGTTACTTTGTTACCGAGGCCGGCTTGGTTCAACGCCTTCACGCTGTCGCCGCCGCCGATGATGCTTTTCGCGCCATTTTTTTGCGTCGCGTCCACGACCGCTTGCGCAACCGCGTTTGTTCCCGCGGCAAAACGCGCATCTTCAAACATTCCCATCGGCCCGTTCCATAAAATCGTTTTCGCAGTCGAAATAATTTTGGCGTAATTGCGCGCCGTCTCTTCGCCAATGCTGAAACCTTCCGCGTCATCGGGAATATCGCCGCGCACCGTGCGGACATTTGTAAAATCAAAAATCGGTTTGCCTTTTTTATTCAACTTGCCGGAGTCAACCGGCGTGGCGACCACAATGTCCGTCGGCAATTGAAAATTCACGCCCAGTTTTTTCGCTTTGATTTCCGCGTCGAGCGCGGTTTGTTTGTGATCCGGTTCGACGAGCGATTTTCCAACTTTTTCGCCGTGCGCGAGTTTGAACGTGTAAGCCATTGCGCCGCCGATCAAAATCGTGTTGGCCTTTTCGAGCAAACGGTCAATGACTTTGATTTTGTCCGAAACTTTTGCGCCGCCAAGAATCACCACAAACGGACGCGCCGGATTTTCCAATTCGTCGCCGAGAAATTTCAATTCGCGTTCCATCAACAAACCCGCCGCGCACTTGCCGCCGCGTTTGGAAATTATTCTGGCAATTCCTTCCGTGCTCGCGTGCGCGCGATGCGCCGCGCCGAAAGCGTCGTTGACATAAACGTCCGCGAGCTTCGCCAATTTTTCCGCGAACGCCGGATCATTCGCTTCTTCCTCGTTGTGATAGCGAACATTTTCGAGCAGCGCCACGTGACCATCTTTCAAAGTCGCGGCGATTTTCTCCGCGTGTTCGCCGATGCAATCGTCGGCAAATTCAACCGGCTGGCCGAGAAGCTCGTGGAGCTTGAAGGCAATCGGGCGCAAAGACATTGAAGGTTCGCGTTTGCCTTTGGGCCGGCCCAGATGCGCGGCGAGAATAATTTTTGCGCCGCGTTCAATTAAAAATTTCAGCGTCGGCAAGGTTTCTTTGATGCGCGTGTCATCGTTAATGACCATCTGGCCGTTTTTTTCTTCCATCGGCACATTGTAATCCACGCGCACAAAAACGCGCTTGCCGCGCACGTCCAAATCTCGAACTGTCAGTTTAGCCATAAATCAAATTCAAATGAGCAGAAAGCATAGCCCGAATAAATAAGTTCGCGCCAGTTTTTTCGATTACTCTTTTTGACGGTCAATTGAAATTCCAAACAAGATCAGGCCGCGGCCTGGCGCTCATTTTTCCTCAAACGTCGCGACGATTGGCCGATGGTCGGAAGCGATGCCCCAATTTGGAACCGCCGGAATATAAGTCTGCGCTTTTACCCAATCGCGCGCCATCGCGGGACTCAACAAAATATAATCAATGCGCGAGTAAGTATCGTCCGCGCCGTAGAAATAAGTCCACGCCACGTTGCGCGGTTCAAAATATGGCGGTTGCGCGGACGCGTTGTCGCCGTTGCGATCGGCGGGCCGCGTGTCGGTAAGCTTGAACTTTCCGCGCCCGATGATTTCCTTCGTCGAATCGGAATTTTTTGTGTCGTTCAAATCGCCGACGACAATCAGTTTTGCATTCGGGTTCAACTTGAAATGCCCGTCAATGATGCCGCGCAAAACGTGTGCCTCCCCAAGACGCTCGTCGGCTTCATCGGCATTGGGAATTCGCAGGCGCGATTTCAAATGCGCGGCGATGAGCGTAAAAGTAAAATTCGTCGCGGCTTGAATTTCCACGTCGGCAAATCCGCGCTCGACGCGAAAACGTTTTCCGTCCAAAAGAAATTCGTCATCCGTGTGCGGATGCCGCGCGACGATGGGAAATTTGCTCAACACGGCCAAATGAATGTTCGTGTCCGCGCCGCTGACGTGTTCCCAAAACGGAAAATCCAGCCCATCGGCCTTGAGCGAGGCGCGCAATTCCAAAAGCGCGTTGGTCGTGCCCATTTCTTCGAGCGCCAGCACGTCGGGATTCATGGCCTCAATGCTTTCGCGAACTTTGGCCCTGGCCTCGGCGGATTTGATAAAATGACGCGATTCAGTTGGCCGATCCAAATAATTTTCCATGTTGTAAGTGGCGACGCGAAAAATCGCAGCGAAAGTGGTGGGACAAAAAATTGCGAAAAACAAAATTACAATCGCCTTGTGGCACCAACCGCAATACGGCTTGATGAATAAACGGATTTTCATCAGATCAAATCTGTTCGCAGAATTCGTCCACTGTGATTCCCGTCGTGCGAATCAAACTGCGCAGCGCCCTTGGCGATTTCCTTGTGATCGGGAATTGAAAGCGTGGCTATTTCCCCGTCCTTGACCATGATGATGTGACTGCCGCGTTGATGCGCCACCTGCCAGCCGAGATTTTCAAATGCCCGGACGGTTTTGCGCCCGCTGATGACCGGAAGCGAAGGCATCAGACCAAAACTTCGACTTGTTGCGTTTCCACCGTGAGCGGCAGGCCGCGTTCCGCGCGGACTTCGAGGCAAAGCGTGATGGCTTCCTTGATATTTTTCAACGCCTGCGGTTTGGTCTTGCCCTGACTTACGCAGCCGGGAATCGCCGGACATTCGGCAATCCAAACTCCATCCTCATCGCGGTCAAGCGTCACAGAAAGTTTCATATTTAACGTGTAACCGATGACGGAACAATTTTCAAGCGCGCATCCAGCCAGCGCATCGCCTGGTGACACCAGCCGCAATACGGCTTGATGAACAAAAGGGTTTTCATGCGCTAATTCCCCCAAGCCTTGAGCAGTTTTCTCGGATGAACCACGCTCACTTCCGCGATGTGCCGTTCGCGGCAGACGCGTGCAAGTTCATCCGCTTCGATGTCGAGCAAATGTTTGTCGGATGATACGAGCAGCGGAATTCCCGCCAGTCCGGCTTCCGCCAGAATCAATCCATCGTTCAACTCGGCTTCCGGCAGCAGTTTTAATTCATGCAAACGACGCGCAAATTGTTCTGTGATGCCATGACCGACGGCGGCCAGATCAAAAGGAATGACTCCCCAGCTTCGAAGATTTTTCAACGCCACCAGCGCCAGTTTTTGTTCTTCGCCGGATTTATGAAAGACGGCGAAGGTCAGTTCCTGAACGACGGTCGGCGGAAGATGGAGCGTGTAATTTTTCTCCTTCGCCACTTCGAGAAAAGTGAGCGCGAAATCTTTTTTCTCCGCGAGATCGAACAGCAGATTGCTATCAACGGCCAACGGTTTCTTTTTGGCCGCCATAAATCATCTGCATTCCCTTTTTGAAAAGCGCCTCGCGCTCGGCTTCGGAAAGGCGGTTGGCCTGCGTCCGCACGCGCGCAGCGGCCTCGCCGCCCTTCGTGGTCGCGGGATAATCAAAATTCCGCCGCTGGCTCGTTTTCTTCATGCATGGGCAAGCTAATCCGGCGAGGGAAAATTGTCGAATCCATTCCGCCGCGCCCGTCGAGCCAGCGCATCGCCTGGTGACACCAACCGCAATACGGCTTGATGAATAAACGGATTTTCACTTTTCAATTGTAGGAGTCGAGGTGACGAGACTCAAATTAAAGAAAAAATTAGAGACTCCTCACGTCGTCTCCTACGAACCGAAAATGCGGATTTTTGTTCCGCAGGAGCGGCGGAAATTAGCCAGCTACGAAGTGGCTGGAACAGCGCCCCAAACGATTGCGTCCTGAAAGGACGCCGGGAAAATTCCATTGTCCCGTCAGGACAAAATTTTTGGCGGACGCAGACCAGTGACTGTCGTCACTGGCTAATTTCCGTTCGTCGCTTTGCGACTGCGTGAATAAACGAATTTTCATTTCTCCATTTTCTTCTTTTGACCTCGCCATCCCAACCAACCGCAAATCGCAAACCCGCCAAGACCGACGACTAGCAATTTGGCCTCGTATTCGGTCATGGAATGTGGTTGCCGACGATCCCAAAGATCGAAAATAAAATATGCCAAGCCAAGACAGCCAAACCCAAGCGCGCCTAATGGCAAAGCTCGGATATAAATTTTCAACCAGTTTGTAGCTTGGCCTAAAACGGCTGCGCCAAAAATGAATGAAATTGAAACCACAAACCCAATCAGCAATCTAATTCCCAGCATCGGATTATGTGGAAATATCAAGACCAAGTAACTCAACCAGTAAAATGAAATTATACAAAAAATCATTTTTCCAAAAATGCTCAAGCCAAGAGCAATAATTAGACGTGTTTTTGTGTATTCTTGCTTTCGCGCTTCGTGCGAACTTTTCAAAAAACGCCCAAAGCCAAACACAATGTAACTTCCAATTGCGAGAATTACTCCAATAGCAAAAATAATTGGAAACCAGTTTATTATTGCATCAATTAACTTGGAGAAAAAATCGTTCATCGTTCATTACGCTTATCCACCAATCTGCTTCTTGTAATCCTCCGGCGAGAGCAGCGCGTTCAGTTCGGCGGGATGGCTCAATTTGATTTTGAAAAACCAGCCGCCCGCGTATGGCTCGGTGTTCACCAGCGCGGGATTGTCGGCGACGGGTTGGTTCAACGCCACGATTTCGCCGCTGACGGGCGAATAAATGTCGCTCGCGGTCTTCACGGATTCCACCACGGCGCAGGCTTCGCCGGCTTTCACCTTGCGCCCGACTTCAGGCAGTTCGACAAAAACGACATCGGTCAGCTCGCTCTGCGCGTGGTCGGTGATGCCGATGGCGGCGGTGTCGCCGCTGACGCGGACCCATTCGTGTGATTTGGCGAATTTCAGATCAGAAGGAATGTTGCTCATAATTTGTTGTAAAACTTGTCCGCAGATTACGCAGATTACGCAGATTTTTCAAAACCCATTCTTCATCTGCGAAAATCTGTGAAATCTGCGGACTAACTCTTTTGGTAAATCGGCTTCTTGACGACGGCGGCGGCGAAGCGTTTGCCGCGAATTTCAATTTCAATTTTCGTGTCCGGCTTGGCGGATTCCGGCGGGACAAATCCCATTCCAATTCCTAAATTGAGCGAAGGACTTTGCGTGCCGCTCGTCACTTCGCCGATTTTTTCGTCGTTCCCAAAAATTGGATAGTGTGGTCGCGGCGGCGCGGATTTATCGGTCATCTTGAAGGCGACACATTTTTTTTTCACACCGTTCGCTTTTTGTTCGGCAAGCATGGAGCGGCCATTGAATTCTCCTTTTTCCAGCGCAACAAAAAATCCGAGACCCGCTTCCATCGGCGTCGTTTCCTCGTCCAGTTCGTGTCCGTAAAGCGGATAGCAAACTTCCGTGCGCAACGTGTCGCGCGCGCCGAGTCCGCACGGTTTGATGCCAAACGGTTTTCCGATTTCGAGAATCTTATTCCAGGCGTGCTGAATGGCCGCATCTTCGCCGACGATTTCAAATCCGTCTTCGCCGGTGTAGCCGGTGCGCGAAACCAAAATGCAGCCGTGTTCAAAATGAAATCCGCCAATCTGATTTTTTTTCAAATCGGTGACGCATTGGACGCGCATCGCCGAAATGGATGCGCCGGAAATCGCTTCATTGATAAAATTTTTCACGAGCGGTCCTTGCACGGCGAGAGCGGAATAATTATGCGAAGCATCCGTCAAATTCACTTCGTTTCGTTGCGGAAATTTTTCCCATTGCGATTTCAGCCACGGGACATCGGCGGCGGTGCGCGAAGCATTGATGATGAGCAAATAAACTTCGGCAGAAAGTTTGTAAGCGTAAAGATCGTCAATCACGCCGCCGCGTTCGTTGCACATCAAAGTGTATTGGCCTTCGCCGGACGCGAGTTTGCGAATGTCGTTCGTCAAAATAAAATTCAAAAAACTTTCCGCACCTGCGCCGCTGACGGTGACTTCGCCCATGTGCGAAATGTCGAAAATGCCAGCGGCGTTGCGGACGGCGAGATGTTCGTCGGTGATGCTGGTGTATTGCACCGGCATTTCCCAGCCGCCAAAATCAATCAGCTTCGCGCCGAGTTTTTGGTGCGCGGAAAAAAGGGCGGTGCGTTTTAACATAAAATTATTTTAGCCACAGATGGACACAGATTAACACAGATGAAAACTTTCAATCCGCAGATTGCACAGATTTTCGCAGATTTGATTTCAATTTCTTATCTGTGTTTCATCTGTGAAAATCTGTGGCTGGAATCATCCCCACTTCTCCGTCTTCATCTGTTCCTTCGGTGCGCCGAGTTCGAACACGAGCGACTCGGCGAATTCCACGAGCAGGTTCGGGCCGCAGGCGTAAAAAACTGTGTTCGCCAAATCCGTGATGTGCGATTTGACCCACGGCGAATCAATGCGTCCGGTGCGGCCCGTCCAATTGTCTTGCGGCGTCGCGCGCGTGCAGGTGACGTGAAATTTGAAATTTGGATTTTCCTTTTCCAGCTCGCGAAATTCGTTGTTGAAAATAATGTCCTTCGGCTGGCGCACGCTGTAAAGCACGGTGATTTTTGTTTCGAGTTTGCGCCGCGTTGCTTCGCGCGCGTAGGCCCGAAACGGCGTCACGCCCGAACCGCCGGCGATACAAATCAATTTTTTCTCATACGCTGGCAAAAATTTTCCGACCGGCGGAATCACAAACAGTTTGTCGCCAGCCTTCGCCCAATCCACGATGCGCGTGCCCATCTTGCCGTCGCGCTTGACGGTGACTTCATAAAAGCCGCGATCCAGCGCGCAAGACGAGAGCGAGTAGGCGCGTTTGTAATTCGTCGCATCCGGCCAATAAATCGTGATGAACTGGCCCGTCTTGAAATCGGGATTGTGGCCCTCCGGCCATTTGAGGCGGATGGTTTTGGTATCGGGCAATTCCATCGTCGCCGTTTCGATGGGCATTTCGAGAATTTCTTTGGGCATAAATTTTTAACGCGCGGGAAAAGTTATTAAATTTTCAGAACGCCAGCAAGCCAGTTGCGAATAATGGTTTTACTTTGAAATTCATCCGCTTTCCTGCCAGTATCCGCGTTCGCTTTGGCGAATTTTCAAATGAAACGCACACATCACTGCAACGAACTGCGCCCGGCGCACATCGGCCAAACCGTCACGCTCTCCGGCTGGGTTCACTCGCGCCGCGATCTCGGCGGCCTGATTTTTATTGACATTCGCGACCGCGAAGGCCGCACGCAAACGGTTTTCGACCCGTCCGATTTACCGAAAGAACTTTTTGAACGCGCCGCGTCGTTGCGCAGCGAATGCGTCGTCAGCATTTCGGGAAAAGTCCGGCAACGTCCCGCTGGAACCAACAATGCAAAAATTCCCACCGGCGAAATCGAAATCGGCGTCACCGCGCTCGAAGTTTTGAACATGGCGGAAGTCCTGCCGTTCCCCGTGGACGATCCCGAAATCGCAAACAAAGTGAACGAAGAATTGCGCCTGCAATATCGCTACCTCGATTTGCGCCGACCTGAAATGGCGCGCAATTTGAAAGTGCGCAGCAAAGTCGCGATTGCGACGCGGCAATTCATGGACGAGCAAGGTTTTTTGGAAATCGAAACGCCGACGCTTTTCAAATCCACGCCCGAAGGCGCGCGCGAATTTCTCGTGCCAAATCGCCGCGAGCCGGGAACTTTTTACGCGCTGCCGCAATCGCCGCAACAGTTCAAACAAATCTTGATGGTCGCCGGTTTGGAAAAATATTTTCAACTCGCGCGTTGTTATCGCGACGAAGATTTGCGCGCCGACCGCCAGCCGGAATTTACGCAGGTGGACATCGAGATGAGTTTCATTGACCGTGAAGATATTTACGCGCTCATCGAAGGCTTGTTGAAAAAAGTTTGGAAAACTGCGCTGAACATTGACGTGCCGGTGCCGTTCAAACGCATTTCATTTGAAGAAGCACTGAACCGTTTTGGCATTGATAAACCGGACACGCGCTTCGGTATGGAGCTTGTGGACTTCACGGAAGAATTTCGCGCGAGCAGTTTCAAAGTTTTTTCCGGCGCGATTGCGAACGGCGGAGTTGTAAAAGCATTAAATGGCAAAGGTCTCGCCGGCGCGACGCAAGGCCAAATCGAAACGATGACCGACTACGCAAAAAGTTTTGGCGCAAAAGGTTTGGCGTTTATCAAAGTGGAAAAAGGGGCAAATGGCGCTGCCATCGAATGGAAATCGCCCATCGTGAAATTTTTTAACGACGTGGAGAAAGCTGCGCTTACCGCAAAACTAAAAATCGAAGAAGGCGATTTGATTTTATTCGCCGCCGACCAATGGCTGAACGCCTGCGAAATTCTCGGTAAAATCCGTCTGTATTGCGCCGACGTTTTGAAAGCGCAAAACAAACTGACGATGGATCCGCAGCAATTTAATTTTCTTTGGGTCATTGAATTTCCGCTGCTCGGTTTTGATCGCGAACAAAATCGCTGGTATTCGAGTCATCATCCGTTCACCGCGCCGGTGGCGGAGGATATTCCGTTGCTAAAAACCGATCCAAAAAAAGTTCGCGGCCAGCATTACGACATTGTCGTCAATGGCGTGGAACTCGGCGGCGGCTCGATTCGTATTCATCAATCGGAAGTGCAGAAAATCATTTTCGAGGAATTGCTGCAAATTTCGCCGGAAGAAACCAAATTGCGTTTCGGTTATATGCTCGACGCGTTCAAATACGGCGCGCCACCACACGGCGGAATTGCGCTCGGCTTTGATCGTTTGATTGCAATTCTTTGCAATACACCGAGCATCCGCGACGTCATCGCCTTCCCGAAAACCGCGAAAGGCACCGACCTGATGACCGATTCGCCGACGACGGTTTCGCCGAAACAATTGCGCGATTTACATTTGGAATTGAAAGTGGCGAAAAAGGAATAAAACTTTGTAGGAGACGACGTAAGGAGTCTGTGACTTAAAATGAGTCTCGTTACCTCGACTCCTACATTTTTATTCCTGCGTAAAGTAGCTCAAGTTTTCCAGTTCGATGGCGAGATTGACGTTGTTGACCATCACTTCTTCGGGCACGGAAAGCACAATCGGCGAAAAATTCAAAATGCCGGTGACGCCCGCGTCAATGAGTTGGTTCGCGACGGCTTGCGCGGCGGCGGCGGGCACGGTGAGAATCGCCATTTTCACGTTTTGTTTTTGAACGAAATCCGGCAGTTCGCTCATGCCGTAAATCGGTTGTTTGATTTCCTTGTCGCGTTTGCGGCGCGGGTCGGCGTCGAACGCGGCGACGATTTCAAATCCTTCCTTTTCAAATCCGCGATACGAAACCAGCGCGAGTCCGAGATGCCCGACGCCAACCAAAATCACCGGCTGCAATCGCGACGTGCCGAGTTCCTCGGAAATTTTTTTGAAAAGTTCGGTGACATCGTAGCCGAGGCCGCGCGTGCCGAACGTGCCGAAATAGGCGAGGTCTTTGCGGAGTTGCGTCGGCTTGACGCCGGCGGCTTTCGCCAGCGCTTCGCTCGAAACCGTGCCGATGCCGTTCTCGTGCAACCGCGCGAGGCAGCGCAGATAAATCGAAAGGCGATAAATCGTCTTGCGCGGGATTTCGGGGCGTCCGTTCTTTTTCAAGGCACGAAAAAATTAAGCAACGGCGCGCGGCGACGCAAGTTGCGATTGGAATCAAATTCTTCGTCTGTAACGCACTTTCAAACGCGCAAAATTCAAGCTCGCCAAACGGCCTTTTTTCAATCATTCTTTGCGCGAGGTAAATTATGTTCACCGGCACTTACACTGCGATTGTCACGCCGTTTCGCAGCGGCTCGATTGATGAGGGCGCGCTTGAAAATCTGATAAAATTTCAAATCAAGGGCGGCGTGGACGGCATTGTGCCCGTCGGCACGACCGGCGAATCGCCCACGCTCGATTGCGCCGAACACATCCGCGTCATCGAACTCGCCGTGAAATTTGCCGCGCGCAAAATCAAAGTGCTCGCCGGCACCGGCGCGAACGCGACGCGCGAAGCCATTGAACTCACGCAAGCCGCCGAAAAAATCGGCGCGGACGGTTCGCTGCAAGTCGCGCCGTATTACAACAAACCCACGCAAGAAGGTTTGTATCAGCATTTCAAGGCTATTTCAAAAAGCACGAAACTGCCCATCGTCCTTTACAGCATTCCCGGACGTTGCGGCGTTGAAATCAACGTCGAAACCGTGAAACGATTGGCGAACGATTGTAAAAATATCGTCGGCATCAAAGAAGCGGGCGGAAGCTGCGACCGCGTGTCGCAATTGCGCGCCGCCACGCCGCCGAAATTTGAAATTTTATGCGGCGACGATTCGCTGACGCTGCCGTTCATGGCCGTCGGCGCGCAAGGCGTCATCAGCGTCGCGTCCAACATCATTCCGCGCGAAGTTTCGCAAATGGTGAAATTATTTTCGTCGGGAAAATCCGCCGCCGCGATTCGCCTGCACGAAAAATTTTATCCGTTGTTCAAGGATTTGTTCATCGAAACGAACCCGACGCCGGTGAAAGCCGCGCTGGCGATGATGAAAATGATCGAAGAAGAATATCGCCTGCCGCTCGTGCCGATGAATCCGAAAAATTGGGACACGTTGCGGACGACGTTGAAACGCTGCGGAGTTTTGGAATAATTTTATGACGCGAGTCATCATCACCGGCGCAAAAGGCCGCATGGGTCAGGCGCTCGTCGCGTGCGCGAAAAATTTTCGCGAGTTGCAAGTCGTCGCGGCCATTGATCGCGGTGACGATTTGCCCGCCATTATTTCAGAAGGCGACGTGCTGATTGATTTCAGTTTGCCAACGTCCACGGCGGATATTGCGGGACTTTGCGCGCGACATAAAAAAGCCATCGTCATCGGCACAACCGGCCATTCCGACGATGAAAAAAATTCCGTTCTAAAATTCAAAACGAAAATTCCCATTGTTTGGACTTCAAATTTTTCGACCGGCGTGAATACTTTATTCTGGCTCACGCGCAAAGCGGCGGAAATTTTGGGAAACGATTTTGATTTGGAAATTATTGAAATGCACCATCGTTTGAAAAAAGACGCGCCGAGCGGCACGGCCAAATCGCTCGCGGAAATTCTGGCGGACGTTCGGAAATTGCAATTGGAAAAATCCGCGCGGCACGGTCGCGTCGGCATTGTGGGCGAGCGAACCAATTCAGAAATCGGAATTCATTCCATTCGCGGCGGCGATGTTGTCGGCGATCATACGGTCATTTTTGCAAACGCCGGCGAACGGCTGGAGTTGACGCATAAAGCGTCGAGCCGCGACACATTTGCGAATGGAGCTTTGCGCGCGGCGCTTTGGGTTGTGAAACAAAAACCGGGAATTTACGACATGCAAGATGTGCTGGGACTGAAGTAATTTATGATTTACGATTTACGATTTACGATTTGGCTTCTCCATTGGTGTCAATCATAAATCATAAATCATCAATCATAAATGGTTCTTGTTGCACTCGGTTCAAATCTCGGCGATTCGCGGAAAATTATTTCAGACGCGATGGCGCGGCTGCAAAATTTTTCGGACTTACCAATTCTCAAATCCTCGTTGTGGCAAACGTCGCCGATGGATTGTCCTCCAAACTCACCAAAATTTTTGAATGCCGTCGTTGGTCTCGTTCCGCAAAAAAATGAAACGCCAGAATCGTTGTTGAAAAAACTTCAAAACTTGGAAAAAGAATTTGGCCGCGCGCCAAAAACCATTTTGAACGAGTCGCGACCGCTGGATTTAGACTTGATTATATTCGGAAATGAAACCCGAAATTCGCCGGAATTGATTTTGCCGCATCCGCGTGCGCATTTGCGGAAATTTGTTTTGCAGCCGTTGAGCGAAATCGCGCCGGATTTTATTTTGCCGGGACAGTGGAAAACAATTCCCCAACTGCTTGATGAACTGCAAAGTCGGGAAACGGTTGTGCTTTTGAAAACGGCAACTGAAAGTCCAAAATTTGACTGGTTCGGATTCTGGGTCCATTTTTTCTTCGGGGCGCTTCTCGGCGCGTTGCTGGGATTTTCTATTTGGTCACAAACCGCCAGCGCGACTTCAAGTTCATGGATGCCGGGAATTCTTCTTATCAGTGGTGGAGCAATTTTAGTCGGATTGATTGCGAGCTTTATGCAGGAAGGTTTTTGGGAAGAATTCAAAGACTCGTCTTGGTGGCGGTGGTGGTAATTTAAAATTGAGCAGGGTTTCCAAAAATCCGCTTATGTTCGAGCATGACGTAGCGGTCGGTCATGCCGGCGAGGTAATCGCAGACGGCGCGGTGCAGACCGATTTTCTTCAAACGTTTTTGTGAATTTTCGCCGATTTCTTGCGGATGCTTCAAAAAATGATTGAAAAGTTCCTCCAGCATTTTTACGGCGCGCAAATTCGGCTGATGGACGACAGGATTGTAATACAAATTTTTGTAGAGATAATCGCGCAGTTCCAGATTCAATTTTCGGCGTTCCGGGCTGTAGGCGATGAGCGCTTTGGGATTCCGCCGCACGTCGGCGGCGGATTGCACGTCGGCTTTTTGGATGAGTCGTTCGCTGTTTTCCACGACATCGTGAATTTGCATGTCAATGATGGTGCGAATGATGAAATAGCGGCGCGATTCGTCGGCGAGATTTCCAAATTCTTTTTTCACGAGCTTCTCGGCGTGTGCCCAGAGGCGGACGTTGGCGGCGAGTTTTTTCTCGGACAACAATCCTGAATCCAGACCGTCGTCGAGGTCGTGGCTGTAATAAGTGATTTCGTCGGCGAGGTTGGCGATTTGCGCTTCGAGCGAGGAATTTTTTGCGGCGAAACCTTTGCGTTTACCCGGATGATCGTAGACTGTGTGATGTTTTGCCAATCCTTCGCGGACTTCCCAAGACAAATTCAGGCCGGGAAATTTCGGATATTTTTGTTCAAGCTGCTCGACGATGCGCAGGCTGTGCGAGTTGTGTTCAAAGCCGCCGTGTCCGCGCATCAAACGCGCGAGAACGGTTTCGCCTTTGTGACCGAACGGTGAATGGCCGAGGTCGTGCGCGAGCGCGATGGTTTCGGCGAGATCTGTGTTGAGTTTCAGCGCGCTGGCGATGTTGCGCGAGATGGCGGCGACTTCAATCGTGTGCGTGAGCCGCGTGCGCAGGTGATCGCCGGTGCCGTTGAGAAAAACCTGCGTCTTATATTCAAGCCGTCGAAACGCGCGCGAATGAATCACGCGGTCGCGGTCGCGCTGATATTGCGTGCGCCATTCGGGCGGCGGTTCGGGAAATTCGCGTCCACGCGTGTCGCCGCTGAATTGCGCGTAAGGCGCGAGAATCTGGCGTTCGATTTGTTCCAGTTCAAGGCGCGTGCGAGGCATTCGTTAATTAAAAAGGAAAAATTAAAAATAAAAATTAAATTCGCCGATGTGTTTTTTTTAATTCGGATTGTAAGCGCCGCCGTATCCGGGCTGATAAAGAAGAATTCCGGCTCCGGCATCACGCATCATTTCAAAATGCTTGTCCACAGTATAAATCCGGCAAACAACATTGTGTGAAAGCGCGGCGATCAATATGTCATTCCACGGCGTGATGCAGCCACGATCGCGCAAACGCCACGCGAGTTCCTTGGCCGAGTTCCAGGCGGCATCGCGCATTGGCAAATAAGGAATGCGACTGAAATGCGTTTCAAGTTTCTCGCGTTCTCGTGGTCGCGCGCCGCCGAGAACTTCGAGTTTCACCGGGCCGCAAAATGTCGCCTCGTATTCCTCCAAAAGACTTTCGAGCGCAACTTTCACGTCCACGCGACCATCGCGGCGCAAGGCTTCAATCCAGACCGATGAATCCACGAGAACCATGACTAAATGTCTTGCTCCTCGATTTCTTCGTTGGTGGCAGGATAATCAAATTTGCCTTCGCGCAACATTTTGCCGAAGTCTTTGGCCTTTTTCCGATTGATGAAATCTCTGACGGCGAAAGCCACGGCCGGGCTATTTTTTTGGATGCCGGTGACTTTCACCAATTCATTCAAGGTTTCTTCTTCAATTTCGACTGTCATTCTCATGACACCAAAATGATGCAATTATCATCATTTGTCAACATTAAAATCATCTTAATTTTTAAGCAGTTCTTGCACGGAGATTCCGCGCAATTCAAAAAGCCGCCGAATCGTGTCTTCAATCAAATTGTTCGGACAACTGGCGCCGGCCGTGACGCCGACGGTGATTTTGCCGGACGGCAGCCAGTCGCGTGTTTCGACTTCCTCGTGCAACTGCTGGTTATAATGGCGGATAAGTTTATCCGACTCCATTTTCGCCGCATTCTTGATGAAATATGTCGGCAGCTTGGCTTCGCCCATTTCCGCCAGGTGCGATGTGTTCGAGGAATTGTAGCCGCCGATGACGATCAACAAATTCGGCGGATCGAGCAGCATTTTTTCGAGCGCGTCCTGGCGATCCTGCGTCGCGCCGCAAATCGTGTCGAAGAAACGAAAATGCTTTTCCACTTCGGCCTCGCCATATTTTTGAATCATCGCGTGTTTGATGCGGCGTTGGACTTCCTCGGTTTCGCCGCGCAACATTGTGGTTTGATTTGCGACTCCAACGGCTTGCAAATGTAAATCGGGGTCAAAGCCGGCGGAATACGCGCCTTTGAATTTTTCCAGGAATTCGTTTTTATCGCCGCCGTTCAAAATGTAATTGCAGACATAATCCGTTTCCGCGAGCGTGAACACGACCAGATAATGCCCGCTGCCATAAGCGCGCGCCTGCGAAGTCGTCGCCTTCGTTTCCTCGTGCTTCGCCTTGCCGTGAATAATGCTCGTGACATTTTCCTTCGAGTATTGGCGCACGCGCTTCCAGACGCTCATCACGTCGCCGCAAGTGGTATCCACCAAAACGCAACCTTTGGCCTCCAATTTTTTTCGCGTGCCCACCTCCGTGCCGAATGCGGGAATGATGACGGCGTCGCCAGCTTGTAATTGTTCAATTTCCTCATCCGTCGGTTTTGGAGAAATGATTTGAATGCCCATCGCGCGAATCTGGTCGTTGACTTCAGGATTATGGATGATTTCGCCGAGCAGATAAATCGGCGTGTGCGGCGAGACGTCGGAAAAATATTTTCGCGCGGCGTAAGCCAGATCAATCGCGCGCTCGACGCCGTAGCAAAAACCGAATTCCTTCGCGAGTTTGACCGTGAGGCTGTCGGCAGAAAGCACGCCGCCGCCGGCGCGAATGCGCTCGACCAGTTCGCTGCGATAATGCGAGAGCACCTGCGCCTGCACCGCTTCCATGATGTCAGGCCGGCGAAGATTGATTTTTTTTTGAGCGACGGGCGCTTCCATTGACATGGTTAAAAGTTAAACGCGAACGCGCACAGCGTCTAGTTAATCTTCAATTTCAAAATCACTTCTCGATTCTCAAAATTGGAATTGCGCCTTGAAAAATTCGTGAGATTATATTCGCGGATCGGGGCGTAGCGTAGCCTGGCTAGCGCGCCTGCCTTGGGCGCAGGAGGTCGGGAGTTCAAATCTCCCCGCCCCGACCATTTCAAATCGCAGCCTGCAAAGTGGTTTGACTAGGCGTTCACACAAAAGTAACTTCCTTGCGAATGCTGGCTGCTGAATCAAAACTGGCGACTGCGGACTCAACCGACGCGCCGAACGCCGACCCGGATCGTTCCTGGAAAAATCTGGTCGAACCGCTGGAACCTTTTCTGGAATCCGTCACGCAACAATTGATGCGGCAAGCCGGCGACTTTGATCCGCAACTTGTTTCCTACGCGCAATATGCGCTCAACGGCCACGGAAAACATTTGCGGCCAATGCTCGTGGCCCTCGCCGCCAACGCCATCGGCAAAATTTCCGACGCGCACGTCACCGCCGCCGTCGTCATTGAAATGGTGCATCTCGCCACGCTCGTTCACGACGACGTCATGGACGAAGCCGAAGTCCGGCGCGGCCAACTCACGCTCGCCGCCAATTGGGGAAATGAAATCGCCGTTTTATTTGGCGATTGCCTTTTTGCGCAGGCATTGAAACTCGCCGCCAGTTTTCCCACGCCGGAAGTTTGTCGCGCCGTCGCCATGGCGACGAATACCGTTTGCACCGGCGAAATTTTGCAGACGCAGCAGCGCCGAAAATTTCAAGCCTCGCGCCGCGATTATTTTCGCGTCATCGAAATGAAAACCGCCGAACTTTTTATGTTGTCGTGCGACCTCGCGGCTTTTTTGGGCGGAGCGACCGTCAAAAAGCGCGCGGCCTTGCGCGAATTCGGCGCGGCCTTTGGCACCGCTTATCAAGTTTACGACGACTGCGTGGATTTGTTCGGCTCGGAAATTGCCGCCGGCAAATCGCTCGGCACCGATTTGGCAAAAGGAAAATTGACCTGGCCGGTTTTACTCGCCTGGGAACGCGCCAACGCCGACGACCGCGCGCATTTGGAACATTTGATCGAAAATTGGGTGCCGCAAAATTTATCCGACGTGAACCGTTTGCTGGCCAAATACGAAACGTTCGAGCCGTCCGTGGAAGTCATCAATCGCTATCTGGAAGCGGCGCGACAGGCATTGCGGGCATTGCCGGAATCAAGCGGTCGCGCGGGACTTTTTGGCCTCGCCGATTTTTTAGCGCAACAAACCCGCACTTTGGTGGTTTGTATTGGATGACCATGACTATGGCCGAACCAATCGAACGCACGGAATCAGAAGCCGCCCCGACCGAGGAAATGGAATTGGTCCGGCGCGCGCGCCGTGGCGATTTGCCGGCTTACGACGAACTCGTCAAACGCTATCAAGAACGTATTTACGCGACGATCTATCACATGACGTCCAATCACGACGACGCCAACGACCTCGCGCAAGACGCATTTATCAAAGCATTTCAGGCATTGAAATCCTTCAAAGGCGGCTCCAGTTTTTACACCTGGCTTTACCGGATTGCCGTCAACAAAACGATTAACTTCCTGAAACAACGAAAAAATCGCGTTCACATGAGCCTGAATGATTTGGATTTCAATACCGAAAATAATCCTGATTTGGTCGCCTTGATTTCCGACAAAAACCCCCGGCGCGAAGCCGGGTTGAGCGAGCTGCAAGAAAAATTGAACGCGGCGCTCCTGCGGTTGTCTGAACCCCATAGGCTGGTCGTCGTGCTGCACGATGTGCAGGGACAGTCGCACGAAGAAATCGCAAAAGTCATGGACTGCAACATTGGCACCGTGCGCTCGCGGCTGTTTTATGCGCGGCAACAATTGCAATCGTATCTGGCCGATTATCTGAAGTAATAAAAGTCGTAAGTTGTATGAACGAGAATGAAAATTTTGAGGCGTTGCGCCGGTTATTGGCGCTCAAACGGCATGAAATTCCGCCGCCCGGCTATTTTAATAATTTTTCCGCCCGCGTGATCGCGCAAATTCGTGTCGAAGCGGGCGCTTCGTCAAAACGTTCGCTTTCTGAATCGCCCTGGAAAAAATTCCTGCAAATTTTTGAAATGAAACCGGCCTTCACCGGTGCTTTTGCCTCTGCTTTATTATTATTGCTTGTGGCTGGAACCGTTTATATCAATCAATCGGACGTGGCGACCCAGCCGCTTTTGCCGATGGCAGAGTCCACGTCGCCAGTGTTGGCGACTGGCTCAACGACAGCGCTGGCGCAACCAAGCGAACAAACTCTGCTCGCCTCCAGCATCAGCAATAATTCCACCTCAAGTTTGCAGCCCGTCGCGTCGCTCTTCGGCCAGCAAAATCCCTTGGCGCAGCAGGTCAGCTTTTCCTTGTCCGGCAATTAAGCTGGATTTTTTGATTCTGAAATTCGCGGTGCGCGCTTTGCAAGCTTGAATGGCCGCCGCGTTTTTCATTTAATCAGCGGAGTGCCAACCAAAGTCATCGCCGTTGCCAACCAAAAAGGTGGCGTGGGAAAAACCACCACCGCTGTCAATCTTTCCGCCTGTCTCGCCGCGCTCGGCCAGCGTGTGCTGCTTTTCGACCTCGACCCGCAAGCCAACGCGACCAGCGGCGTCGGCCTCGAAAAAATCGAAGGCGCGAGCGCGTATCGCGTTTTGCTCGGCGAAGGAAATCTTCTGGAAAAAATCAAACCGACCAATTTCGAGCGGCTCGAAATCATTCCCAGCGAAGTGGATTTGTGCGCCGCCGACCTGGAAATGGCGCGGATAGAAAATCATTTGCAGCGAGTCACGCAATCGCTCAAACCGGTTTTGGATAGCGGACGATTTGACGTTGTCTTGATTGATTGCCCGCCGTCACTTGGCATTTCAACGCTCAATGCCTTTGCCGCGTGCGACGGCATTCTCGTGCCGCTGCAATGCGAGTATTACGCGCTCGAAGGCATCTCGATGATGAACCGCGTGCTCGGCCAGCTCCGCGACGCAGGCGTCAATCCGCGCCTGGAGATTTTCGGCGTCGTGATGACGATGTTCGATGGCCGCACGAAATTGTCCAACGAAGTCGTCGGCGAAGTCCGCAACCTGCTCGGCGCGAAAGTTTTTGAATCCATGATTCCGCGCAGCACCAAACTCGCCGAGGCACCGAGTTTCGGCCAGCCGATCATCCATTACGACAAATACAGTTCCGGCTCGGCGGCGTATGAATTGCTGGCGCAGGAAGTTTTGGAGCGGCTGAATTCAAAATAATTTTGGAGGAACAATGCTCGAATTGAATTCAACGAGTTTTTTCCATTGAATCGTGCCATCAGGCAGGCAGAAATCATTAAGAAATTCTTTTGTAAGTCGGTTGGTGACTCTCGCAAGTTCAATTTCAAATTCTTCTTTGCGCTCTTTGGCTCGACTGCCAAGTGGCTCAATAATGTCGGTGTAAAGTGTTTTACGGCCAGAAATGAATTCCCAGAAACGCTGACCGCAGAGTTTAATGTAATCGCCACGGTCTTCAGGAAGGTCACGCCCATAAAGACAGCCATTTACAGCTACAATGTTTTTCTTGGATGAATTGGTATTAAGAATCCGCTTGGCCTTGATAAAATTTGTTCGGAGTTTTTCCACTTGACCAGAATTTCCCCAATTCGGACCCGACTTGATTGATACGATGTAAAGAATCTTTTCACGTTCAAATTCTAAATCCATGCCGGCTGCCGACGACTTGCGGCCTCCAAAAACTCTTGAACAGATAAAAATCGCCAAACCTTCAAGGAAACCACCGAATTGCGTTTCTTCTTGAGAGGAGAGAAAAGCACCGAGAACGCTCTGTATAAATTCAGAAGCAGTGGTGATATGTTTGGCTTTGAAAAGATACGGGTTTTTCCGCTCCAGTATTTCTTTCAAAGTCAGCTTAATGAGCTTTTTCAGCTTTTTTGTATGAAGCGGCAGCAGGCTTTCTTCGATGTATGCCGTTATTTCCGCGTCTGTTATTTTGGCCATATTTGACTCCATTTTCCATTAGAACCATGTCTGATGAAATTGTTTAGGCTTCCGCCAATTCGCAGTATTCCGCCTTCAATTCAATACCGACGGAATTCCGACGCAACCTTTGAGCAACGGCAGATGTCGTTCCCGAACCGACAAACGGATCAAGCACTAAATTTCCTTCGTCGGTAAATAATTTAATAAACCATTCTGGCAACGCTTCTGGAAATGCAGCGCTATGATTTTTGTTGCCGCATTCTGTTGCGAGATGCAAAACATTCGTCGGATAAGCCATGTCGCGATCAAGCCAATTGGCGATGTTTTTTCCAAAGCCGCTACCGACTTGGGAATCGAAACGAACAATGTCGTTTTTACCAAGGGACTTCAATCGCGCATCCGCCCAGTCACCCATTGGAACCATCACGGCTTCCTGATTCATTTTGAAGTGGCGTGCTTTGTTAAATTGCAAACACCGTTCCCAAGCATCACGAAACCGATTCGGCCATTTACCGGGATAACAATTCTTTTTGTGCCAGATAAATTCTTCCGTCCACAGCCAGCCTTGCTTACGGAGTGCCAAAATCAATTCGAGAACAAAAGTGTGCCGCTCGCCATTTTCTGCTTTTTCTTTGATATTGAGAATGAATGTTCCCGTTGGCTTTAGGACGCGCAGGAATTGTTTGCTCCTGGGCAAAAACCATTCCACATATTTATCGGGAGCGATTCCGCCGTAAGTGTTTTTCCGTTTGTCTGCATAAGGTGGAGACGTGACGATTAAATCAAACGTATTGTCGGGATAATTCTCCAAAACATTCAGGCAATCGCCATGTTTGATTTCTGCCGTAATTTCTCGCATCGCAATAAAGTATGAACCGTTTTTGATTTCTCTCAAGTATTGAAATTTATTTTCATTCCCGCTTCGCGCGACCAAACTTGCTGGCGTTCTAAAAATTCAATAACTTTTCCCCGCGCGTTAAAAATTTTATGGCCAAAGAAATTCTCGAAATGCCCATCGAAACGGCGAATTGGGAAGATTACTTGCCTGAAAAATCAAAGAGCGCGTTTACCATTCCGACCCGGAAATTCTGGGCGGCACGCTGGTCTTCAAAGGCACGCGCGTGCCGGTGCAAAGCCTGTTCGACCATCTCAAGGCCGGCGATTCCATCAAGGATTTTCTGGAAGGTTTTCCAAGCGTGAAACGTTCGCAAGTCCTGACTGTGCTCAACGAAATGGAAACGGAAGTGCTCGCCCACGCGTGACGTGAGAATTCTTTTCGCTTACTTGGCTATTTGAGCAATGTGTGAAATCCCGCTTGCTCAAAATGTTTGTCGCCCGTCAATGCTTCGGTGATGCCCTCATCCTTCATGGCGACAAATGAAATGCAATCCGTCAGCGGCCAATCTTTGTCTGAACGCTGGCGGAATAATTCCACGCCGCGCTCAAACAGTTCTTCGGAAGCGGGAATGATTTTGGCGTCAGATGATTCGAGGAGCATGTCAAGCAATTGCAAAAAACGGTCGCGTTTGCCAGCGCTGGCGCAGCCGTCGGCTACTTCGGTCAACACCCATGTCGTGGTGATGTATGGGCGATTCGTTTTGGAACTGAAAGATTGGGCGGCTTTGTGCGCGGCGTCTTTTTCATTGAGCAACGCAATGAAGTAAAAAGTATCTGCAAAAACTGGAATCATGGCACGCGCTTGGGCAGTCCATGCAGATAATGATCGTGATTGGCCGCGAAATCACTTGGCCAGTCTTTAATCGTTCCGCTCAATGCCAATAATTTTTTCCCGATTGGCAACGACGACTGCGGCTTTGCGCGTTTCAAAATCCGTTCGCGCAATTGCCGTTGTTCCTGCGAAGGCAATTGTTCGATGGCAGCTTCAATTTCAGCAACTGTGCTCATGGCTAAACAATAACTGAAGAGCGTCGGTCTTCAAGTGGATTTTGCGCGCGCGACAAACCTTGCCGGTGTTCTAAAAATCCAATAACTTTTCCCGCGCGTTAAAAATTTTATGGCCAAAGAAATTCTCGAAATGCCCATCGAAACGGCGACGATGGAATTGCCCGCTTGATTTACATTGGCAGCGCGGCTAATTTGGATTCAGCAAATAATATGCAAACGTGGCTTTCAAATCAAATCGCGCTTGACCCGGCAGTCTGCCACGGCAAACCCGTCGTGCGCGGCACGCGCGTTTTGGTGGCGAATGTCGTCGGCGCGATCGCGGCCGGACAATCACATCAGGAAATTTTGGAGGATTATCCCGCGCTGACGGAAACCGGCATCCGCGCCTGTCTGGAATTCGCCGGTGAATTGACGGCGATGGAAGCCGTCGAGGCCTGAACCGGCGGAATGAAATTTTTTCTCGACGAAAATTTCCCGCGTCCTGCCTTAACTTATCTTGTCTCCGCCGGTCATTCCGCTGCGCACGCGTTGGATTATTTTCCACCCGGCACGGCTGACGATAAATTGTTCGCCCGCGCGCAATCAGACGGCGCGATCTTCATCACGACGGACAAGGATTTCTTTCATACAATTCCGCTCGCCTTCGAGCATCACGGCGGGGCGATTGTCATCACTTTGCGCAAGCCAAATCGCGCGATTTGATCCGCCGATTGGCGGATGCGTTGACGTTGCTTGGCGAAAGAAATTTGCGCGACACGGTTTGGCTCGTGACGGACACGCGCATCCGCAGCCGTCACGCCGACATTAAAAAATAGCGTCAGTGCGTTTGCTGCGACAAATCTTGCCGGTGTTCTGAAAATTCAATAACTTTTCCCGCGCGTTAAAAATTTTATGGCCAAAGGAATTCTCGAAATGTCTGCTTCATTGCGTTGAGCACTTATTTCCTTCAGCCATCTAATTTTTAGCTTTACCTTTTCAAGAAAACTGATTCGCTCTTCGCCGTCCAGCCGTTCACCACAAAAATTTGTCTATGAAAACCAGATTTTCCATTTACGCATCGGCTTTAGTTTTGGCCGGTTTGCTGGCCGCGCTTGATTCAGGTTGCAAAAAAAAGCAGACCGTTGAACAAAATTCCAACGCGCCGACAATTCGCAGCCAAACCAATTCCCCGGTGGTCCCGGCGGAAAAAACCAGTTTCAACGAAGTCACGTCGCAACTGGATCCGGGCGGCGATTTTTATTTGTATCTCGGCACCGCGCAATGGCTGGAACATCTTTCAAGCAAAGTTGAAAACTTGCGGCAGAGATTGCCTGCCGCGAGCGCCGGGGAGGCCACGAACATCAACAAAGCTTTCGATCTGCTCACCCGTTTGATTCAGGATAGCGGCGTCCAGGACATCAGCGGCGTGGGCTTGAGTTCGATTGAAATTGAGAAGGGACTTTATCACAACAAAGCCCTGCTGCATCATTATCCGGATAAAGGTTCGGGCTTTCTGTGGAAATTGGGCGGCGACCAGCCGCACGCGTTCACCGGACTTGATTTCCTGCCGACGAACACGGCGCTGGCGGTTTTTTCTGACATGGATGTGACGCTGCTTTGGTCGGTTGCGCAAAATGAACTTGATAAATCTCAATTTCCAAAAGCCCGGGCGCTGTTGCAAAAGGTGCCGGAGGAATTTGAAAAGAAAACGCAGGTTGGTTGGGATCAATTTTTGAAATCGCTCGGCGGTGAATTCGGGTTCGTGCTGACGCTGGACGACTCCAACATGATTCCGATTCCTTTGGGCGGTCAATTGATCCAAATTCCCGAACCCGGACTTTTGCTCGTGGCCAAGGTCAAGGACGACACGATTTTCAACCGCATTGATCAGGAATTGAAAAAAAATCCGCAAGTCATCAAGGGCGACAAAGCCGGACTCAAAATGCGGACGATGCCGCTGCCCTTGCCGATGGCGTTCAATTTGCGACCGACTGCCGCCAGCAGTGGCGGCTATCTTTTCATCGCCTCGTCGGATGCTCTGGTTGAAGAGGCGCTGGCGATTAAGGATGGAAAAAAACCTGGCTTGAAAAGCACGGCGGAATTCAAACGGCTTTCGCAGAATATTCCCGATCAAGGAAATCAATTCAGCTACATGAGCGAACGCTTCGGACAAATTTTATTTGAAGTGCAAAAGCAGGCGATCGCCAACGGTTCCAAAAGCACGCCCGAACAGATGCGTTGGATACAATCGCTGCTGCGCCAAAATCGTCCGGCCTTCGCCTACACCGTGGGAATCAACGCGCCAGACGGTTGCATGACCATTGGCAATGGCAGCCAAAGTTACGCCATGACCGCTTTACTTCCGGCCGTCGCAGTGCCTGGAATGCTCGCGGCCATTGCCATCCCAAATTTCGTGAAAGCGCGCGCCACGGCGCAAAAAAATGCCTGCATCAATAATCTCCGCCAGATGGATGCGGCGAAACAACAGTGGGCTTTGGAAAACAATAAAAAATCCACGGACATTCCCACTTGGAATGATTTGAAACCTTATCTGCGCGGTCCGGTTCCATTGATTTGTCCTGACGGCGGTGCTTATTCCCTCAATGCGGTGGGCGAAGCGCCGACCTGCAGTATTCCCGGACATCAGTTGCCGTGATGGTTGCAATTTAACGGCGAAGTTTTTGTTATTCGTCATTCGCTGCTGGCTTTCAGCGTCGGATTAAATTAAATTTTGCCGACATGGAGCCACTTCCAAAACCGGATATTATTTTCACGCACGAAAGCGACCTGGACGGATTGATTGCGGGCGCGTTATTGCAAAAACTCGCCAAAAAACTTTTCGGCACGGAAACGCGATTAGAAGCGCATCATTACAATTTTTGGAAACAGCGCGAATTGCGCGAACGCGCCGCGTGGGTCGCCGATTTTACGTTTGAACCGCGCCTCGACAAACCCGATTGGGTCGTCATTGATCATCATGTCACGGAATTTGCGCCGAAAAACGCGCGGCTCATCCACGACGTGAATAAATCTGCCGGCCTGCTTTGCTACGAACTCTGCAAAGAACATGGCATTCAATCACCCGCGCTCGACCGGCTGATCCATTTGAACAATGTCGCGGATTTATTTCTGGAGGACGATCCCGATTTCGCGCTTGCATGCGATTATGCGAACCTCGTCAAAATTTATCAGTTCTGGAATTTGCACACGCTCATCGGCGGTGACATTGAGAAACTGCTCGACCATCCCTTACTCGAAGTCATGGCCGTAAAACGTCGCGTCGAAAATCCGCTCGGCTTTGAGTGGAGCAAATCGAACATCACGGAAATCAGCCCGACCATCGGCTTCATGGACACGATCGTCGGCAACAATAATCTGATCGTTCATCAATTGCTCGAACAGCAGGCGACAAAATACTCCGTGCTGGTCACGCTGTTTCGTCGCGGCAACCTCGTCTTCGCCAGCTTTCGCAGTCGAAATGGTGAAGCGCTCAAAGTCGCGGAAAAATTTCAAGGCGGCGGCCATGCGAACGCCGCCGGCGCGCTTTTGCCTAAATCCGTCCGCAACATTCCCGACGGCGTGGAATATCTCCAACAAATTTTGAACGTCAAAAAGGAAACGCATCAAATGCGATTGAACAGCTTGGAAAATTTGTTTGCAGAAATTGACGCGGAAAAAAAAGTGTGACCCGATCCCGCGAATCTTTACGAATGAATTTTTTCGCGTCAATTCGTGAAATTCGCGTCTCTTTTTCTTTTCCTTAAAGCATTTGCCATTTAACATCGCCGCCGAACTATGTCCGATTTATACATTCGCGCGGATGGCCGCGCCGCCAATCAACTCCGTCCGCTGCGTTTTCAAAATCATATCGCCCCGCACGCCGCCGGTTCGACGCTCATCGAATGGGGAAACACGCGCGTCATTTGCGGCGTCACCGTCGAAGAAACCGTGCCGCGCTGGATGAAAGAACAAAATGTCAAAGGCGGCTGGCTCACCGCCGAATACTCGATGCTCCCTTACTCGACTTTGGAACGCAAACCGCGCGACATCGCCAAAGGAAAATTAGACGGACGCGCTTCGGAAATTCAACGCCTCATCGGACGCTCGATTCGCGCCGCAATTGATCTGGAAAAAATCGGCGCGCGCACCATTTGCGTGGACTGCGACGTTTTGCAGGCGGACGGCGGCACACGCACCGCCGCGATCACCGGCGCGTTTGTCGCGCTTTCTCTGGCCATTAAAAAATTGCTCGAAGAAAAGAAACTCGCGGAAAATCCCATGTTGAAATCCGTGGCCGCCGTCAGCATGGGCATCGTGAAGGGCCAGCCGCTTTTGGATTTGCGTTACGTTGAAGACGTCGCCGCCACCGTGGACATGAATCTCGTGATGAATTCCGCCGGCGAATTTATCGAACTGCAAGGCAGCGGCGAGGAAGCTACTTTCACGGAATCTCAACTCGCTGATTTGCTGTCGCTCGGCAAAACCGGGATTTCACAACTGCTGGCCGCGCAACAAAAAGCGCTCGGACAAATTTAATTTCGCTTGCCCCTTTCAACTTCCAAACGTTTGCCGAAAAAAATCAAGTCGTCGCCGCCGACGCGACTGGTTTTGGTTCGCCATGCCGAAGTCGAAGAAAGTTATCATAAAATTTTTGGCGGCCAGATTGACATGAACCTTTCGTCGCGCGGCCATGAACAGGCAAAAATTCTCGCCAAATTTTTGTGCGGCAGAAAAATTGACATAATTTATGCCAGCCCGATGAAGCGCGTCCAACAAACGCTCGCACCTTTTTTGAAAAAGGGCGCGCCCGCGCAAACCATTTTGCCGGCGTTGCGCGAAGTTCATTTTGGCGATTGGACGGGCATGAATTGGGAACAAGTCTGCGAGAAATTCAACCTGTTCATGCACGAATGGCTTGACCATGTCGAACGCGGTCTCGCGCCCAACGGCGAAACTGGTCCGCAATTTCGCGCGCGCGTCGAGCCGGCGCTGCGCAAAATCATTAAAAGCAATCATGGCAAAACGGTTGGAATTTTTTGTCACGGCGGGGTGATCCGCATGATTCTGGCGATTCTGCTCAAAATGCCGTTGCCCAAAACAAACATATTCGAGGTCGAATATGCGAGCGTCACCCAAATCGCTTTGCGCCCGCGTCACGCGGAAATTGAACTGCTCAATTTCACGCCCTGGCGGGATATAGCCGAATGAAAAACCAACCGCTCTGGCAAATTTCCGTTGTCACGACGCCAGAAGCCGAGGACGCCGTTGCAAATTTGCTTGAAGAGTTTTTCAAACAACCGCCTTCGTCCTCTTTCAATCTCGAAACGCAGGCAACCGTCGTTTCGGCTTATTTTTCAAAAAACAAATTTCCGACGCGCAAAATCATTGAGAAAATTTCTGACGGTTTGAGTCGCATTAAAAATTGCGGATTAGAAATTGGCCCCGGCAAAATTTCCCTTTCAAAAATTCGGCGCGAAGATTGGGCGGAATCGTGGAAAAAACATTTTCGCGCGATTGAAATCGGCGGTTCGCTGTTGGTCAAGCCGGGTTGGATTAAAAAACGTCCGGGCAAAAATCAAGTCGTGGTCATTCTCGATCCCGGCTTGAGTTTCGGAACCGGCCAGCACCCGACGACAAAATTTTGTTTGGAACAAATTGCAACGGCGAGTTGTAGCGTTGGCGCTGGGGGCCACAAGTCGAGCCGCAGGCTCGAAGCTGCAAAATCTTTTTTAGATATTGGAACCGGTTCGGGAATTTTGGCAATTGCGGCGGCAAAACTTGGCTTCAAAACTGTTCACACCATTGATTTTGATTCCACAGCAATCAAAATTGCACAAGCGAATGCGCGCGCAAACCGAGTTGCAAACAAAATTAAAATTGCGCGCGGCGACGTGACAAAATCAAATTCGCTGCCAAAAGAAAAATTCGATTTGGTTTGCGCGAATTTGATTTCCAATTTGTTGATCGCGGAACGACAAAAAATTATTTCACGATTAAAACCCAACGGCGTTCTGGTTTTGGCCGGAATTTTGAGTTCGGAATTTTCAGAAGTTCAACGCGCATTTGAAAATTGCGGTTTGAAATTGATTTCAGCCAAAACGGAAAAAGAATGGCGATCAGGTTCTTTTGTTTTCAAAAAATAAATTGAACGAATAAGTGGACAGGCGCGTCTCATTTTTAGACTGTTGCGCAATAAATTATCAGCCGAAAACGACGGCATCAATTGGCATTCTTTACGCTTACAGTTTTGATGAAAGGAAATGAGATATGATAAAAACACTCGAAGTTATCGGCGAAGCGCTTCTCAATCCGAAGCATCCCTTCCGTAAAACGGAGCATCAACCCAAAAAAGCGCTCAAAAACCGCCATGAGCGCCGGAAGATCAAAGAATTTTTGCACATGGCCGATTGGCTGGCCGAGGAAATGGCGTAAGGTCAAAAATTTTCAGGGTGTGCAGAAAACGCCAGTGACTTTGAAATGAAACAGGCGGAAAGGAATCCTCCATTTTAATAAAGTTAATTTTTTTTTCAAAAAAAAGCCGCAGGCTACAAGTGCAGCGAGCGGCGTAAAAAATTATAAAAATTATTTCATCAACAACATCTGGCGCGCGCGTTTGATGGCCTTGGTCAGGCGGCGTTGATAATGCGCCGGCATTCCGGTGTATTTGCGCGGCAGAATGCGTCCCTGATCGGTCACATATTGGCGAAGCAGATTGGTATTTTTGAAATCCAGCGCGTCTTCAGTGAAATCAATTTTTGGCTTGGGACGCGGCGTGCGATTTTCGGTGGGACGGCGTGAACCGCGCTTGGCTTTTTCAGTGTTGGTTTTGCGGGGCATAAATTATTTGATTTCTTTGTGCAGCGTGTGCCGGCGCAAAAAGGGATTGAACTTTTTAAGCTCCAGTTTTTCCGGCTTCAATTTTTTATTGCGCGTGGTGCTGTAACGCGAGGGCGACTTGCCTTCCTTGCGAGCCTCGCTGCATTCGATAGTGATGATTTCGCGTGCCATAAATTATTCCGGTTATTCTTTTTCCGTGACTTTCTTTTCTTCCGGCTCTTCGGTTTCTTCGCCTTCGATTTCCGTGACCGCGCCGCTGTCCACCGTGCCGAGTTGTCCGATCCGGCGCTGGCGCAATGCTCCGTCGCGCTCCAATTGCGCCTGCGCATCCACCGTGAACCGCGTCCACGGAATCGCTTCGAGCCGCGCGCGCGGAATGGTTTTGCCGGTCAATTCACAAACGCCGTAAGTTTTTTTCTCGATGCGTTTGAGCGCTTCCTCGATTTCATAAACTGCGTCCTGGTCTGCCGACAAAAGGCTCAACGCAAAATCGCGGTCAAAATTATCCGTGCCGGAATCGGCCATGTGCAAACTGTAACCGGCCATTTCCTGGGCGGATTCTTTTGCCAGGCCATTCATCTGATGAAGCAACTGCTCGCGCAATTCGAGCAGGTAATTGTAATACTTCTGCCACTCGCCTTTGATTTTTTTCGCGTCAACGGCGGTTACGTTTGCTTTGGTCACGGGCCGGCCCAAAATGGAGGCCGACGTGGCGGAGGCCGGCGCTTTGCCGCGCGGCGCGGGTTTTTTCAGTTCTTTTTTCTTTGCAGTCACAAAATAAAATAATTTTCGGCAAACCATGCCGGTTCATCAAGAGCGCGGGAATGTAGCAAATGAAATCAAATATGCCACAAAAATTTTCGATAATTTATTAGATGGATCGGCTGGCGCGTTTTTCGAGCAAGTTCAAAACGGAATCAACGCTCACAGATTCGTTCAGAAAATTTTCACCCCTTCTCAATGCACGCATACGCGTTGTGATTGTGGATGCTCTCGAAATTTTCCGCCTCGACTTTATACCAGATCACCCGCGCGTCCGCGTTCAGCCGCAACGCCACGTTGCGCACCAAATCCTCCACGAACACCGGATTTTCATACGCGCGCTCCGTCACCGCCTTTTCGTCCTGCCGCTTCAGCAGCGCGTATAGCTCCGAACTCGCCGAGCTTTCAATCATCGAAATCAAATCTTCAATCCAAACAATTTTACGCGACCGGATTTGGACCGTCACCTCGCCGCGCTGGTTGTGCGCGCCGTATTTGGCAATCGCCTTGGAGCACGGGCACAGCGTCGTCACATTCGCCTTCACGGTCAGGACAAAATCAATTTCCGAGCCGCAGGCCGACGCGTTGAAACGCGCGACATAATCCATAAGGCTTTTCTGCCGCGACACCGGCGATTTCTTGGACATGAAATAGGGAAATTCAATTTCAATGTGCGACGTCGCCGCGTTTAACTTTTTTTGGAGTTCACGCAGGATGTCCGAAATATTCTCGACGTGGATGACGCTGCCGTGCGCGTTGAGCACCTCGACGAAGCGGCTCATGTGCGTGCCTTTGAATTCCTTTGGCAAATCCACGAACATCCCGATGGTCGCCACGGTGTTCTGCACGCTGCGCGCCTTGTCGCGCACCTGGATGGGAAAGCGCAGCCCGCGCACGCCGACCTTGTCAATGCGCAGTTCGCGCGTGTCGCGCTCGCTCTGCTTGTCGTGCAAATGCGCGGCGGAATTTATTTTGCCGGTTCGAGACATGAAAAGAAAATAGCAGTTTTGAATTAAATGGCAAAAATGTTCTCTGGCGAAAACTGCGCGCCTCTGACAATGTGCAGCTTAATCATGAAACGAACTTGCGTCGTCACTTTTGTATGTTCTCTCCTTTACTCAATTTCCGTCGCCGCAGGAACTTTCCGCGTCGCCACTTACAACATGGAAAATCATCTGGATCAGACGACCGGATCACGCCATTTCGTCCAGCTCACACCAATCTAACTTCGGACGGCATATTTAGGCCCAATTGCTTTTCTTTCCGGCATTGCAGCAAAAATAAATTGATTTTTCTCGAACTTTTCCACGGTTTGTCTGTTTAATATGCTGCAACAGCTTGAAACAACGAACCATTCGTCGTTCGGCTGTTTTAACACGGTTGATGTCCGGCATGGGCAATGCAAGCCGAACGAGGGCAGAATTTCGTTGGCCGCGTAAAAGGTTTGTTCAGGCCAAACCTGTTGAACAAGTCCGGCAAAACTATGGAAACAGATTTTGCAGCAAAAATTCAGGAGTTGGAACCATTGGCAGAAACGCCTGCGGCTGCGTCGAAGTTCTCCGCTACTGCGGATGCGCTCCGTGCCCTGCCCGCCGAGTTTGTCAAACGGCATCGCGTCCTTCCGCTGAAAATCGAAAACGGCCACCTGCATCTGGCCACGGCCGAGCCTGGCAATGCCCGCGTGATTGACGATGTCCGGCTGCTGACCGGCTTGGAGGTGGTGGAAGAGGAATTTCCGGCGGCGGAAATGGCCGAGGCCGTGGCAGGCCGCTATCAGGTCACGGTCGAGAAAATGATCGAAAATCTCGGCGGTGAGAAGGCCGTCAACGGCGACGGCAAAACGTTGCACGACATCGAGGTCATGGCCAACGAGCCGACGGTCGTCAACCTCGTGAACCTGATCATTTCCACCGCCCTGCGCGAGCGGGCCAGCGACATTCATTTCGTGCCGTTTGAAAATTCGCTGCAATTGCGCTACCGCATTGACGGCTTGCTTCAGGAAAAATCGCCGCCGCCCAAGCAGCTTCACGCCGCCATCGTCTCCCGCATCAAAATCATGGCGGACATGAACATCGCCGAACGTTTCATGCCGCAGGACGGGCACATCCAAATCCATCATCGCAACGCTCGCGTGGACATTCGCGTCGGCACGCTGCCGACCATTTACGGCGAAAGCCTCGTCATGCGCCTGCTCGAAAAAAGCTCGCGCGCCCAGACGATTGAAGAACTGGGTCTGGACCCGGCGCGCGCGGCGTTGCTCTCGCGGCTCGTCAGCAAACCGCACGGACTTTTCCTCGCCACCGGCCCGACTGGCAGCGGCAAAACGACCAGCCTGTATGCCATTTTGCAAAGCATTTACACGCCGGAACTGAAAATTCTCACAATCGAAGACCCGGTGGAATATGAACTGCCGGGCGTCGCGCAAATTCCCGTCCGGCCCAACCGCAATTTCACTTTTGCCACCGGCCTGCGCGCGATTCTGCGCCAGGATCCGGATGTGGTGATGGTCGGTGAAATCCGCGATTCCGAGACCGCCGAAATCGCCATCCGCGCCGCGCTGACCGGCCACCAGGTTTTCAGCACGCTGCACACGAATGATTCCACCGGAGCAGTCACGCGGCTGATTGACATGGGCGTGGAACCGTTTCTGATTTCGTCGTCGCTCGAAGGCGTGCTGGCGCAGCGGCTCGTGCGCCGCGTCTGCCCCAATTGCCGCGAGCAATGTGAAGCGGAGTCGGCCATTCGCGAACAGCTTGCCGCCATCAGCGGCGGAAAAATTGAAGGCCAGTTTTTCCATGGCAAAGGCTGCGACGAATGTCGCGAGGCCGGCTATCGCGGGCGCGTCGGCATTTTTGAACTGCTGCCCATTACGAATGAACTGCGGGAACTGATTTTGCAAAGACGCTCGAACGCCGAACTCAAATCCACCGCGCAAAAGACGATGGTGACAATGCACCAGGACGCGCTGCAAAAAGCCTCGGCAGGCATGACGACGCCCGAAGAAATACTCCGCGTGTCGTCGGGAGATTTGCTCGAATGAATTCGTTCCGCTATCAGGCCGTTGAAGCCGGTGGCACCGCCGTCACGGGCGTGATCGAAGCCGAGGACCGCAAGGCCGCGCTGCAACTGCTCGGCCAGCGTAATCTGTTTCCGTCTTCGCTCGAAACCGTTTTATCGTCCGGCGGAAAAGCGGAAGCCACGCCGGCAACTCCGCAAAAAAAAGAAATTCATTTTGGCCAGCGTGTCCGGCGCAAGGACATCTCGGCGTTCACCCGCGAAATCAGCGCGTTGCTGGCGGCGGGCATTCCCATTCCACAGGCGCTCGATAGCTTGGGCGAAGAGGAGGAAAATCCGGCGTTTCAAGCGGTCGTGCAGCAACTCGGCGAAGCAGTGCGCAAGGGCGAAGCTTTTTCAACGGCGCTGGCGCAGCATCCAAAACTTTTTGGCAATCTTTATGTGAGCATGATCCGCGTCGGCGAAGAAGCCGGCGTGCTGCCGAAAGTGATGAACGATCTGGCCGACTTGCTGGAACACGAGGACGAAGTGCGCGGCGAAGTCCAGGCAGCCGTGGCTTATCCCGCGTTCGTTTTGTGTTTCGGCTTTATCACCGTGACCGTTTTGCTGACGGTCGTGCTGCCGAGGCTGTTCTCCATGTTGGAAGAAATGCTCACGGTGCTGCCGTTGCCCACGTTGATCCTGCTCAAGGTCAGCCACGCGCTGCACGAACATTGGCTTTTGATTTTGCTCGGCATCACGGGCGTGATCGGCGGCATTTGGTGGTATGTAAATTCACCAACCGGCGCGGCGTTGTGGGACAGGGTAAAATTAAAAGTGCCGTTCATCGGCCCGGTTTTCCGGTCGGCGGCGCTCGGACGATTTGCGCGGACGCTCGGCACGCTGGTCAAAAGCGGCGTGTCGCTGCTGTCCGCGCTGAAAATTGTCGAGCACACCATCGGCAACCGCGTTCTGGCCGCGCAAATCGCGCGCGTCGCCGAGGAAACGCGCGGCGGCGATTCGCTGGCGAAACCGTTGCGCAAGCTCGGCATTTTTCCGCGCACGGTGGTGCAAATGATTGATGTCGGCGAAGAAAGCGGAATGCTCGATGAGATGCTTTTGAAGGTCGCGGCCATCGAAGAACGCCAGATGCGGGCGCGGACAAAAACTTTGATTTCGCTGCTGGCGCCGCTTTTGATCATGATTGTCGGCGCGCTTGTCGGCTTCATGGTCATCGCAATTTTGCTGCCCATTTTCAAAATGAGCAGCGCGCTGCATTAAATTTTAACTCCTAAAACAAAATGAAAATTCAACCCGCACCCAGACACCCGCACGGATTCACCCTCGTTGAAATCATGGTCGTGGTCGTCGTCATCGGCATCCTGGCCTCGATCATCATCCCGCAATTTATTGGCACGGCCTCGGACGCAAAAATCGCCGCCGCCAAAGGAACCGTGTCCGAACTCGACGCCGCCGTCGAGCGTTTTTACGTCCAGTTGGACCGCTATCCGACGACGGAGGAAGGACTGAAAGTTCTGGTGGATCCGCCCACGGGTGACGACGCCAAACAATGGCGCGGCCCTTACATCAAGCAGCTTCGCAACGATCCGTGGGGCAATCCGTATCAATACGTGAATCCCGGCACGCATCATCCGACAAGCTTTGACATATGGTCACGCGGCAAAGACGGCGTGGATGCCGGCGAAGGCGAAAACGCCGACATCGGCAACTGGTAATCATGCGCCTGAAAAATTCCAGATTGAAGTTCCGGCGTGCCTTCACGCTGATTGAAATGATGGTAGTCATCGTCATCATTGGCATCATCTCGGCCATGATTATTCCACAAATGAAAGGCACGTTCGACGACGCGCTGCTGCGTTCAACCGCACGCGATTTGGTTAATGTTTTCAGCCTCGCGTCCAGCCGCGCCGTCGCACTGAACCACTCGTATCGCGTCCGGTTCGACACGCAGAACAGATGTTACGCGGTGGAACGGCAGATTCACGACGGCACGCAGGAAAATTATGTTCCGTTAAAGGATGTTTCCGGCGCGGAAGGCAAACTGGATTCGCACCTCACCATCGTCATCAATCCGGAGGATGAAAATCCATCCGAGGATGAACCGGGTGTCGGCCCGGCCGATCAAAGCGCGCCGGACGCGATTTCCTTTTATCCCGACGGCACGGCGGACGCGACGGAAATCCAACTGCGCGACCGCGACGGATTTCAAATAATGCTGCAACTGAACCCGGTGACGGCGCGCGTTCACCTCACCGCACCTAAACACGAATGAATGTGACGCCGCTCAACGCCGGATTTTCGCTCATCGAAGTGATGGTGGCGATTTTGATCTTGGGCGTTGCTATCGTCAGCCTGACGCACGGCATCACGACGGCGCTGGAATCGAGCAAAGAATCGGAACAGCAGACGACGGCGGCGCTGTTCGCCGCCGGGAAAATCGAAACGCTCCGCGCCGAGGGCGGCCTGGAAAACGGCGAGACCGACGGCGATTGCGGCGCGGGACTGGCGGCGTATCGCTG
>DATCEV010000051.1:0-58190 GCA_036509895.1 Verrucomicrobiia bacterium
CGGGCGTATCAGGTTCGTTACAGTGTCAGCGGCGGCGCATGGCTGCCCATCGTGGATTCCACGCAGGCGCGTCAAATCGCCGTGGAAAACCTGACGCCGGGAACGACGTATGTGATGCAGGCGCGCGCCGTGGGCGGCAGCCGGGGTTACAGCGATTGGAGCGATCCGGTTTCGCACATGGCAATGTGAACGCAACCCTCTTCCAGGCAGCCGGAACATGAAAATTGTTCCGGCTGTTTTTATTGCAAATATACCAATTGATGTAACGTGCTTGAAATCAGCATGACACGCTATACTTCCCCGAAATCATCTTTTTGTCCGAAACGGGTTTTTCCGGAGCGGCGGGATTCGCGGCAAAAAAAAGGAGGCGGCAAAAAGATAAATCCAGCCGAGAATAAAATGCGCGCCAAAAATGAAGCCGAAGGAAACCAGCGTCAGAAAGTCGAAATCGTAAAGCAAAATCCCGGCAACCAGGAGCAGCGTGCCCGGCAGCAACGCGGCGGTGGACAGTTTCCAACTCGCGCGGAAATCCGCTTCGCGATTCAAATAAAAGGCAAAAATCCACGCGGGCACAAAATAAAGCGTGGCGAGAATCCACCAAACCAAAAAGAACGCCACGACCGTCGCGATGGCGGCGAGAAATAAAATTTCCGCGCGCCACGCGCCCCAAATCGGTTCGAGTTCCGCGCGGTTGAACGGCGCGTAGCGATCCGGCGGATAAAAAAATTCGAGATAACCGAGCAGGGAAAAAATGCGGACGGAATTTCCGCCGAACTCGACCTGCGCATCGGCGGTGGATTGAATCTGGCCGCTGTGATCCAAGTCCACGGCCAGGGCTAGAAATTTTCCCCCGGCGAGAAGTTTGGGCGAATCGCCCGGCCACGCGAGTTTGCCGTAAGAAATTTTTCCGGTGTCGGGCAGATTTTGAATCGCCTGCTGAATGGTCGGAAAACAATTGTCGTGGAGAAACGAGATGATGGAAACGGCCACGAGCAGCGCGATGATGAATTGCGTGAGCAGCAGGCGGCCAAAAGTGGCGCGGGCAAATGCCGCCACGCCGCGCGGCGTGAACGGTTCAGCGAAATTTGACGCGAAAGCATTCATTCAGCCACAAATTCGCACAGAGGAAACACAGACAAACAAATTTTAGCATCTGTGGCCATCTGGGTTTATCTGTGGCTAAACATCAAGGTTTATTTTCCGCCGGTTGCGCCTGCGGATTTTGATTTGGCGGCGGCGCGTGGATCACGGGCACCGGATAACGCAATTTCATCACGTCATCCACCAGCACCTCGATAAAATAGGTCCCGGCGGTCTTGAATTCGAGCTGGCCGAAGACCATGACGTTCGTCGCCTGCGTGGCCGGATCGCGCAGTTCAAATTTCATTTCGCCCGTCCGCAAAACCGTCGTCTGGTCGGGCGCAATGAAGCGGATGATTTCCGTGAACTGGCCGATGCCCGCCGTCCAGCGGTCGAAAACGCACAGGCGTCCGGCCACGAGGGGCAGTTGCGGCACGCGAAGGAAATTGATGACGCCGATGAGAAAAAAATTTCCGTTGGCTTCCTGCCGGACTTCTTCGCACAACAGTGAAGATTGCAGATCGGGAAGGATTCGAGTGGCTTGCATAATTTTAGTTTTGAATTTTATTTTTAATTGGAAAAATTTTCGGCGGCGCGAACGGTGTTTTGCATCAGCATGGCAATCGTCATCGGCCCGACGCCGCCGGGATTGGGCGTGATTTTACCGGCAATTTTTTGGACGGCGGCAAAATCCACGTCGCCGAGGAGTTTTCCGTTCACGCGATTGACGCCGACATCAATCACCACTGCGCCGGGCTTGACCATTTCGGCCTTCACAAATTCCGCGACGCCCATCGCCGCGATCAAAATATCCGCGCGCCGGCAATGTTCTTTGATGTCGCGCGTGGCCGAATGACAAATCGTGACGGTCGCGTTCGCATTTTTTCCTTTCTGGCAAAGCATCGCGGCCATTGGTTTGCCGACGATGTTGCCGCGCCCAAGAATCACGACTTCCGCGCCGTCCGTTTTCACATTCGAGCGCGCGAGCAATTCGACGATTCCCGCCGGCGTGCAGGGACGAAAACCCGTTTCGTCGCCCAACATCAGTTTGCCGACGTTGACCGGATGAAAACCGTCCACGTCTTTTTGCGGCAAAACCGTTGAATAAATTTTTGATTCGCGAATCTGCTTTGGCAGCGGCACCTGCACCAAAATCCCGTGCAGGCGCGGATCGGCATTTAATTTTTCAATGAGCGCGAGCAATTCGTTTTCGTTCGCGGCTTCCGGCAAAACGTGCGTTTCGGAAAAAATTCCCAGTTCGGCGCAGGCCTTTTCTTTTCTGCCGACATAAACTTTTGACGCGGCATCTTCCCCGACGCGCACGAAGGCGAGACCGGGATGGACGCCGCGTTTTTTCAGTGCGGCCACGCGCGCGCCCAATTCGCGCTGGATTTGCGCGGCGATGGCGCGGCCATCAATGAGATTCGGAAGCGTGGGGGCTGGCGACATGATGAGGAACGACGGCGTTGGTATCAATCACGAGGATGCGCTGGATGGTCAGCAGCGGCGTGTTCCAGCGTTGAACGAGACCTTCCTCGCCGGTCACAATGATGCGCATATTATTATAGCGGCTTAAATCCAGGTTCGTCGCCGTGCTGTAAAGATAATCAATTTCGCCGCCCGTGGTGGGATCGTAAATTTCATACGCGGTCGGCTCGATCAAACTCGTGACGTGGCGCACGACGCCTTCATGCGTCACAATGCGCGGCGGCGGCGGAACGTTCGTGTCAACTTCCGCCGGAAGATTGGTGTCAGTTTCCGAGGGCGCATTCGTCTCCATTGGCGGAACGTTCGTGTCAATGACCGCTGGCGGCGGCGGATTAAACTGGCTGTTCGGCAGGTTGGTTTGTTCGGGCGCAATCGGCTCCGGTTCAGGAACGGCATTCGTCGTCATCGGTTCAGTTTCCGTCGAAGGCTCAAGATTGGTCGCGAGCGTTCCCGAAGCTTCCTGTTTCAAATACATCGCGGCCACAAAAGCGTAGGCGTTCGTCGG
This sequence comes from Verrucomicrobiia bacterium, assembly GCA_036509895.1. Taxonomy (GTDB): domain Bacteria; phylum Verrucomicrobiota; class Verrucomicrobiia; order Limisphaerales; family UBA11358; genus UBA11358. The sequence continues at coordinate 3,074 of DATCEV010000051.1, forward strand.
CGGCTCGATTTCCATCCAATCATTTCGCGTGGCGATTTCCGTCACCGGCTCGCCGCGTTCCACGACGCCGACGACGCTGTAATTTTCACCGGGCCCCGCGCGCAAATTTAACTTTTTCGGCAAAACGGTTTTGTTCGCCTTATCAACATATCGTGTGAAAATCCAAACATGGCCGTTTGTGGGAAAAGCAATTTTAGCCCATTGCGCCGGTTCCCCGGCTTTATGTCGCGCCAAATTGATCTGCTCCAAAACCGTGACCGTCTCGCCCTGATTCAAATGCGTGAGAAATTCGCCGCGCAATCCCGCCTGCCCGCGCACGTTCAGATTTTTAACGGCCACTTCCGCCGGGCCGGGAACCAGCGCGACTGTGGGTTCGTGGAGATTTTTTCTAGGCGCGAACGAAAAATGTTTTTTATGCCTGGCGGGTTTGGCCGCCGGCTCATTGGTTTTGCGAACGGGCGCGGGCGCGGAAATGTCGTTGGTCGGCGGCGTGAGCAACGGCGCGGGAATCGGCGGCAGCGCGTTCGAGTTGTCTTGCGCCAGCGCGCCCGTCGCCATCAACATTCCTAAAACCAGCCAGCAATTCGTTTTCATGATTCCGCAAGTAAAGTTTTTATTTCCGTCTCTGTCAATGTCCGCCATTTTCCGGGCTTCAATTCGCCCAGCTTGATTTTTCCAATCTCCACGCGTTGCAAGCGTCTTACCGAAAAATTCTGCGACTCAAACAGCCGCCGCACCTCGCGATTTTTTCCCTCGCTCAATTCCAGTTCCACCACGCTCTTCGCGCGGCTGCTGCCCATGAGCCGCGCCTTGTCCGCCTTCAATTTTTCACCGCCGTGAAAAATGCCGCGCGTAAATTCCGCCAGCATCGCCGGTTCCACGCGGCCTTCGACCGTCGCGATATATTTTTTGCGAACGCCATAACGCGGATGCGTCAGGCGCAAAGCAAATTGTCCATCATTCGTCAGAAAAATCAATCCTTCGCTGTTGAAATCCAAACGGCCAACGGAATTGACCAGCGCCTGCCACTCGCGCGGCAGCAATTCATAAATCATCGGGCGGCCCAATTCATCGTTATGCGAGCAGACGCAGCCGGGCGGTTTGTTCAACGCGATGTAAAGTTTCTTTTTTGCGCGGACAATTTTTCCCTCCACCGCCACTTCGTCGTGAACCGGATCAACTTTCGTTCCGAGCAAACGCACGCTTTGCCCGTTCACGCGGACCTTGCCGTCCAGAATGATTTGCTCCGCCGCGCGGCGCGAAGCCACACCCGCGTCGGCTAAAAATTTCTGGAGGCGAACCACAAAAATAAATGCAGAAGGAAGAATTCAGAATGCAGAAACAAACCGGTGCGGCGATTCTGCCTTCTTCATTCTACATTCTGCCTTTGCTTAAGCCTCCGGCTTGGTTTTGCGCAAACCCGTGATGCGGTCGCCCGCTTTCCACTGGCCGCGTTTTTTGAGAAGTTCCGTGCGCTCGAAACGCTTGAGGACATTTCGTTTGCCGCCCAACGTGGACGCCGCGCGCAGACTGCGATGCTGTGACATAAATTTTCTTTGGTTAAAAGTTGAGCCGCTTAAAATGAAAAGCGGATACGCACTTTATCAGAATTGTGACAAATGCCAATGGTTAATTTGCGGCAAACATTGACGAATCTAAAAATGTTTTCTAGCTTCATTGCATGGCCAAGAAATCAGACGCGAAACCTTCCGGTGGGGCGAGCGTCCCCGCGAGCCGTTTGAAATCCTCCGCCCTCCTCGACACCCGCGTCATTTACTGCGGCGACAATCTGGAGCAACTCGCCAAACTGCCCGACGCCTGCGTTGACCTCATTTACATAGACCCGCCCTTCAACTCCAACCGCAACTACGAAGTCTTCTGGGGCGAGACCAAGGAGAAGCGCGCCTTTGAAGACCGCCACGAGAACACCAAGGCCTACATTGACTACCTGCGCCCGCGCTGCGTGCAACTCGCCCGCGTCCTCAAAAAGACCGGCAGCTTTTATTACCACTGCGACTGGCACGCCAGCCACTACGTCAAGGTCATGCTCGACCAGATTTTCGGCGAAAATAATTTCAAGGTGAATGTTGTTGAAAAGCTGGCATGAAAAGGATGATCAAAACGCATCTGAAAGTGGTTTAAGCCGAGAAGTGAGATCGGAATAACGAAGTTTTAGCTCGTTGCAAATTTTCTCCGCTTCTGGGTTTTGAACGACAATCTCACAACTTGCTTTGTTTTTCCGCAGTAGTTCAAAAACAGATTTTCTATCGGTGGGGTCAAACGAGTATCCAATTGCCCAAATCTGCTCGGCATCCTCAATCACTTTCGCAGCTTGAGTCCAAGTCGTTCTGATATAATTGTCAAAATTAAACGCCGTGTTCATTTCGCGGGCGCGCTCTTTTTCGTGCGGAAAAATAATCAACGGCTCTGGATTTTCCTTCGGAATCGGGGAAGCCTTTCTTTCTGCTGGCCAAAAGAAACTGTCATCAACAATCCATTCAGCTTTGCGCAAAGCATTCATGCCATATCTTGTTTGTCCATGTTGCTCTGCTACCTGTATCGCCGCTGTTCCATGCAACTTCAAAAAACAGAATTGATCGGGAGCAAAATCACTTGCTTGGTTATGTAAAAAACTTAGTCCTGCATTAAGCCAATTTTTAGCATAACAATTCGCATTTGCATCCAATTTGAAATAATCGGTAAAAGCCATCTCAAACAGACGGTCATAATTGAAGCTCAATACGCAGTCGGATGTTGATTGCAATGCGTCCGCATTACGATTGCCATTAAAAATAATGTGTAGGAACTCATCATAACTAGACAGTTCGGTTTGCCAAGCTGCGGCTTCTCGTTCAAGAAATAGGGCAACGGTCACAATCTTGGCGTCACGGATTTTATCCCATGCTTTTTGATCAAGTTGGGCGCATTCAACACCTTGAATAAAAGACAAAGGTTGTTTTTCGCGTGCAACTTCATCTTCAATCCAGCGCACAAGCCGGTCAATGGTCGGCGGACGATGCTTTTCTACGAGTGCAAGTGTATTGACAAGGCACTGCTTCAGGCGCTCACAATTTTTTCTCCGTTCCAGCGCTGCTTGGTATTGTTTCAGTGCATCGAGGAAATCTTTCGCCAACGGATAGCCATACCTCACCGAACAACCTGCTCCTAAAATATAAACTTTTTTGCTTTTCACGCTGCGATATGAAATGCTCTTTGCGTTGAATCCGCAATCGCAAAAGCAAACAACAAGGTTTATATGACGTTTTTACGAATGTGCAGGCCAATATACCGGCTTGGCACGGCCATGTTCTGGATCGGAATACTTTTGACCGGCATTGGCTTGGTGATTGGTTTGTCTGGCAGGGGATGGACAGTTTTCTTGATTGGAATTTGTTGCGTTGTGCTCGGCATAATCACCTCTCAAATTCCGGTAGTTCATTTGGGTAACGAATTGAAGTCAATTGATGAATCGTTGACGCCAAAGCAGGTTAGCGACTTGGCTTCGCGCCACTTGCTAAAGCGCGGTGACGACGCAGTTGATACAGAATTCTTCCTCGGTGCGTTTGAGTCGGTGAAGAAGGATCGCAAGGCAGCCGAACGGGGGGACGCAGACGCGCAATACAGTCTCGGCTTGCATTACCAACAGGGGTTTGGTGTTGCGCCGGATGAGGCCGAGGCTGTGAAATGGTTTCGCAAGGCAGTAGAACATGGAGATGCCATGTCGCAATTCAAGCTTGGCGACTGCTGCTTTAATCTTGGCAACTGCTACTTACACGGTAAGGGCGTGATAAAAGACCTTGATGAATCAGTAAAGTGGTTTCGCAAAGCTGCCGATCAAAATAACGCCAAAGCCCAATACAATCTAGCTTTCGCATATCACAATGGCAAAGGCGTTGAGAAGAATGATGTGGAGGCGGTAAAATGGTTTCGTAAAGCCGCAGATCAAGAAAACAAAGATGCACAATACAATTTGGGCGTCTGCTACGCTGACGCGTTAGGCGTGACGAAGGATGCGACAGAGGCGGTGAAGTGGTTTCGCAAGGCAGCCGAGCAGAATTCCGCTGCTGCTCAATACAATCTCGGCTTGTGTTACCGAGACGGGTTTGGTGTCGCAAAAGATGATGTTGAGGGAAAGAAATGGTTTAATAAGGCAATTGAACAAGGATATATTCCCACGAAGTAGCGCCATGATTGACATTGATATTTCGCCCACCGCCTGCCGCGTCATGACCAAACGCTTGCGCGACGTTTGCACGTTGCCGGAAAGCGAACCGCTCTGGCGCGCGGGACGCGGCTTCGTCGTCCGTGATCTGCCGTGGAGCGAAGAAAAGTTGCGCATCATCCCGCCGTTTGAATTTGAGAACTGGGCCGTCATCGCCCTCGGCGGCATCCCGAACAAAGTGCAGGTGGGCGACATGGGCGTGGATGGCCGCATCTATCCCGTGAGTTCCGCCGCCACGCCGCGCAAGAAACAGGAAGGCGAACTCGCCCTGAAAGAACGCTGGTATCCGATTCAGGTGAAACAAAAAGACAAGGTCGGTCGTCCCGACATAGATTCCTTTGAAGCCATGATGATGCGCGAAGATTGCGAGAAAGGTTTTTTCATCTCTTTCGATTATTCCGACGATGCTTTACGGGAAATAGATTCTTTCTTTAAGCGCAGTCATAAAGTCATCGTCGCCCTGACGGTGCAGGAAATCCTGGACGAGCAGATTGCGAAGAAGCTGGTTTGACCATATTCTAAACTTTCAATAATCTCATCTCGCCATGCCGGAACAAATTCAATTATTTCGACTGTTTGTGGGCGCACCTTCGGATGTTGTGGACGAGGCGTATGTTGTGATTCGTGGACAAATTGAGCAATGGAATCGGGATCATGGTCCGTTGTCGGGAGCGCGAGTAGAATTCACCCACTGGCGCACGCACAGTCACCCCGCTGCCGGTGGCCGACCGCAATCGCTGTTAAATAAACAGGTGGTGGATCAATGCGACATCATGGTGGGCATTTTTAATGCACGATTTGGTTCACCTACGGGTGTTGCGGATTCAGGAACGGAAGAGGAAATCCGACGCAGCATCAAGCACGGTAAGAAAGTAATGGTGTATTTCAACAACCAGCCGAGACCGAAACAGCGTAAGGCACGCAATGAATTTACTCGAATTGAAAAATTTAAGCGCAAGTTGGGGAAAAATGCCATTTATCATACTTACACTGATATGCCAGCGTTTGAGGCTGCGTTTCGCCAACATCTGGCAGGCGTGATGAATGAATTGTTGGCAAAATCAAAAAACAGGTTAAAATAGCAACATGAGCACGAAGAACGCTTTCAATGTTTCCGGCGGAAACATCACCGCAGGAGAAGTTCACGTTGGCGACCGTATAACGAACGTTCGGATGAGCAAAAGCAGCAAGCGCCCCGCCTCATACCCGGAGGGTTGCATTGGCGCGAATCTCGCCAAACGTAATTATGTGAAATATCTCGTTGAACGTTACAATCATTATCGCGAAGCCGACGCCCGATTTGGACGAGCCACGCACTTCCACTATTCGGTGCTTTTCAAAAATATTGAAACTACGTTCAAAGCACCGACCTACTTTATTCCTGAAAGCCGTTTTGAAGAACTGGTGGATTATCTGCACCACCGTGTTGACAACACAATTCTCGGTCGTGTGAATAACAAACGGGGCATTCCCAATTACGAATCCTTTGACGAATATGTGATGGAACACATGGGCGCTACGGTCGCAGCATAACTGTTTGCACCTCTTCCCTCGCCTCGGCCATCTCCCATCCGCCTTTGCTTCCCATAGCGCCGTAGGCGCGGCATCTTTGTAGAACCACAACCCAAACAAAATTCAAGCCCCGTCGGGGCGGCATATTCCGTATATTTTATCGTAGGAGCCGATGTCAATCGGCTCAAATTGAAGTCAGAGCGAACGGACGTTCGCTGCTACGAAAGCAAACCGTAGGAGTCGAGGTCACGAGACTCATTGCAATCCGGCTTTTGGATTTTTAATCAGAGACTCCTCACGTCGTCGCCTACACTTGCGATTTCAATTCCTTTAACCGCTGCGCGCTTTCAAATCCGGTTGAGCGGAAAATGCCGGTCAATGAATTTGTAATCGCGGTCGTTCTCCAGAAAATTCACGCCATGCTGGATGACGACGGCGGAAATCAGGCAGTCCATCGCATTGCGAATGGTAATTCCTTGCTGCCGCAACTCGCGATAAATCGTCGCGCCCAGTTCAAATGTGGAGCGGTCATCTTCCAAATACGTCAGGTTTTCAAACTGTTGTTTGGTGGCAATCAATTGCTTTCCATCACGAATGCCCTGCAAAACTTCAAGCAAGACAAAACCGCAATAGCAAATCTCGTCAAAATTTTGGAAACATTCTTCCAGCTTCGCGGTCTGCGCCGTCTCGCGTCCGTTGAAAAAATCAATGCAAACCGTGGAATCAACCAGAATTTTCATGCGAAACGATAGCGACGCATTTTATTCAAGTCGCCCGTCCATTTGACTTTTCCCTTGAGCGCGAGAAAACCCATCTGTTTTTCGCGCCGGACTAATTCACTCAACGCATGATGCACCAAAGCACGTTGTGTTTTGATGCCAGTCGCTTTCATGCCCTGCCGCACCAAACCTGCATCCAAAACAATGTTCGTTCGTTTAGTCATATACACACAATATCGAAATTAAATGTGTATGCAAATAAAAACTATCTGTTGCAAAATCACGAGCGTGAGTTTCTTGAGCCATTGCAGTTCAATAAAACTTCGCTTGCGTTTCCGTCCGGCTTGTGAAAAATTTCACGAACGGTTTTTAATTTTATGCCACACGTCAAATTGCACATTCCGGGCCCCGTCGAAGTCAGCGAGAAAACGTTCAAGGCGTTTTGTTCGCCGATGATCGGCCATCGCGGGCAGGCTTTCAAAGACCTTTACGCGAAAATCCAGCCGCAACTCCAGCAATTGCTGTCCACGAAGCAACTCGTTTATCTTTCCACCTCGTCCGCGTGGGGCGTGATGGAAGGAGCGATCCGCAATCTCGTTTCCAAAAAAGTTTTGAACTGCATGTGCGGCGCGTTCTCGGACAAGTGGTTTGACGTTTCAAAAAAATGCGGCAAACAAGCCGAGGCGTTGCAAGTCGAATGGGGTTCGCCGATTCGCGCCGAAGCGATTGATAAAAAACTGGCGACGGGAGAATTCGACGCGCTGACTTTGATCCACAACGAAACTTCGACGGGCACAATGTCGCCGCTCGCAGAAATCGCCGCGCTCAAGAAAAAATATCCCGACGTGATGTTCATCGTGGACGCGGTAAGTTCCATGACCGCGCTGCCGATTCATTTTGACGAATTGGGCGTGGACGTTTTGCTGGCCGGAACGCAAAAGGCGTTCGCGCTGCCGCCCGGACTCGCGGTTTTTGTCGCGTCGTCCGCCGCGCTCGCGAAAGCCGCGACGGCCAAAGATCGCGGCTACTATTTTGATTTTTTGGAATTTCAAAAAAATGCCGAGCAAAGCATGACGCCCAGCACGCCGAGCATCGGCCACGTTTATGCCTTGAGTTCCAAGCTCGACGATTTTTTTGCCGAAGGTTTGGAAAATCGTTACGCGCGCCACAAAAAAACGAATCAACTCACGCGCGATTGGGCGGCCAAACACGGCTTCAATTTATTTCCCGAAAAAGGTTTTGAATCCGTCACGCTCACTTGCGTCAGCAACGGCGCGCGTCCGGGCGGACGAACGGTTGACGTTGCCAAATTGCAAAAGCTCGTGAAGGATCAAGGCTTTTTGATTGACGGCGGCTACGGAAAAATCAAAGGCACGACGTTCCGCATTTCCAACATGGGCGACGAAACGGAAGCGACGATGAACCAGCTTTTTGCCGCACTGGACAAGGCGATGAGCCAAATCTAGTTGCGCAATCGGCGATTTGCGTCGAGACTTTGCGCGCATGACGGTGCAAAATCCAGTTGCCACTTCCAAGCCGCGTCAAAGCTGGCTGCATGTCATCGCGATTGGGCGCAATCCCAGAAATACTTTCATTCGCATCGCCGTTTTGGTGGTCGCCAGCTTCGTGGTTTTCAACTTTGTGCTGCTGCCCATCCGCGTCACGGGCGTCAGCATGTTGCCGACTTACAAGGATCATTCGATCAATTTTGTGAACCGGCTCGCCTACCTCCGGCACGAACCGCGCCGGGGCGATGTCGTGAGCATCCGTTATTCCGGGCCGCACGTCATGTTGATGAAACGCATCGTCGGGTTGCCCGGCGAAACGATTGCGTTCGTCAACGGCCAGATCGTGATTGATGGGAAAATCCTCGATGAGCCGTATGAAAAATGGAAATCCGTTTGGAATCTTCCGCCGGAAAGCATCGGCGCAAATGAGTATTATGTCGTGGGCGACAACCGGACGATGCCGCCCGAAGACCACACCAAAGGCCGCGTCGCGCGCGAACGCATCATGGGCAAAGTCCTTTTATGAAAATCATTTTGCGGCTGTTTTTATTCGCCGCGCTGATCGCGCTCGGCGTCTGGCTGTGGTTCGTTTTTTTTCCCGGCCCTGAAAAAATAATCCGCTCGCAATTGACGAAACTTGCGCGCACCGTTTCTTTTTCCCCGGCGAAAGGCAATCTGGCAAAACTGGCAAGCGCCCAAAATGTGGCCGGATTTTTTTCCACCAACGTCGAGATCAACCTCAATCTGCCCGGCTATGCGCCGCAAAATTTTTCCAGCCGTGAAGAGATCACGCAGGCCGCCGTCGGCGCGTGCTCCGTGTTAAGTTCGCTTTCCGTGAAATTTCCCGACATCAATGTCACCGTTGCGCCGGATAAAAATTCCGCCATCGCCGATGCCACCGTCGAAGCCAACCTTTCCGGGCAAACCGATTTGGTCGTCGAAGAGCTGAAATTCACGTTTGAAAAATCCGGTGGCAAATGGCTGATCAAAAAAATCGAAACTGTCCGGGTGCTTTCCTGAAAATTTCGTTGCGGCCAATGTGAGCTATCAACTTGTCCAACTCGCCGGCGGTGCTTACAGCCTCCGCTCGCTCGCGCACGGCGAGACCTTTCATCCGGTGATCGGTCCCGTCGCGGAAGCGGAAGCGCTTTACGTCCGGCAACTCCGCCTGTGCGAACGGCTCAAAAATCATTGCGGTGAATTTGTGATCTGGGACGTCGGCCTCGGCGCGGCGGCCAACGCGCTCACGGTCTTGCGCGCGTTGCGCGAGATATCAGGGAAAATTCGCCTCGTCAGTTTTGATTGCACCGTCGAGCCGCTGAAATTTGCGCTGAAAAATGCCGCCGCGCTCGGCTACTTTGACGGTTACGAGCATCAAATCGCCGGATTGCTGCAAAAAAATTCCGTTGAATTTCAAAACGGAAAATCAAAAGTGATCTGGCAATTTAAAGGCGGTGATTTTCCGACGTTCCTTTCCCGTAGTAGCAGCCGACGTGAGTCGGCTCTAACTTCCGAAATAGCAGGTTTGAGCAGACGCACGTCCGCTGCCACAAAATTTCTTTCCCCGCACGCGATTTTATTCGATGCCTATTCGCCCGCAAAAAATCCGGCCATGTGGACGCTGCCGCTTTTCACAAACCTGTTTCAATTGCTCGATCCGCAGCGTCCCTGCGCGCTGCCGACGTATTCGCGCAGCACCATTTTGCGGGTCACGTTGTTGCTCGCCGGATTTTTTGTCGGTGTCGGCCACGCCACCGGCTTCAAGGAAGAAACGACGATTGCCGCGAATGATTTAAGCTTGATTTCCGAGCCGCTGGATTTGCGCTGGCTGGAACGCGCGCGCATTTCCCACAGCGCCGAGCCGATGACGGAAGCGATTTATCGCATTGCGCCGTTGTCTCCGGCGAACTGGCAACGGCTGGAAATACATCCGCAGTTTCAATGAGGGTAACGCCGATTGTGCGCGGCACGATCTCCCCAGCTTTTAATTTTTGGAAGCGCTTGCTTGGTTTCACGTCCGAAATTCCATGCGGCATCTTGGATGGCAATGTTGATGAAACGGGCGAAGCGCGTGTTGACCCGGTAGCCCGCGCCGTTCCTTGAAGGTGAGCGTGTTGTCCTTCTTGTGGCTGGCAGCATCGGCGGCGACGAGTTTCTCGCGGACATTGCGAAGCCAAATCGGGAAATCCTTTTAACCGCTGATGAACGCAGAATTGACGCTGATAAACTTCCCGCGCAAACTTGCCGCCATGCCGGACGGGACAAAACTTTCTGAATTCGTCGTTTGGTGTGCGAAGCACATCACTGGCGACGAAAAGGGCGAAGCCCAGCTTTTTCTCGACCGCCTCTTTCAAGCGTTCGGCAACGCCGGGCTGAAAGAAGTCGGGGCTACACTGGAATTCCGCGTGGTCAAAGACACTGGCGGCACGGCTTTCGCCGATCTTGTCTGGAAACCCGTCGTGCTGATTGAAATGAAAAAGCGCGGCACGGATTTGCAGAAACATTACCGGCAGGCTTTTGATTATTGGACGCGCCTCGTTCCCAATCGCCCGCGCTATGTCGTGCTGTGCAACTTCGACGAGTTCCGCATTTACGATTTCGACACCGACCTCGACACGCCCAAAGACACGCTCGCGCTCACTGATTTGCCAGAGCGTTACGGCCCGCTCGAATTTCTCGCGCCCGGCAATCCCAAACCAAATTTTGAAAATGACCGTGTCGCCGTCACGAAAGAAGCGGCGGACAAACTCGCCGATTGCTTCAAATGGATGTTGCGCAAAGACCGCAAGCCGCAAGTCGAGCGTTCCGTCGCGCAAAAATTCATCCTGCAAATGCTCGTCGCGCTCTTTGCCGAGGACATTGATTTGCTGCCAAAGTATTTCGTCACCAATCTGCTCGAAGAATGCACGACGCCTGCCGACAGCTACGAACTGCTCGGCGGACTTTTCAAGGCCATGAACCAGTCCAAGGCGGCGAGCGGCGGACGTTACACGGAAGTTCCTTATTTCAACGGCGGCCTGTTTGAGAATCCCGCACAGATTGAAATCCAAGGCCACGAATTGGTGCTTCTGCGCGCCGCCGCAAAATTTAATTGGAACAAAGTTCAGCCCGAAGTTTTCGGGACGCTCTTTCAACATTCGATGGCCGACGACGAACGCCACGCGTTCGGCGCGCATTTCACCAGCCCGTCCGACATTATGAAAATCGTCAAGCCGACGATCACCGATCCGTGGAAAGAGCAAATTGAAAATGCCAAAACCCTCAAACGGCTCATCGAGCTTCGTGACCGTCTCAATCATTTTCGCGTGCTCGACCCCGCTTGCGGCTCTGGCAACTTCCTTTATATCGCCTACCGCGAACTCAAACGCATCGAAGCCTGGCTCATTGAGCGGATGCAGGAATTTCCCAGCCGCGCCGAACCCGGCCAGCGGATGTTGAGCTTCTTGAGCGTCCAAAACTTTTACGGCCTCGACATCCTGCCGTTCGCCGTCGAGCTGGCGAAAGTCACCATGATGATTGGCCGCAAGCTGGCGATTGACGAATTGCACATCACCGAACCGGCTTTGCCGCTCGAAAACCTTGAAAAGAATTTCATCGCCGCCGACGCCTTGCTCACGCCCGAAGGTTTGCCCGCGCAATGGCCGAAGGCCGACGTCATCATCGGCAACCCGCCGTTTCTTGGCGTGAAAAAACTAAAACCAGAACGTGGTTCGGACTATGTGAATACATTGCGCCGCGCCTATGCCGAAGTGCCGGGCATGGCCGACTACTGCGTCTATTGGATTCGCAAAGCCGCCGACCATCTGCCCGCCTGCACCGCCGCCGATCCCGTGGCTGGCCGCGCCGGACTGGTCGGCACGCAGAACATCCGCAACAACCAGTCCCGCGTGGGCGGACTCGATTACGTCGTGAAGACCGGCACGATTGTGGAAGCCGTGGAAAGCCAGCCGTGGTCGGGCGAAGCCAATGTCCACGTCTCCATCGCCAACTGGGTGAAAACACAGGACGCCGCGCTGCTGCCCAAGACGCGCAAGCTCTGGTTCAAAGTCGAGCCGTCCGCAGTCGCCAAGAAACTCCGCAAACGCGGCAGCGGTTCGGCAGCAAAACAATACGAACTTGATGTCCGTGAGTCCGACAAAATCAATTCTTCGTTGTCGGATCAATCTGATGTTTCCAGTGCCAAGGCTCTACTATGCAACAAAGAGCCTCAACAAGTTTTCAACGGCCAGTTTCCACGCCACCACGGATTCGTCATTGAACCTGATGAAGCGAAAAAATTGCTAGAAGCTGATCCAAAGAATTGTGAAGTCGTTCATCCATTTTTAATCGGGCAAGAGTTAGTCACATCAGGAAAACCCGAACGCTGGGTGATTGATTTTCAGAAGATGGACATTCTGCAAGCTCAAAGCTATACCGCTCCGTTCAGTAAAATTAAGCAGACGGTTTTGCCCCACATAGAGGAATATGCCCGCAAGGAACGAGAGAAAACTGGTTTGGAAACCGGCCAAGACCAGACTTGGCTTAAAAATTGGTGGCAACATTTCCGTTGCCGCAAAGAGTTGGTTGATCGAGTTGGGCAGTTTCAGCGTTACATCGTTTGCTCTGGTGTTACAAAATGTCCTATCTTCAATTTCGTAAGTAGCGATATTCGGCCTGACCACGCGCTGTTTGCATTCGCCTTTCCAGATGACTACAGCTTTGGCGTCCTGCAATCGAGCGCACACTGGCTTTGGTTTATCACCAAATGTAGCAAGCTAGGAGAGCAGTTTCGCTACACGCCCGAATCCGTCTTCGACACATTCCCGTGGCCGCAGTTTGACGTTTCGCCCAGCGCCGCTAGGCGCGCCATCATTGTAGAACCGCCCGCGAAAAATCGTCCAAGCTCCGTAGGAGCGACATCTTCCCAATATGCCGCTCCTGACGGAGCTAAAACCAAATCCACCACCGCCGGCTATAAAGATTCCGCCCCTGACGGGGCTGCGCTGCCCAAAGACGCCATCGCCATAATTGACGCCGTGGCAGCGGCGGCGCGCGAGTTGCGCCGCGTGCGCGCCGAGGCATTGCCAAAAATAAAGGGCGGCTTGCGCGCACTCTATCGCACCCTCGAATTGCCCGGCGCGAATCCGCTCAAAGACGCCCACGCCGCGCTCGACACCGCCGTCCTCACCGCCTACGGCTTCAATCCGAAAAAAGATTTGCTCGCCCAACTCCTCGCGTTGAACCAAAAAGTCGCCACCAAAATTGAAAACGCGGAATCAGTCACCGCCCCCGGCGTGCCAAAGAATTATCCCGACGCGAAAATGTTGGTAACGGAGGATTGCATCAAACCATAACATGATTTCCACCATCATGTTCACTGTCCGCGAAATTCTGGACGAGGAAATGCGAGGAAGTTGGCGTGAAAATGTGAATTCATGTAGTCAATCGAAATTTACCCATTGTGGGTGAAACAAAAAGACAAATGCCAGCAAATACAGAAAAAAAGGACAAAGAGCTTAAAAGACTCCTTGCGTTTCAAAAAAATTGTCCTGAATGTCCGCGCTCGGCTTCAATTCAGCCAGAACCGCCAGCACCAGATATTATCTTTCCTGAATGTGGTTTGGGAATCGAAATCACGGAGTATTCACTAGGTCAAGGCAAAGACGGTTCGCGTCCACGTCAACATGAAACTGTTCATCAAAGAATTGCACAGGTTGCTCAAACTGAATACGAAGCGAGCCTGAAACATCATCTCCATGTTCAAGTCCGCGCCCTGGGCGGCAGCACCGGTTACAGCGCCTGGAGTCCAGCGACCTCCTGCATGGCGGTGTAAGGCGGAGCAAAGAGGAGACCGCGAAAAAACCTTTGGCCAAGTTCTTAAATAAAAGGGAAACCACCCGCCGCGCGTTGAGGCAGTTTGATGCTTGAAACGAACGCAGAATTGACGCCGCCAAAATTCCCGCGCACACTGGCGCGCGGTGAACCAGCTCTATTACGGCGACAATCTCCAAGTCCTCCGCGAGCCCATTGCGGACGCATCCGTTGACCTGATTTTGAATTTTACTTCATCGTCGCATTGGCGAAAATCTTCGAGCATATTCATCGCGTGAAACCGGCTCAAATTCTTGGCGAACTTCAAAAACTCACGGAGCGTGAGCGCATCGAATTTCTTCCGCTCGCCGAAACCCGCGAACCTTCGCCTTACGCTCCGGTCGGAAAATACATCCTTGATTTGAAGAACGGCACCAAGCCTGAATCCGCCGCCGAAGATTTATTTATTGCCATTTGTAAAGACGTGCTTGGATTTCAGCCGACGCGGCAGGTGGGCACAGGCGAAGGTTGGGTGGATTTCATGTTGCCCGAACGAATGGGCGAGCCATTGCCGCTTGAATTAAAACCGCTTTTTCAATATGACCGGCCCGGCGACAACCTTTGGAGCCACGGCGCAAATCCAAAGCAACATTCCGCGCAGGTAAAAAAGTATCTGCGCAGTCATGAATATCTGATTCTTACCGATCTCCGCACCGCGTGGTTTTTCAACGCGCGCGATTTCTTTTTTGACGACCAGCCGTTTGCTGAATTGCCGTTCATTGATTTTATCAATCGCTGCGTTGAAACCCGGAGCCTTTTGGATGTCGTGCGGCGGCTCGAAGACACGGTGGACCGGCCGGAGTTGGAGCAGCAATTTTTTGATGACTTGAAAATTTGGTTTAATGAATTTGACAAAGTTAAATGGCAACCGGCCGAACAAGCCGCCGAGTCCATCATCCTGCTCATCAACAAACTGGTTTTTGCCCGCACGATTGAGGATTTTGGGCTGGTGCCTTTTCGTTACACCCAGGACGCCTACACCCAGGAAAGCCGTGACTGGCAGCCCAAAGGTTCGCATCGGGTCGTTCCTAAATTTCTAGCGCGCTTCGAGGATTTTTTCGACGATTATTATGACACGGAAATTTTTTCAGAACGCATTTGGGAGCGGCTCGATAAAGACCCGGACAACCTCAAAAAATTCAGCGAAAAATTAAATTTCGTCCTCGGCATCAACCCCTGGGATCAAACGTTCAGTCGCGGCATCGTCCATTACAACTATCGCCGCATTGACGAGGACATCTTCGGCAAAAGCTACGAAATGTTTCTCGCCGCCAATCGCAAAGGCGAGGGCATTTATTACACGCCCGCCGGCATCACCGCGCCGATGGCGGATTCACTCGTCAACTCTCTGGCCGGAAAACTCGTGGACGAAATCTGCAACGCCGTCAGCAGCCAGAAATGCGATTTCGCGCGCGCGGAAAATCTCATGGCGCAACTGTTTGAAATCCGCATCGCCGATACCGCGTGCGGTTCCGGCGGCTTTCTCATCAAAGCCTTGCGCTGTTTCTGGCAGCAATATCAGCGTATTGATTCCGCCTGCGCGTGGGTCGTCAAAATGCTCAAGCCTGACAACGGTGAATTATATCTCGCCGAATTGCCGCCGGACGTCGAGGCCGCGCTCGCGTTCCGCCGCCGCTGGAATTTTAACAACAAAAGAAAATTGATGATTGCTGTTGCTGAACGCCATCTTTGCACCGTGATTGTCGATCCAATTGTCAGAAGTGTTGCGATACTCATGTTTTGCCGGGGAATCATTCCGCTCTGTGCGGCAGAAATTAATTTCCACAAGTTGACCGGAGCAACCCGCGCCTTTCCAGACTTCAGCAAGATTTTTGGCGATACACCAAAGGTTCAACAATGTCGCAAACACAAACGGCGTCCATTCATGCGGCACTTGCCAAGAATTGAGAACGCGCGCAATCTTTAATCAGTTTATGCATCTTCAACAAACCAAAGCTGGCAGTCTTGCGACGGGTGGGCCGCAGTATTATTTCCATAGCGTCACTCCTCATGTCAAAGAATACCTGCGCAAGCGCGGCGCATGCCCAGTGGTGCTGCAAACACCTTACGGCATTGCCAGCAGTTCGTTCACGGCAGTCGGACGCGACCACAAAATTTCCGGGACTGGAAAAATAGTCGTGGGCAAAGTCGGGCATGACCGGATTCAAGGTGTGGAATCCATCGGTGAAGCGATTCGATATTGGTATGGACTCACGAGCGGACGAGATTTTAAGCGGATTGATTTGGACGCGGCAATTCATCCCGATGGTCATTTCATTCTCATTCCGACTGCTGTGACGATGAGTGGAATGACCCGTGCGCAAATTTTGGAGAAAGTAATTTCCCCACTTTCATTCCATCATGATTACCAAAGCAAATTTTGGAAGAAACAAATCGAAGCGTGCCGCAAGGAATCATCCAATGACGTTTCTTGGGCGGGTTCGCAAATCCGGCGCGTTGTCGCGGAACATCAAGGGCTGAATTTGCGTAATGTGCATGAAGTTGATTTACTTCGCACCGCAGGCGCGCTTTCTTTGTTAGGACTTGATTTGAGCCTTTACCTCAACCAAGGCTTCGATTGCCCCAAAAGCCGTTTTCAGTTTTCAAAACTGCCTCCGTATTCGTGTCCGGTCGAAATCAAGAAGCGTTCTTCTGATTTCAAATACCAAATAATGCGTTATGCGGAAATCCCTAGAGCGGTCGTATTATGCATCGAACATGATTTGGTAAATCCGCCGGACCATGTTGACATCCTCGAACTTTCGGCTTTGGCAGATTGTCTTCATAGTTGAATGAATCGCGCATCCATCGAACCAATCCTTGAAGCAATTCCTGCCGCCCGACAGGAAGATGCGCGACATTACGGCGTGCATCCTTACTTCACACGGCGTCCGGCAAACGTGGTGCGCGATTACGTCGAGCGATATTCCGAAGAAGGCGACGTGGTGCTTGATCCATTTGGCGGGACTGGCGTGACCGCCATAGAAGCATTTTTGCTTGGACGCAACGCGATTCAGAATGATTTGAATCCGTTCGCAAATTTTATTGCGCGCAATATTGCCGATACGACGCTGCCTTCCACCACGCCACTGCGTCAGGCTTTCGAGCGCGTGGAACAAATTTGTTCCAAACGGGTTCACGAAATTGAAAAAGATGAGACTGTGGCAAAACGATGGCTAAAAAAACTGCCGCTGCCGGAAAATATCAAGCTGCCACGCAATTCAGATGCTGAATTTTTTTATGAAATGTTCACGCCGCGCCAATTGGCCGGACTTGCCTTGATAAAGCAAGCGATTGAGCATGAAGAAGGCGTTATCCATGATTTGTTATTGCTGGCTTGGTCAGCATCGGTTTCCAAACTCAACAAAACTTTCCTTTCCGCAAAAGGCCGTGCTGAAAGCCGTGGTGGTTCAAGCATTTTTAGCATCTATCGCTACAAATTGGCGTCTGAATCCGTGGAATTACCGATTTGGAAAACATTTCACGGACGCTTCTTGAACGTGCTGGCCGCAAAAGAAGAAGTGCTCCATCTGCAAGCATATCGTCAAAAGCCTTCCGGTGGTTCGCTAAAGCTCGACAGCAAAAAAGATTTCCAAGTGCTGGCGCATGACGCAGCAACGCTGGACAAAGTTATCAAGCCCGGCAGCGTGGATTACATTTTCACTGACCCGCCTTATGGGGCATTCATCAGTTATCTTGACCTTTCAATTTTGTGGAATCATTGGCTCGGCTTTCCGGTTACGGATGAAACGCGCGAACAGGAAACCATCGTCGGCGGCGAGCAGAAACACACCGAGGAACACTATAAAAAAAGTTTGGCGCGCAGCATTAAAACTTGCTTCCGCCTTTTGAAACCCGACCGCTGGTTCTCAATTGTTTTTCAACATTGGGACACAAGCTATTTCGCAACGATTCTTGAAACAGCCAGTGAATGTGGTGGAGAACTCCGCGCTGCCATCACGCAGACCGGCGATGTAATCTGGTCAATGCACAAAAAGAAAAATTCCGCGAATGTGCTGGCAGGCGAGATGATTTTAACATTTTACAAACCAGCCAAAGTTCGCAAAACAGTAAAGCTTCCGAAAATTACCCCAATCGAAGATGCAGCGACTATTCTTTCGGAAGTTTTTGATACCTGCCTTAACAACGGCACGAGCAGCTTTACGAGTGAAGCATTGTTCAACAGGCTCGTGATCGAATTGTGGCATCGCCGCGCGTTGGATTGCCTGAATCTTAATCGTGAAGAATTTGCGAAACAATTGGATCAAAGAGGCTGGAGCTATAATACGCGAAATCATTCATGGTCGAAGGCTGGTTATCCAAAAAATATTTTTGCGGAAATGATGTTATTTGATCGTGATTGAGATGCAGAGTTCAATTAAGAAGCTGGCCGATTCCGCCGCGAAACTGTTGAAAAATCCGCGCGACGTAAAAGAACGCGCCGCGCTCGAAATCTTCATCGCCCGCGAACTTTACGGCCTTTCGTCCGACGATTGGCAGCATCTCACCAGCACCTTCACCTTCGGCAGCGGCGACTCCAAAGCCGAGCTGGACGAAATCATCCGCCTGTCCTTAACTTTATGGAAAGCCTGATCAAACAACGCGCCGGGCATCCTGATTACGAACCGGACTTGAATTTCAAAAAAGCCAGGACGGAAGCAAATGCGGCACAGAAGGAATTGGGAGTTTAATGAAGTAAAATGAAAATTCCGAAAATTCCTCGACACGGCTGGGAAATGGACGTGTTGAGGACTGACTCCTTTATGACTCCTTTATTGGCGGCGATGCTTGCCAAGATCCCGGTTGCAAATCATTTTCCGATTTAACTGGTGTAATGGCAGATAAAGGCGCAGGCTTGACCATGATAAAAATTAAATCGTCCCGGCGCGTTCTTCAAAAGCCTTTGGCAGCCGGTCAGGTTTGGCGCATGGCAAAAGCGAATCTCCAGGTGGGAATGGTGGGCAAACTGCTGGTGCATTATAAATTGGGCAAGCCGGACGCCGTGCGCGTGGCCAATTCCTGCAACGGCATCAAGACTATCGAGAAATATCTCAAGACCAACAAAGCGGTTTTGGTTTAAGCGGCGCATCCCGAATAAAAACCTATGAGCTTTAAAACTGAAATGAACTTTTTCTTCGTGCGCAACTGTTTCTCCGAAACGCAACGTGAAAGGGTCAAAGTCTCGTCCGCCTATCAGCGGGCCATGGATAATAACGACGCTATCGAGGCGCAAGAGATCGCCACGCAGATTCAAGAGGGCAAGGAAATCCATCTGCCGGTTCCCGCTTCAACCGAAGCGCCGCCACAGTTCCGTTGGAAGTAAATAACTTTTCCGAAATGGAAAATGGAGTCAGTCCGTGCTTTGAAACTAATCCGTTCGCGGGGTTCGCCTAATTCATGGCTCACTTTATATTCGGCTCGTTGATTGTGGTTTCCTTAACTTAAGACGAACCTCGTGTCACTGCAATTGTAGGGTGTAAAATCGTTGCGGGGCGGTCATATCCACCGCGTTGGTGACGGTGATGCTGAAGGGGCCGCTGCCATCCAACGTGTTGGTCGCCACCGGCGTCCATAAGTTCAAGGGCAACGCCAGGTCTGTGCTCATCAAGGTCACATAACTTCCGTTCCACAATCCGTTGGTCGCGTTGAGGACAAGATTCGTCCCGGCCAAACTGATGCCGGTAATACCCGGCGCGCTCAAAGGCACGACACTGACGTCGTCGAAGCCGAGATAACTGGGATCATCCCTGAAGCCGAATTGAAGAACTGTGTCAGCGCTTGTGGCCAAGACTATGAACTGCATATTGGTCCACCCGGTAGGTCCGAGATTAACCCGGTCAAGGAGCGTCGTTCCATTCCATGACACGCTAAACTCATTGGGTGTGTCACCATCGCAATTCAGCCAGAACGAGAGCAGATAATTTTTTCCAGAAGTTGTATTCAAAGTTTGTGAAAAAAAAGCGGGCGAAGTCAGCGGGCCCATTTCAGCGCCATAAGTGCCCGAATGAACAAACAGGGCATTCGGGCTGACATAGCTGTCCGCGAAAGTTTCACTGCGCGTCCAGCCGAGAAAATCATGCGTTTCAAAACCGCCGTTCGCCACCAGAGGGCCAATGATCTGCACCGGGAGGTTTTGGTTGGCGGTGAGGCCGGCGCCCAACTGGCCGACGAAGCTTTGGCCCATGCCCCAAAGGCTGCCGTCGGACGTTAGAAAAAGGGTGTGGGCATCTCCGGCGGCGACAGCCGTGACGCCGCCGGCCACGATCTGTTGCGGCAGGTTGGTGTTGTTAAAAGTGCCGTCGCCCAACTGGCCATCGGAGTTGTAGCCCATCGCCCAGAGGCTGCCGTCGGACTTTATAAAAAGGCTGTCGTAATATCCGCCGGCAATCGCGGTGACCCCGCTGGAAACAACCAGAACGGGCCGGTTGGTGAAACCGCCGGTATGAACCTTGGTGTTTCCCAACTCGCCGTAAGTATTGTCACCCATGGCCCACAAACTGCCGCCATTCGTCAGAAACAGGCTGTGCTCTAATCCGGCGGCGATTGCCGTGACGCCGCCAGCCACAATCTTTTCGGCTTTATTGGTCGAGAAGAAACCGCCGTCGCCCAACGCGCCGCCAACGTCGAATCCCATGGCCCACAGGCTGCCGTCGCTTTTGATAAGCAGGCTGTGGTATCCTCCGGCGGCAACCGCCGTGACGTAGGTGGAACCCACTGTTAGGGTGGAGTCGCGCTCAATCCGCTCGGGCTGATTGGTGTTGTTGAAAGTGCCGTCGCCCAACTCGCCGTCCTCGTTGTCACCCATGGCATCAAGGTCTCGGGAGAAAGTGAAGGGGAAGCCGGCCCCTCTTGTGAAAAGAGTGTGGTAGTATCCGGCGCCCAGCGCTATGACGGTAGTAATCTGCTTGGGGACATAAATGTCATCAGTCGTGCCATCGCCCAACTCGCCGTATTCATTTTGTCCCATTGCCCAGAGGGTGCTGCCGGTCTGAAAAAAACTATGGTTTCCCCTGACAGCAACTGCGGTGACACCGCTGGGCACGATCATCTCCGGCGCGTTGGTTTGAAAGCTGCCGGTGCCGTCGCCCAACTGGCCGTAATAGTTCCATCCCATGGCCCAGAGGCTGCCGTCGGATTTCACAAAAAGGCTGTGCTGGCTTCCAGCGGCGATTTGAGTCACGGTCACCTGCGCGCCGCAGATGGTCACTTGCAACAATGCTGCGACGAGCAGGCAGATTTGAATCAGTTTTCGTTTTGTTTTCATAAAGGATTTGGGATTTGGTTGCCTTGTTGGGCGGCTTTGGTTTCTGATTGATGCTGTTTTACGCCTCGCCCGGTTAAAATACAACCAGAAAGTTAGATCAGATTGTTCACCTCGTTCCTTTCTTAAAATTCACCATCTTCCCACGAAGTCAGCCTTTAATCCTCTGTTTCAACCGACGTGTGATTTGAGCCTTAAAAAGATTTAAGACTTTCACCGGCGTGTGAATTTTCTACACTGGGCGCATGAACGTTCTTGTCACCGGCGGCGCGGGCTACATCGGCTCGATTTGCGCGGAAGAACTTTTGAACGCCGGGCATCACGTCACGGTTTATGACAATTTGACCGAAGGCCATCGCGCGGCGGTGGATGCGCGCGCGAAATTTATTTTAGGCAAACCGGAAGTTGACGGCGATGTTTTGAACGCTGTTAAATCCGCGAAACCCGAGGCCATTATGCACTTCGCCGCCAGCGCGCTCGTCGGCGAATCCATGACCAATCCGAAAAAGTATTTTCACAACAATTTTGTCAACGCGCTCAAACTCGCCGACGCCGCCGTGGAATGTGGCGTGAAGAAATTCGTGTTCAGCTCGACGTGCGCAACTTACGGGCCGCCGGACAAAATTCCGATGACCGAAGATTTACCGCAACGCCCGATCAATCCTTACGGCGAAGCGAAGTTGATGTTTGAAAAACTGTTGGTCTGGTATCAGCAGATTTACAAATTGGAATTTATTGCGTTCCGTTATTTCAACGCCGCCGGTGCGAGTGAAAAATTTGGCGAACATCATCGCATCGAAACGCATTTGATTCCCAACGTGCTGTCCGTCGCGCTTGGCCAAAAACCGCACGTGGAAATTTTTGGCAACGATTATCCGACGCCCGACGGCACTTGCATCCGCGATTACATTCACATCAAGGATTTGGCGCAGGCGCACATTCTCGGATTGCCGCCGGGCAAAACCGGTTTTTACAATCTGGGAAATGGCGACGGCTATTCGGTGAAACAAGTCATTGAAATGTGCGAAAAAATTACCGGCAAAAAAATTCCGGCGCTTGAAAAACCACGACGCGCGGGCGATCCGCCCCGGCTCGTCGCGTCCGCCGCCAAAGCCATTCGCGAGTTGAATTGGAAACCCCAATTTCCCAAACTCGAAGACATCGTGGCGACGGCTTGGGCGTGGCACAAAAAAAATCCCAACGGCTACCCTGATTGAGCGATGAAAACTATTTTCATAGTCGAGGACAATCCGATCATCAGCAAACTTTACCGCGACAAATTTTTGCGCGAAGGTTTTCAAGTCGAGCTGGCGGAAGACGGTTTGGCGGCCATGAAAATGCTGGCGAAGTTGCGGCCCGACCTCGTCGTGCTCGACTTGATGCTGCCGCATTTCAGCGGCGTGGACGTGTTGAAACAAATCCGCGCGACGCCGGATTTGAAAGCCACGCCGGTCGTGATTTTATCCGAAGCCTACATGAGCGATCTGGCGCAGGCGGCGGCAAAAATCGGCGTTGAACAAACCCTGCTCAAATCCAGTTGCACGCCGAATTTGCTGCTGGAAGTCGTCCACAATCTGCTCGCGGGCGTTCAATCCAAACTGGAGCCTTCGCAACAAATTGCCGTGCGCAAGCCGCCGCCAGCCTGACAAAACTGGATTATGGTCGTTCCGCTGGCCGTGACCGTGAAATGCGCGTTGAAGCCGAGGATTTTATTGCGCAAATCGTGATCGAAGCCTGTTATCACGCTGATGACGATGATTAAAACGGCGACGCCAAGAATGGAAATCAAAGTAATTAACGAACGTCCGCCTGGGCCGCAGATAACGCAGCGCGAGAAAAAATTCAAACGGAAGTCGAGACATTGGCGCAAGGCCAAGGCGCAGTGCGCAAGTGTCAATTTTTCGGTCAATTGGCAACGGCCGCCGCTTGTTGCAATCGCGTGATGTCCTGAAGCGCCTTCGGATCGGTCAGCGGTGAAAAAATTAAGGTTGGTGGAGCGCTCCGCCATTTCCAGTATTCGACGTGTCCATCAGCAAATGCCAGAGTATCTCCGTGCTGATGCCGCCACGAAGGAACATTAAACCATTCATTGATGGTGGCTGAATACAGAAAATGCCCGTCGTCAATTGTTGAAATGTCCTCCTCAATAAAAGTGAGGGCCGTGGATGTTTTTTGGATTTGACTGGTTCGATGCACCGGCTTGATGCCATATTCATCTATGTCCGTTTTCGGTCCTCCCATGAAGCAACTCAAAGAATAGCTGCGCAATGTCGGAATAACCGTGCCTGAAACCAGACTGCGATCAACCGGGCATTTATAGACCTGAATGTTTTTCACATAGGGATAAATTAATCCACTGGTGATGGTCGTCAGATTGGTGTCCAAACTAACATTGCCTGTGACCCATGAATTCGACGGACTTTCAACAATGCCTCCGGTGCGAAATTCCCAAGTGTTTGAGACCAGAATGCCACCCGATTCATCCGCATACATTTGCCAGGCTAAATCAAGTTGCTTTTCGTTATTCAGGCAAATGGCGCGTTTTGCCTTCTCTTTTGCCAGCGCCAGCGCCGGCAACAACAGCGCCGCCAAAATTCCGATGATGGCGATGACGACCAGCAATTCAATCAAAGTGAATCCCCGGCTGGAATTTATGACTAGGCAGATATTGTCGTTGCCTTTGATTTTCATTTTATCGGCAGTTGCCGCAAAGATTGTTGATTCATTGTTTTAGATTCAAAAGATTTTTTCAAGCTTCATCCTAAAATTTTCTTGATCTTTAAATTTAATGACATCACGCAATAACGTTCGCAATCTTTGAAAAGAGCACCTTGTTCCAGGCCGCAATAAAACGAACTTTTTATTGACATGTTCGCCCGTTTCTGCTGAACTGCATGGCGCAGCAGATGACAGAACCTCAAACATCTGATGCCGCTTGTTCAGGGCAGACCAGCGCAACCGCGCAAGGATTTCTGTTTTCCAATTCGACAGCCGACGCGGCGACGCTTTACGAAAATCTTTTGACAATCCAAAACGCCGCCGATTTGCAATGGACGGTTACCAACCCAGCCAATGTCCAAGTGTCCAGTGAATTTCGGCTCGATACTTTTTTGCACGCAACAAAATCGCCATATTTATTTGTTTTATGGTTGAGTTTATTTCTATTACCAACCGTGATGGCTGATTTACCCAAAGGTAGTTGGAGTATGTCGGGAGACATTGTGGATGTGGCAATGTCTAGTCGAGGACCAGGTTTTACCAATACTTTCTCTCTCACTGGATATTACGATAATGGCCGATTCCAATTAAATCTGACCCCACTCAAAACAATAAATGACAATGCTGAAAGCGTCGGCTGGGATGGTAAGCTTCTTTATTTGATTCAGAGGTGGTCCGACATTAAGAACGTAAATGCAAGTGCTTTGCGCACCAATTCTTTAGCGTTTGTTGAGCCTAGTGTGTTTTCGCACCGTGCAAGTTTCGCTCTGCAATCTGTATTGTCTGCTTTCGCTGACAGCAATTTGCTCTCTAGTTTGGAGAATGGGAAAATTTCGGTTATTCTTGGTGAGCAGCGTATTTATCCAGAGGAAAATAACACCTATAAAGTCAAACACTTATCGAGTTGCAATACGGAAATTGAAGCGTTTTCCCCAGGACTTGAACTTGGAGAAAAAGGCTTGGTTCCTGTCCGGGGTTTTGAGCAGGGATTTAAAAGATGGACTCAGCGATCCAATTTTACAAACGTTGATTCGACAAATATCCTTCTTTTAACGGAATACAACCGTTTTTCACCAGTAAGTGCTAAATTGGTTCAGGATCGTGCGGTTACAGCGAAAATCTCTTTTCATTCAGAAAATCAGGACAGGAGTGTGTTTTTTCCAGCAATTACTGAAAAATCTTTAACTGTTTTGGATTATTCTAGTAGATACGAAATTTTGCCGTGGACTAAAGGAACGGTAGAGTGGTATTGTCGGTATAAACTCACCAATCAAAACTGGGATTTCGACACCAATTTCATCAGTGCACAAGTAAGGCAATTTAAAACAAATATGATTTTAATGCATGGATATCCGAAGGATTTATTAGCCAAAGCCAATACGGTATCAGCTTACCAAGCCCTTGCAAAATGGCAAATTCGACGAGCTATAATTTTATGCGTTTTAATTGGATTTTCTGTTTTGTGTGCGGGTATGCTTTGGTTTGGATTGCGACAGGCAAAATAGAATGGTAGTCGAGAGAAGAATACTAACAAAAAAACAAAACTAAAAATAATATGAAAAAAACAAATAATAAAGTGATGATTAAATTATTAGTTGCATTGCTTGGTGGAATATCTATTGTCCCTGCGCTGGCCCAGCAACAGCAAAACAAACAAGTCGTAGTAAACACATGTTCAGAAACGACATATAATTGCACATATGACGAAAACGGAAATAAGACGGGCGGCACTATTGACACTAAATCGGGCACTAATGAAAGTTGTATAGATGCGCCAAGTGGTGTTTGCACACCATTTCCGGATTGCGATTATGGGCCAACTACTTCAGTGCCTTGCGTGCAATAGCTAAGAAATACTATTTAAAAAGTTGGTTAATTTATAAGCCAGGCCATTCATTTGTTTTGACTGGCAATGCATATATCTAACTTTAAGCAGGGGATGTTTTAGAAGTTGTATGAAAGACTATCGGTTTCCAAAGTGGCTTGTTTTAAGTTTTGGATTGATTCTTTTCGTAACTGGTATTGCCAAAATATGGAGTTCTTTTGGAAGCTCAAAGTTTTTGGCGACACCAGATCCCATAGTGGGGATTTCATTCGCACACCTGATGTTGTCAGCAGGTTTATTGGAATTGGGGATAGCGTTCATTTGCTGGCGGTGTAAAAGCATCAAATTGGCGGCGTATTTAGTGGTATGGTTGTCCACGACCTTTCTAGGATATCGACTAGGTATATGGTGGATGCATTGGAAGCGCCCGTGCGGCTGTCTCGGCAACCTTACGGACGCACTGCACATTCCGCCGCATACTGCCGACACGGCTATGAAAATTATTCTCGCGTATCTGCTCATCGGCAGCTATGCAAGCTTGTTCTGGATTTGGAGGCAGCGTAGAAAGGGGGGTCTCAAGTGCCGTCCGTGCGGCATCTTTGTAGAAACGCGATCATAACAATTCACACTTCGTTAGAGCGATATATTCTGAGGTGCCGTGCCTAATGATGTAAAGGTAGATATGTCAGATTCTTTTCGGCTACTAAAGATTGCATTACCATTGGCTATGGTATCTGTTTTTATTTTTGGATCTGTTCTACACTCTCAAGGCGAGATTTTTCACGAGTTTCAAGCGGCGTTGTTGTCAGTTCAATGGATGCTGCTGGCCTGCGTTGCCGTCTGGTGCGGCTCCTTTGTTTTCCTGACGTTCAAGCTGAATGATTTGCCACTCATCGGCCTATTACTCATTTCAATAGCCGCCTATTTCATTGGCTACGCGGCATCCTCACAGGCGATGGACGCCACCATTCTTTTAGCGGGCGTGACGCTTGGGAAAGCGGCGAGGTTCTTTATAGGAGACGAGGTGACGAGTCTCATTTCAAAACCCGGAAATCAGTCAGAGACTCCTTACGTCGTCTCCTACTTTCTCATTGGCCTACTCATGCTGCTGGCCTTTTCATCTTTCTGGCATTTGGATATGTCAGCCAATTATTATCACGGCCCACGCTGGATGGGGCTTTGGAATAACCCGAACATTTACGGAATGTTGATGAGCGCGGGTCTGGCACTGGCGGCGGGGTTGTTGATCGGGGAACGCAGCCGTCTCGGCTGCCGTTCGGCGCGTCCCGCGTCGAACCTTCAAAATATCAATGACGAGACGCCATTGACTACACGAGGGACGCATGTGCTACCTATTATCCTTTTCATCGCGGCATGTATGATGGCAGTGGGTTTATTATTCAGTTACAGCCGGGGCGCATGGGTAGGGACGGCAGTCGGTTTGTTGTATCTGGCGAAGATTTACGGCAAATTGAAATGGAAATATGTGGCCATAGGCTTTGGGCTGTTGGCGTTGGGCGTAGTATTGTTTTGGGGGCATACGCCGGATAATGCGCCGTGGTATGTCAAGCGCATGGATTTTGGAAGGCCATCGGCGCAACATCGAGTCTCTGCCTGGCGCGGCGCATTACAAATGATGAGGGATTATCCGCTTGGAGTCGGCTGGAACAAGGCGGTTGAAACATACGATAAAAATTATTCGCCGCCTGAAGACGGCGCGGGCGCAATTACCATGAACAGCTATCTAATGCTTGGAACGGAATTGGGCATCCCCGGCCTGCTTTGTTTTGTCGCATATGTAGGGCTTTGTTTTAGAAAAAACCCACACCTCATCCGGCCTGCGGCCACCTTCTTCCCATCCGATGCGGAGAAGGGAAAAATCTTGTCACCCGTCACTTGTCACTTGCCACTTCAAGCCACTTGTCGCTCTGGAGCTTTGGTCTTGCTGGTAGCCTTTTGGTTTGATGGCGGCCTGTTTGACCTGCCAACGGCCTCGTTGTTTTGGATTTTGTTGGAACTAGGCAGTGTTTCAAATGCAGAAGGTGTTACCTCGGCTGCTACAAAATAAAACTGAATTATGAAAGGACATGTTGCCCTGTGAGAAAGTTTAAACAAACAGTCATCGGCTTTTCATTGGCAATTCTGGTGGTCGCGCTGATGTTTGTGTGGCGTATTCATGTCAAGGCTGTCAGACCGGCCCATATGCAAGCAATTGCCACTGAACTTGCCTCCATCGGCAAGTTTTTATTGCCGATACCAATGCCCGATAAAGCTTGCGATAAACTCTTATTCGGCCAGAGCACCGAGCAAGGCGTTGGAGTATTTCTTCTGAATATCGCCAACGGCCGGAAACAATTGATCTATGAACAACCGCGAAAGTTTTACGACCCGGTAAAATTCAAAATTTTTGGCTGGGCGCCGGACGACAGCCTCTTTGCCTTTCAACAACACGACTCGCAGGAATGGGCTAATTCCCGCATCGTCATTTGCGATGGAGATACGGGGAAAATAATCACCACCGTGAATGTGGACGGAAAAATGATGAATGGTTATTACGTTTTCGGGATTATATCGGATTTAGTTTGGTTGTCACCCCGCGCATTGGCCTATATCCGCATCGTTGGCGGGGATACAGATTTGGTTGTGGTCGAGAAAAAAGCGGATGGGAAATGGGTTTCGGCTGATCCTTTTAGTATTCACTCAAAAAATCCTTTGGGCAGGCTCGTGGCGGCCAGCACCCATTCCGTCGTTTGGCAACAGGGAAATACGCTCCAAAGTCTGGATATTGCTTCCGGCTCAACCACGCAAATTTTCGACTCAACCACCAACGAACTCGAAGGCTTTTCCTTTTCACCGGATACAGGAAAATTTCTGCTGCTTTGTGGCGATCAATCCGGCGATAGCTTATACGAATTTCAACCTTCTGAAACAGGAGCATGGGGAATCCGCCCCGGTTCCTGCATTGATTTGGGCGTAATCAGCAGCCAGCCGCATTCCGTAGAGAAAGCACAGTGGATAAACCATGAAAAAGGCGTGGCTTATATGATGCAGGATTTGGGACAGGAAACACTTTTCATAAAAACCAACACTGCTGCCACTCCTGTGGCATTGGGGGATCGCGGCTCAATCATCAGCTTCAACGTGTGTAGCAATCAAATTTTCATCACCGGCACATTGACGAACGAGCCGCCGGGCATCTGGCAATACGATTTGGACTCCGGCTCTTTGAACTGTGTTTATTGCAGCCAGGAACACCCTTTCAAATATGCTAAATATATTGCCCCTTTAAGCAAGGCCGTCACCAATGCCTCCGGTCGCGTCATCACCTATCATTTGTGGGAACCGTCGCAGGCTGCTCACGGCAAAAAATGTCCCGTGCTGCTTGGCCAGTCGCCCTACAATTGGCAGTTCTACCCTGAACTGGCGGCCAATGGCGGCGACTTCTTTGTAAATGTGGACCGCCCCAGCTTTTTATGCCCGGAACTTAACAATTGGGCGGAGGATGTCATGACCGTTTATGCAGAATTGGCAAAGGATCATCGAATTGATACGAACAACGTCTATCTTTACGCCACCAGCGCAGAATCGGGAGAATTGGCTCCGCTTGTTGACCGGCAGCCTGACTTGTGGAGAGGCATCATTCTGATCACGCCCGAAAGTTTTCCAAGCTTATCAGGCTTGCACTCAAGAATCCTGATTGATGATGGCCTGGACGATAAAAGCACGATTGCCGGCGTCAAAAAATACCAGCAGGCGGCGGCGGAAGCCGGAGTGCCCGTGACCCTCTCCTGGCACAATGATACCGCGCATATCTACTGGTCCATTGCCACGCAGCGGGAAGAAGCACAACAGTTCGCCAAATTCCTGTTTGGAGATTAGCGAACCAACGACTTATGCCAACCACTTTGATCCGCATCTTCATTTATTCAGCCGGGGCATTGTTGCTGGCGGCGGCCAGCGCGGTGTTCATGACCAATTGGGCCAACGCCGGATTCGGGACAGCGCACGATCCGATTTTCGGGATTACCATCCGCAATGTGTTCTGGATTGTCGGCGGAATCGAGCTGGCCGTGGCGCTGGTTTGCCTTTTCGGAAGGCCAACCTCATTACAATTGACTTTGGTTTTGTGGCTTTCCATAAACTTGGTGGTTTACCGCTTGGGATTGGCTGGTAGTTTTCGGGGAAGCATTGGCAATCTGTCCGACGTTCTTGGCATTTCTCCTGCTATGGCGGATGGCTTGCTTAAAATTGTGGTGCTTTATCTTTTGACCGGCAGTTTTCTTTCACTCCTCTGGCTTTGGATGCGGAAAAAATTCGGCGCTGCGAACGGCTATCTGAAAACTTCATGCGTTAGTTGCGGTGGACATATCAATTTTTCCACGCAAAACCTCGGCCAAAAGATTGCCTGCCCGCATTGCCAAAAGGAAACCATCTTGCGCAAACCTGATCTTTTGAAAATGTCCTGCTTTTTTTGTCAGGAACACATTGAGTTTCCCACTCACGCTTTGGGAGAAAAGATTAAATGTCCTCATTGCAACAATGACATCACTTTGAAAGAACAGGTGAATATATGAAATTTAATTCTTCATTCTTCATTCTGCCTTCTGCATTGGAAAACGCCCGCATTGCAAAATGGACATCACGCTTAATTCCGCAATTCGCACTCCGAAATCCGCAATTGAAAATATGAACACCAAACTAAATAATAATCCAAATTGGCCGGAACTGGCAAAGCAGGGAAATTGGTCTGTGTCAAAGCTGGCAAAACTTTGTAACATTTCTTCGCGCACACTGGAGCGATATTTCCTCAAAGAAAAGAAGGTAAGCCCGAAGGCATGGCTCTTGAAACAACGCCACGAGCAAGCGGACAAATTGTTGCAAAATGGTTTGAGCGTCAAGGAAACAGCGGCAAACCTTGATTACAAACATTCCACTCATTTTTCTAGAGGTTACAAAGATTATGGGGGATGTTGTCCTACAGATAAATCTGCTACGATCGCGCGCAAAAACCCTGAATGTCGCACTCCGGTTGTAAATGTCGTGTTTTGGTCTTTGATTTTGCTTCGAGTGCAAGTTTTTAATGGTTTAATAAAGGGGTAACAAATGATGGCTTGTAAATCAACTTGTCAATCGCGCAGTAGTATCCAAAACCCCGCCGATTTGCAATGGCTGGCCACCAACCCAGCCAATGTCCAAGTGTCCGGTGAATTTCGGCTCGATACTTTTTCGCACGCAACAAAATCGCTATATTTATTTGTTTTATGGTTGGGTTTATTTCTATTACCTACAGTTATGGCAGATTTACCCAAAGGTAGTTGGAGTATGTCGGGAGATATTGTGGATGTGCGGATGTCTAGCCGAGGCCCTGAATTCACCAACACGCTCTCGTTAACTGGACATTACGACAACGGCCGTTTCTTAATAGATTTGGTTCCCATCAAGAGCGAGGACGAAATTGCCGAAAGTGCGGGCTGGGATGGAAATATATTGCGCGTGATCCAGAGAGGCCCAAAATTTCCAGGCAAAAGTTTACCCCCCGATATGTCATTAGGAATTGTTGAGCCCAGCGTTTTTTCTCGATATGCAACTCATGCTTTGACATCTGTGCTGCTCGCTTTTGCTGGCAGTAACGCGATGTCTCGTTTGGAAGCGGGACAAGATTTGGTTATTCTTGGCGGAGAGCGTTTATACCCGGAGGAAAATAATACTTACACAATCAAGTATTTGTCGTCTAATAATGTCGAGATTGAGGCAATATGTCCCGGACAACAAATAGAATCAACGGGAATGGTTCCTGTCATCGGGTTCGAGCATGGTTTTACGAGGTGGATGCACAAATCAAGTCTAACAAATATCAATGGAACAAATGATGCTAGTATGCTTTTAGTAGAGTATAAGCGTTTCAGGCCATTCAACGGTAAACTTATTCAGGAGCGCAGCGTGATTGGAAGCATTCTCTTTCGTTTAGAGGAACCCATCGTGTCAGACTTTCGTCCAATAATAAAAGAAAATGTCCTCTCTGTTCGCGATTATTCATGTAGAGAACTGCTTTTTCCGTTGAGCAAGGGGCTTATAGATCAAAATTATATGTATAATTTGACTAGTAAAAATTGGAATTTTGATACGAATATTATCGTTGCGGAATTTGAAAAAAGAAAGACTTATTTAATTGCCCATGGAATTCCAAAGGAAGTGATGGATGTTCCTAATAATATTCAACCGCAAGGAAGTCGTCGATCGGTAGTATTATGTGGTTTAATTGTATTTTCTATACTGTCTGCCGGAGTGCTTTGGTTTGGACGCGGCGGACTTTGTAGAGTAACAAAGAACAAATAACGAAATAGAAAAGAAAGAAATAATATGAAACTAATGAAATTGTCAATAAGTCTAATAATGGTCGGAGGATTATTAATTGCATTAAGCGCTTACGCAGCGGGTGGGTCTTATACAGCGTTTACATCCACTTGTTCGGATACGATCAACACATGCAATACTAATCCAGAAACTGGCGAGAAGACGGGAGGGATCGAGACCGCTACCGGCACCGGGATTTCTTGTGTTTCAGGTGGTAGTGACGCGTGTCAAAATGTTCTATGTGTTCCTTGGCCATACATAAAGAGCAGTTGTCCCTAATTAGAGGGTGCTCTTGACATGCTGAATGGGATAGTTGTTGAACGAGTGCAAAATGGGGTAACAATGAATGCAGATGGGATTGATCAAACAAAAGCATTGAAAGACCATATCAAGTATTATGCATTTTCGAAGTGGATTGTTTTCAGTTTTGGGATGATTCTCTTCGTTGCTGGTGTCGCGAAAATTTGGAGCTCATTCGGAAACTCAAAGTTGTTGGCGACCCCAGATCCCATTGTGGGGATTTCATTCTCGCGGTTGATGCTCGTAGCAGGCTTAGTAGAATTGTGTGTGGCACTCATCTGTTGGCGATGTAATTGCCGAGCTAAAAATATCGGATTGGCGGCATTTCTAGTGGCATGGTTGTCCACGAGCTTTCTCGGGTATAGATTAGGGATGTGGTGGATGCATTGGAAACGTCCGTGCAATTGTCTTGGCAATCTTACGGATGCGCTGCATATCTCACCGCAAACCGCTGACACGGCAATGAAAATCATTCTGGCGTATTTACTCATCGGCAGCTACGCCACCTTGTTTTGGCTCTGGTGGCAGCGCAAAAAAGCCATTCCCGCTTCCTTGCCCGCAGAATGAATTGGCGTGGCGGCATAACTATCGCGTTTCTATTGGCAATTATATCTGTCTCTCTTTTTGGATATGTATTGGGCCGCCAAAGCGACATTTTTCGGGAGTTTGAAGCAGCATTATTATCGGTTCAATGGATGCTGCTGGTTTGCCTCGCCGTCTGGTGTGGCTCTTTTATTTTCCTGACGTTCGACCTAAATGATTTGCCGCTTATTGGCCTGTTGCTCATTTCAATAGCCGCATATTTTATTGGCTATGGAACCTCTTCGCAGGCGGCAGATACCGTCATTCTTTTGGCGGGTGTGACATTGGGCAAAGGAGCGAGATTTTTTTTGTATGGTAGCAGCCGACGTCAGTCGGCTCTAACTGAAAAACCGGAAATCCAAAATCAGGAATCGAGAATTGATCAGAGCGGACTCACATCCGCTGCTACTTTTCTTATCGGGCTGGTCGTGCTGCTGGCTTTTGCCTCGTGGTGGCATTTGGATATGTCGGCCAATTATTATCAAGGCCCGCGTTGGATGGGGCTTTGGGATAATCCAAACATTTACGGAATGTTGATGGGGGCGGGGCTGGCGCTGGCGGCAGGGTTGTTGATCGAGAATTGTAGGAGACGAGGTGACGAGTCTCATTTTGAAAATCAGAAATCAGTCAGAGACTTCTTACGTCGTCTCCTACCCATTATACTTTTCATTGCGGCGGGAATGATGGCGGTGGGCTTGGTATTCAGCTACAGCCGGGGCGCGTGGGTGGGGGCGGCAGTGGGCTTGCTATATCTGGCAAAGATTTATGCCAAATTCAAATGGCGGTTTGTCTTGCCGGGTATTTTTATTATCGCCGCCGTCGTGTGGTTTTTTTGGAACGCCACGCCGGAGAATGCGCCTTGGTATATCAAGCGCATGGATTTTGGCAGGCCATCGGCGCAACACCGGGTCTCTGCCTGGCGCGGAGCGTTGCAAATCATGCGGGATCATCCCTTTGGCGTCGGCTGGAACAAGGCGATTGAAGTTTATCAAAGAGAATATTCTCCGCCGGAAGATGGTGCTGGCGCAATTACCATGAACAGCTATTTAATGGTCGGAACGGAATTGGGCATACCTGGCTTGCTTTGTTTTGTCACCTATGTAGGGCTTTGTTTTAGAAAAAACCCACACCTCATCCGGCCTGCGGCCATCTTCTCCCCATCCGATGCGGAGAAGGGAAAAATCTTGTCACCCGCCACTTGTCACTTGCCACTTCAAGCCACTTGTCGCGCCGGAGCTTTGGTCTTGCTGGTGGCGTTCTGGTTTGATGGCGGGCTGTTTGACCTGCCAACGGCGTCCGTGTTCTGGATTTTGCTGGAATTAGGAGCATCGGATTCAAATGGGGTGCAGCACCTCACTCATAAACCGGCGCTTTTCTCTCGTAATTTGATGTAGCGTCGGCGCTGTGCGCCGATTCGAGCCACAGGCTCGACGTTTCAAATCAGGAAGGTCAGGTGTTTTGTCCTGTTTGTGGAATTGGTGTCTCTTTTCTGGAATCGGCATCCAGAACGGCTTTGAGCGCAGGCCAAGAATTTCCTTTTATCGCAAAACCCCAACAAATCGCGAGGTAGCGGTCAAAATTAGCCACGGACTTAACCATTTCCCGCCGGGAATTAACTAATTCCCCGTCGGACTTAACCATTTCCCGCAGGGAAATAACCATGTCCGCTCGGGAAATAACCATTTTCCGGCCAGACTTAACTAATTCCCGTCGGGAAGTTCCCGTTTCCCGTCGAGACTTAACCGAGTCCGCGCCGGACTTTGGCCGTTTCAAGACTAATTGGCACCTAGGCGTGTCCTATCCTGTGACACGCAACCGTTGGCTGGCGGGAACATAATTTAATTAAATTCTTTTTTATGACGCCGTTTATTACCCGAAGTTCTCTTGACATGCCTCAAGAATGGTTGCTAATAAATTTTGCCCGAAGAATGCTTTTGAATTTCAATGCTCTCGCAATCTCGCAAAAATCTTGAAATTTATTGGTTAATTTGTATTATTAAGAGGTATGCCATGTTTTCGGACTGTTTGTATTTTAGTCGCGTTGGCTTTCATGCTTCCTTTGCGCGCCGGGACGCTGGTGCAATTTCGCACCGCCTTCGGCGACATCGAAGTGGAACTTTACGATCAGGACAAGCCTGTGACGGTGCAAAACTTTTTGAACTACATCAAAAGCGACCGTTACCAAAATGAATTCGCCCATCGCCTGGTCCAAAATTTTGTGGTTCAAGGCGGCGGCTTCACCTTGAGCAATAATGTAATCAGCCAGATTCCCACTTATCCGCCCATCACCAATGAATTTGGCGTGGGCCGGCAATTCAGCAATGTTTTTGGCACGCTTGCGATGGCAAAACTTCCGGGCGACACCAATTCCGCCACGTCCGAATGGTTTTTTAATCTGACCAACAATTCCGCTTTGGACGCGCCGGACACAAATGATTTTTTTGTCGTCTTTGGCCACGTCATCGCCGGAACCAACGTGCTGAATACTTTCAATAGTTTCAAATACTGGATAGGTAATCCCGCGCCTTCGCCCACCAATTTGGTTTTATATCATTATTATGCCCCGCCGCTGGACACGTTGCCGGTGCTGTCGTCAAATTTCCCGCCCACGACCGCCAGTTTTGTTTTCGTGGATATTTCGCTTTTACAAGTGGCGATTCAAAGCAGCGGCGGTGGCGAACAAATTTCCTGGAACAGCGCCAACGGCCTGACCAATATCGTCGAGTTCACCACGAATTTTCCGCCCGTGTGGAATACGCTGATCACCACCAACGGAACCGGCGCGCGGATGACCGTCGAGGATAATGCCGGCGCGCCCAGCCGTTTTTATCGCGTGCGGGTCAATTATTAAATTGCTGCTTTAATTTTTCCAGCGCCCGGGCGCGATGGCTCAATTTATTTTTTGCGGCCTCGCCCAGTTCGGCAAAGGTTTGCGCAAAACCATCCGGCACAAACAGCGGATCGTAGCCAAAACCATTTTTTCCGCGTGGCTCAAAAATAATTTTCCCTTCGCAAACGCCGTCGAACCATTGCGTTTGCAATTCGAGTTCATCCGCGAAACAAACCGGCGACGCGCTTTCGATTGCCTTTTCCAAAACCGGCGTCAAAGCCAGAACGCAGCGAAAGCGCGCCGCGCGTTTTTCCAAAGGAACATTTTTGAGCAGGCGCAATAATTTTTCGTTGTTGGCCGCGTCGGCAGCATTTTCATTTTTGCCGGAAGCCATCGCCGCGAAGCGCGCGGAAAAGACGCCGGGGTTTCCATCCAGCGCGTCCACTTCCAGACCGGAATCGTCGGCCAAAACAAAATCGAGTGATGAGTGGCAAGTGACAAGTGGCAGGCGGCGGGAAAACCATTTTGCCAATTCAGTGGATTTTTTCGCCGCATTTTCGGCGAATGTTTTTTTATCTTCAACCACTTTTGGCGCGCCCGGAAAATCGTCGAGCGTGAGCAATTGAAATTGTCCGCCGAGAATCGTGCGGATTTCTCCCACCTTGTGCGCGTTGCGCGTGGCAATGAGAATTGTTTTCACCAGTCAGTGGGCCGGTAATCTTTCAGGAATTTTCCCCAAACATGTGCGCCGGAATTAAAGCCGGCGATGATCGGGTCAACGATCCGCGCCGCGCCGTCCACGATGTCCAGCGGCGGATGAAAACGGTGCTCGCGCGTTTTGCGCGCGGCGATATGCGCCGGATCTTCGTCCGTCACCCAACCGGTGTCCACGGCATTCATGTGAATGCCGTCCGCGTGATAATCGGCGGCGCTCGTGCGCGTCATCATGTTCAGCGCGGCCTTGGCCATGTTCGTGTGCGGATGCCGCGTCGTCTTGAACTTGCGATAAAATTGTCCTTCCACGGCGGAAACATTGACGATGTGTTTGTCGCGTTCCGGCGCGCGCAGCATGAGCGATTTTAGTCGCGCATTCAAAATGAACGGCGCAATGGCGTTGACCAATTGCACTTCGAGCAATTCCACAGACGGAACTTCGTGCATGAGCAGACGCCAGGAATTTTTTTCGCGCAAATCAACCTGCTGCAAATCCTGGTCCAGTTTGCCAATCGGAAATAAACTTTTTTGCGCCGCCAATTCTTCGGGCAAAAGCGGAACTTGCGAAAGCGCAGCGGCGTGTGCTAGCCCGGAAAACAGGACAGGCGTCTTGTCTGACTCTGAATTTTTTACAAAAGATAACGCAGGCAACGAAGCTTCTTTGTTTTCTTTGTTCGCTTCTGTTTTTTGTCCTTCCGGCAAAATGTGATAACCGCGCAAACCTTCGTAGGCGCCGAGCAACGGTTTTATTTCCGGCGGCAAATCGTGCAGCGGACCGTTTTCATTTTCCATCATGTGCGCGTAAAAATCCGGCGGCCGCCGCACCGTCTGGCACGCATTATTGATAATGAAATCGAGGCGATGGCGCGTCGCCAGCAAATGTCGGCAAAAGGCTTCGACGCTCGGCGTGTGGCGCAAATCGAGTCCGAAAATTTCGAGGCGGTTTTTCCAATCGGCAAAATCCGACTCGTTCGCATAGCGCGCCGCCGAATCGCGCGGAAAACGCGTCGTCACGATCAGCGATGCGCCGGCGCGCAACAATTTTATGCCGGCTTGATAGCCAATTTTCACGCGCCCGCCCGTGAGCAACGCGACGCGCCCGCGCAAATCCGCCGTTTCCGTGCGTTTGAAAAAATTCAATTCCGCGCACGGCGGGCAAAGCTGGTCGTAAAAATGATGAACCGTGGAAAAATCTTTTTTGCAAACATAGCAATTCTGCGGCTCGACGGCTTCGCGAAAATCCGGGTCGTTCTCAATTTCTTTTTGCTCGAAGCCGGCAGGAACCTGGACGTTGGGCGTCGTGAAAACTTTTTCGCGGCGCAATTTGCGGATGCCGGTCTGCGCGAGTTTGGTTTCGGCGCGTTCGGATTGATCGGCTTTGCGGCGGCGCGTTTTGGCTTTCACGAGCCGGCGGCGTTCGCGCACGTCCGGGCAATAAATTTCGCCCGCCGATTTGATCAAGCGCAGGCGTTCGTCGTCGGACAATCCGGCGAGGAGCGCGCGATTGCCCGCGACCGTTTCCAACAAGGCCGCCGCCGCGCGCAATTGTTCGGTCAACGCGCCGTTCGGAGATTTTCCGTTGGGATTTTTTATTTCGGAATGGCCGGACATGGATTCTGCGACCGATTTATTTTTTTACAAAATCATTTGCCTTCAGCCAGAACAGGCAATCCGCCGCCCACGGATGCGGATGCGCGAACGGCGGTTTGTCTTTCAAGCCCATGCCGTGGCCGCCTTTTTCGTAAATGTGCAGATCAAAGGGCACGCGATTTTTTCGTAATGCTTCGGCGAACATCATCGTATTTTCCATCGGCACGGTTTTGTCCTCGAAGGTTGTCCACAAAAAACACGGCGGCGTGTTGGTTTTCACCTGCAACTCGTTGGAAAGATTTTTTACAAGTTCGGGCGAAGGATTTTTGCCGAGCAAATTTTCCTTGGAACCTTGATGCGTGAACTTGCCCATCGTGATGACGGCGTAACACAGAATGCCCAAATCCGGCCGTGAACTTTGCCGTTCAATTTCGTCGGACGAATTTTTATTTCCCAAATCAAAATGCGTCAGCAACGTCGCCGCCAAATGTCCGCCCGCCGATGAACCCATGATGCCGATGCGCTGCGGATCAATTTTGTAATCGTCCGCGTGCGCGCGAACCCAGCGCATCGCGCGCGTGACATCCTGAAACTCCGCCGGATAATGGTAGCCGTGCGAGCCGAGGCGATATTTCAAAACGAAACAGGTGATGCCATGCTGGTTCAGCCAGAGCGCGTAATCATTTCCTTCATGCGGCGCGAGATGTTCGTAACCGCCGCCGGGACAAATCACCATCGCCGCGCCCGTAGAATTTGTCGCGTCCGGCAAATATGGCGTGATCGTCGGAATGTCGTTGCTCGAATTTCCGAGCGCGCCGGGCACGCCGTCGGGCCAAAGTGGAATGGGATTTTGCATTTGGGCGCGGGATAAAATGAGGGACGCAAATAAAATTGCCGAGGTAAAAAAAATCTTCATGGCGAATGAAAACCAGCTTTGCGCAAAACCGCCGGAACTTCAACGAAGAAATTATTTGCTTGTGGGTTTTGGACGGCGGCAATTAAATGATGTTTCAACCTTAAAAAAAGGTTTTGCTTATGCAAAATTATTTGAACTGCGGGCGCACCGGCTTGGTGGTTTTATTTCTGCTCGCGTGGACTCGACTTTTCGCGGCGTCGCCACCGTCAACCGATTGGAATGTCGCCGTCATTGACCATATTCTTGCTTCCGTTCCGGCGGGTCAGCAGTTCGCGCAGGTCGGCGACATGGAAATTTCCGTGAGCTATTTGCAAAACTGGCGCAATCATCTCGCCGGCGGACCGCAGCCGAACATCGCTTTTAGCGGGACGTTCACGCCGTGGCCGGGCGGCGATGTTTATTATACTTTCAGTAATAATGTTTCTGCGGTGAAACAAAAGGCGTTTCTCGATGGCGCGGCGGAATGGGCGATGTTTGCGAATCTGCATTTTATTCCCCGCACGACGCAGCCCAATTATGTGACCGTTTATGAACTGGCGGCTTTGGAAGGCGGGCAGTCCATGGTCGGCATGGTGGGCGGCCAGCAATTTATTCAGATCTCACCGACGGCGTGGAATCGCTCGACCATCTGCCACGAACTCGGCCACACGCTCGGCCTGGTGCATGAACAACAACGCTCCGACCGCGATTCTTATGTGAAGATTTTGACGAATAACATCACGCCGGGACTGGAAGGTAATTTTGTGATTCTGACGGATTCACAAAACAAGAGCAGTTATGATTTCCTGTCCGTCATGCATTATTCGCGCAATGCTTTTTCCACTGATCCTTCGCTCGACACCATCGAACCGCTGCCGGCTTACGCCAAATATATCAACCTCATGGGACAGCAATTCGATCCGGTTTTGAGCGTCGCCGACCGCGCGGGCATGGCGGAGGTTTATGGCGCGGGATCGGCCATCACCAACATCGTCACCAATTCATTGGACAACGGTCCCGGCAGTTTGCGCGCCGCGTTGTATTACGCCTTTGACCATCCCGGCACGACCATCAGTTTTAACATCCCGATGAGCGACGCGGGTTTCAGCAATAATGTTTTCAATATTTTGCCGTCGGACGGATTTCCGAGCCTGGTCCATGCGACTATTCTGGACGGCAGCACCGAGCCGGTTCACGCCAATCCCAACGGCCCGCAAATTTTGTTCAACGGCATTCTCGGCCAGTCATTAAGTATTTATCCCAGCGGTCTGCAATTCAAGGGAACCAACTGCGTCGCGCGCTCGTTCATCATCAATAATTTTCCCGAAGCGGGAGTGTTGATCACGGGCAGCAACGCCGTCGGCAACACCGTCAGCGGCTGTTATCTCGGCACGGACGCGACCGGAACGCTCGCGGCGCCGAATGTTTATTATCCGATTGAAATTGACGATGGCGCGGTCAGCAATGTGGTGGGCGGCACGACCGCAACCGCGCGAAATATCATCAGCGGCAGTTTGTATCAGGGTTTGTTCATCCACGATTTCGGCACGCGCAATAATGTCGTCGAGGGAAATTACATCGGTCTCAACGCGAATGGAAATGCCGCGTTGCCGAATGCCTGGGCGGGCATAGAAATTTATGACGGCGCGCAATCAAACCTGATCGGCGGCTACACGGCGGCGGCGCGCAATGTCATTTCGGGAAATCTTTTGCAGGGCGTGGCCATTTCCACAAACACCAGCGGCAACATTGTCGCTGGAAATTACATCGGCCTCGATCCGACCGGCACGGTGGCCATCGGGAATGGTTATTCGGGCGTAAATATTTTTAACGGCTCGTCCGGCAACGTCATTGGCGGCACGGCATCAGGCGCGGGCAACGTGATCTCCGGCAACAACGATCAGGGCGTTTTATTTCAAGACCCCGGCACGCGAAATAATTTTGCGCAGGGAAATATCATCGGCCTGAATGCGGCGGGCACGGCGGCCATTCCCAACGGCTTTTCCGGCGTCGGTATTTTCAGCGGCGCGCAATCAAATCTCATCGGCGGCACGGTCGCGTCCGCGCGCAATGTTATTTCCGGCAACGCCGAGCAAGGCGTCGTCATTGGCAATGCCGGCACGCGTGGCAATTTGGTCGAGGGAAATTACATCGGCTTGAATCCGACCGGCACCGCGGCCATCGGCAATGCCTGGGCAGGCCTGAATTTTTTTGACACGGCGGATTCCAATATCGCCGGCGGCAGCGCGCCCGGCGCAGGCAACGTGATTTCCGGCAACGGCAATCAAGGCGTTTTGTTTCAAGATGCCGGCACGCAAAATAATTTTGTGCAGGGAAATATCATCGGCCTGAACGCGGCGGGTAATGCGGCGATTTCCAATGCGTTGTCCGGCATTGAAATTTACGACGGGCCGTCGGCGAATTTCATCGGCGGTTACGGCGGCGCGCGCAACTTCATTTCCGGCAATGGCAATTACGGCATCCTCATTGATTTTTCCAGCAGCGGAAATATCGTTCAGGGCAACACCATCGGTTTGGACGCGGCCAACCGCGCAGCGATTCCAAACGATTATGCCGCCGTCGTGCTTTATTCCGGCACCACCTCCAACCTCATCGGCGGCGTGACTCCGGGCGCGGCGAATTTGATTTCCGGCAGCACGGCGGACGGCGTGCAAGTGCTTTTCGCTGGCACCACTAATAACACCATTCGCGGCAATTCCATTTTTAACAGCGTCGGGAACGGCATCCTGCTTTATCAAGGCGGAAATAATAACCTCGCCGCGCCCGCGCTTTCATCCGCCGCCGTGACCACTGATACGACTGTCACCGGCAGTTACAACGGAACTTCCGGCGCCACGTATCAACTCGATTTTTATGCCGACGCGCCGCCGGCTTTTTCCGCCGAGGCGATGACCTATTTGGGTTCCACGACAATTACCGGCACCGGCGGTTCAACCAGTTTTAACGCAAATCTCGGAACGCGTTTGCCTTTGGGCCGCGCCGTCACCGCGACCGCGACCGATCCGGCGGGCAACACCTCGCAACTTTCCACCGGCATCGCCGCGACCATGACCAGCAGCGTTCACGACGGCATTCCCGATGCGTGGCGCGCGCTTTATTTCGGCGGCAGCGGCACGACGACAAATAGTTCTTCCGCTGCCGCCGCCGATCCCGACCACGACGGCGCGAGCAATTACGAAGAATTTCTCGCCGGCACAAATCCAACGAATGCCGCCAGCGTTTTTGAACTGACTGCGCTCAATCCAAATGTTTCCACCAATGCCGTCAGTTTCAATTCCGCGAACGGCACCATTTACCGCGTGCAATCTTCTGATGACCTGGCCGCTGGCGCATGGTCAATCCTCGCCGATCAAATCATCGGCACCGGCGCGAATATTTTTCTGACGGATCCCGGCGCGGCCACGCGCCCGCATCGCTTTTATCGCGCCGAAGTTTTGTGGTGATTAATCTCACGCCATTTGACGTTCTTCAATTCCGGTTTATTTTTCCGGTTCATGTTTCAACTCGTTTCCGATTACCAGCCTGCCGGCGATCAGCCGCAGGCGATTGAGAAATTGACCGCCGGAATTGTTTCCGGCGCGAAACATCAGACGCTGCTTGGCGTCACCGGCTCGGGAAAAACTTTTACCGTCGCGAACGTCATTCGAAACGTGGACAAACCCACGCTCGTCATTTCGCACAACAAAACTCTCGCCGCGCAGCTTTATGCCGAGTTCAAAAGCTTTTTCCCGCACAACGCCGTCGAATATTTCGTCAGCTACTTCGATTATTACCAGCCCGAAGCCTACATTCCGCGCACCGACACGTTCATCGAAAAAGATTCCAGCCGCAACGAGGAGATCGAGCGGCTGCGACTCTCGACGATGAGTTCGCTGTTTTCGCGGCGCGACGTGATTGTCGTCGCGAGCGTTTCGTGCATTTACGGCATTGGCAGCAAGGAAGATTACGAGGAGATGATCATTCCCATGCGCGTCGGCAGCACGATTTCGCGCGAACAATTTTTATCGCGCCTCATTTCGCTGCAATACGAACGCAACGACATCACGTTCGAGCGCGGCAATTTTCGCGTGCGCGGCGACACCGTCGAAGTCCGTCCCGCGGGACGCGAAGATGGATTGCGCGTGGAATTTTTCGGCGATGAAATCGAACGCATCACGCGCTTCGAGCCGTTGACCGGAAATAAAATTGAATTGCTCGATGGCGTCGTTGTTTTTCCCGCGAAACAATTCGTCACGACGGAAAATAAAATGCGCAACGCGATTTTG
Source organism: Verrucomicrobiia bacterium (assembly GCA_036509895.1). GTDB lineage: Bacteria > Verrucomicrobiota > Verrucomicrobiia > Limisphaerales > UBA11358 > UBA11358. Next base: position 46,240 of record DATCEV010000051.1, read on the forward strand.
ACGATTCGCGAAGAACTCGGCGACCGCATCAATCTTTTTGAACGCAGCGGAAAATTGCTCGAAGCCCAGCGCATCAAGCAGCGCACGGAATTCGATCTGGAAATGATGGAAGAAATGGGCGTCTGCTCCGGCATCGAAAATTATTCGCGCCACATTTCCGGCCGTCCGTCCGGCTCGCAGCCGAACACGCTTTTCGATTTTTTGCCGGACGATTATCTGCTCGTGATTGACGAATCGCACGCAACCGTTTCACAAATTGGCGGAATGTTTGAAGGCGACAAATCGCGCAAAACCGTTTTGGTCGAGCACGGATTCCGCCTGCCGAGCGCGCTCGACAACCGGCCGATGAACTTTTTGGAATTTCAGTCCATGCAAAACCAGACGATCTACGTCAGCGCCACGCCCGCGCCGCGCGAACTCGGCTGGTCGCAAGGCCACGTCGCCGAACTCGTCGTGCGCCCGACCGGACTGATTGACCCGACGATCACGCTCAAGCCGCTCAAAGGCCAGATTGACGATCTGCTCGAGGAAGTCCGCAAACGCGCCGACAAAAAAGAACGCACGCTCGTCACGACCTTGACCAAGCGCACGGCGGAGGAACTCACGGATTACCTGCGCGACATCGGCGTGCGCGTCCAGTATCTGCACAGCGAAATTGACGCGATCGAGCGCGTGGAAATTTTACGTTCGCTCCGCAAAGGCGAATTCGACGTGCTCGTCGGCATCAATCTTTTGCGCGAAGGACTGGATTTGCCGGAAGTTTCGCTCGTCGCGATCCTTGACGCGGACAAGGAAGGTTTTCTGCGCAGCGAAACCAGTTTGATCCAGACCGCCGGCCGCGCCGCGCGCCATCTGAACGGCGAAGTGATACTTTACGCCGACGTGATGACGCAAAGCATCCAGAAGTTTCTCGCCGTCACCAAATATCGGCGCGAACGGCAGATCGCCTACAACGTCGCGCACAACATCACGCCGCGCAGCGTCGTCCGCGCCGTCGAGGAAAGCCTCGCGACTTACGAATCCGACCGCCGCGAGGCCGACGCCGTCCTGCGCGAAGGCAGCACGGACATTGACATCACCTCGACGATCCAGGAACTCGAAACCGAGATGCTCAAGGCCGCCGAGGATTTGAAATTTGAAAAAGCCGCGCTGCTCCGCGACCAGATCAAGGAACTTAAACACATGCTGGACGGCACGAAATCCGAAGCAAAGCCGGTGAGTTATCGGAAGTCAAGAAAAGCGCACCGGTGATTAATTCAATTCTTCACCGGTGGCAATTTGGCCGGATTGCAAAAAAGTTTTGATGAGTTCGCCTTCGCCGCAAACGGTCATGCCTGAAAATTTCTTGAACCATTTTCCTTCCGGCACTTCGGGGTCGATGCGCAGCCAATTTGACAATAATCCAAGTTGCACGGCGGAAATATTCCGGCCATCTACACGGTCAAGCAAATGGTCGAGGAGGCGCGGCGGCAGATTCTGGCGGCGAATCTGCGGCATATTATTCGCCGTAAAATCCGCGATGAATTTCTTCCCGCAATCGTTTCTTTTCGGCGGGGTCGTTGGAATCAGCCATTTGTTGGGCGAGTTCGGCCAATTCTTCGCCGGACAGCTGCCGTTCGCGCGCCAGTTCAAAAGCAAACCGGAGCACGCGCGACTGTTCGCCGGGAGGCAGGTGCTTGATTTCTTCAATGACTGCGGTTGCTGTCATGCCACAACCATACTGAACAATTAGGGTGCGTTCAAATAAAAAGGACAGATTTGAAAAAGCCGCGCTGCTCCGCGACCAGATCAAGGAACTCAAGCATATGCTGGACGGCACGAAATCGGAGGCGAAGCCGGTGAGTTATCGGAAATCAAAAAGGACGCGAGGCAGAGGATGAGTTTGGATTTTATTACGGTGCCGTAAAAAGAATTCTATTAGGTTCAAATTGCGGTGGTGCAGCGGTGACGCCCGCGCTTGCTACAATCCAACGCCTGTTTTTCCGTTCCAAATCATAACGGATTTCGAAATGGTCTTTTATGCCTTCCGGTGCGAGGCAGACTTCCAATTCTGCTTCGGCGCGAGATGTCTTATCCATTCGTGCAATCCAAAGCACATTCCTTTTTTCACCAGTCTTCGAGTCAATTCCAACCAAGTCTAAATTAGTATCAACTTTTACGGGAATATTAAGAGCCACCATTCTTTCTATGAAATCAGAACTAGGATATTTATCTTCATGATCGTAATAATTATTAATCGTCCACGAAAGAACCACTGTTCCTTTCAAAGGAAATACTGGAGCAATATCATTCCAATTGTTTGAGTTTAAACCATAACATTGGCATAGAAGACACTTCACGAAGTCGTTCTGTTCCGCAGCGTTCGGCTGGCGATATGTTCTGTATTCGCCAGTTGAACAGCCAAACAAACCGCCGCTCAAAACGAGCGCGAGGCAGAGGATGAGTTTGGATTTCATGACTGCGGTGTTTCGTTTTTCCGTTTCAGCCACTTTCTCTGAAGTTTGCCCCAAACGCTGCCTTGATTCACATTTGGAAAGGTCAGGATGTTGTCATCCACTCCGTATTGTGTGTTGCAGGTCGGACATTTTTGAAAACTCGGTTCGGCCCATGAAGTTTCTGGCTTACTTGATAAAAACCAAAGCGGCTTCTCAAAGTGAGCTTCGTCGCAAACCGGACAAATCCATTTGCCATCTGGCATTTCAAACAGCCAAGCCGTGTCCACTTCTTTGCCATCAAAAAATGGAAGAATATGTTTTTTTGCCGTTGCTATGACGAATAGCGGACCGCGCTCGGTGGTTCCGTCAGTGTAATAACAACCAAACTTTTCATGGATTATCGGCACGATGCGTCTGGTAATCTCGGCTTTGGCCATGCGCTCCCGAGTGTCTTTCTTCGAGTCATCTGACTCATCTTCTTCAATCACACAGTCGGAACTAAAATAAAATGAGCTGACATGAGTCATTAATGTGAAATGACTCATATACCGGTTGATTTTCCATATCAAAAAATTGATGTCAAATTTTGTCTGGTCAATCTCACCAAAAGCTGAATATCCAATGTATGCGCTTTGCAGCCATTCGTCGGTTGAATCATAGGGATCATGAGATTTCCAAAACTCCGCCTGATTCATGGCTTCCAAACGCTCTGATGGAATAAATGTATCCTTTTTTGGCGATTGTGGAATCCAGGTAACCGATGGGCGATAACCCACTTCGGCAAAGCAAGCGTCCATTTTATTTAGGAACGCTTCATCCACCAAAGTTGGTTTCACTGAAAATTTTATATCTACCCAGTCGCCCATAATCGTAATCGCTAATTTTTAGTTTCAGCCAGCTTGCGCTATTTGCCGCTCAAAATTAACGCGAGGCAGAAAATAATTTTTAGCTTCATTTAACGATTGTAACTCTGACACAAAATTAAACAGTTCGTTCATTTCGCCGGATTTGCGCCTTTGAACAGCGCCGTCGGCGCGACCTCTTTGTAGAACCAAACCCAAACCAAATCAAGGTTCTTGCGAACGGCCACAAATTTGTAGGAGTCGAGGTGACGAGACTCAAATCAAAAAAAATCAGAGACTCCTCACGTCGTCTCCTACAAATAATTGTCACTTCGCCGGATTCGCGCCCTTGACGTTCATGGGAATCGAATAAAGCGTCCGGCGGTCTTTGCCGTCATTCCACAGTTGTCATCCGGCAAAAATTGGAGTTAATTGTGGGCATGAAACAGAAACCGGTCGTGGTGACTGACCCGGAAATTTTGAGCGGCACGCCGTGTTTTGCGGGCACGCGCGTGCCCGCCCGCACGCTGATTGATTATCTGGAAGCGGGCGATCCGCTCGCCGATTTCCTGGAAGATTTTCCCACGGTTTCGCGCAAACAAGCCATCGCGTTTCTCGAAGAAGCCAGCGAGCGAATGCTGGCGGTGGCATAAATGCGCATTCTCCTCGATGAATGTCTGCCGTCGCGTTTGCGGCGGGATTTGCCCGGCCATGATATTCTCACCGTGCCGCGCGCCGGTTGGGCCGGCATCAAGAACGGCAAATTGCTTCAACTGATCGCCGACTCCGATGACTTCGATGTTTTTCTGACGATGGATAAGAATTTGCCGCATCAGCAACAATTCAAACAGTTGCCATTTGCCATCGCTGTTCTGCGCGCCAAATCAAATCGTTTTGAAGACACTCATCCATTGATGCCGGAAGTATTGAGTCGTTTACCGGAATTTCAAACCGGTCGCGTTTATTTTATCTCGGCGGGTTAAAATCATTTCGCCGGATTCGCACCTTTGACATTCATGCGAAAACCCCGCTTGCCTAACCAATCGAAAGAGGTAAATTGCCGCCATGAGTGCGACCCAAGTTTTGGAGCAAGTTGAAAAGCTTCCGTTTGAAGAGCAACGCGAAGTCTTCGAGCAACTCCGCGAAAAATTCGATGACGAACTCACGCCGGAACAAATCGCCGAACTCGAACGTCGCGCCGCCAGAGCGCGGGCGCATCCTGAACGCTGCCGCCCGATGGAGGATGTTTTTGCCGACATCGAAAAACGCTATCGCGCCAAGCAATGACATTTCGGGTCATCTTTGAGGCGGAGGCCGAAGCCGAACTTAACGAAGCTATTGCTTGGTATGATTCGCAGACGGACGGCGTCGGGCAGAAATTTTCCAGCGAGGTTCACTCAACTCTTCACGAAGCCGTCAAAGACCCGCAACGATTTCCTTTCGCCGGGCCGACCACGCAGAAAATCAAGGTGTTCGGCTGGCCGTATTCGATTTACTTCACGCTGCTTGAAGATTCGGCGCGACTCATTGTCGTTTCTGTTTTCCACGGCAGCCGGAATCCCGCTGAACTTCGCCGACGGCTAAAATAATTTTTGTGGAGCGCTGCTCTGCGACCAGATCAAGGAACTCAAACACATGCTCGACGACACGAAATCCGAAGCGAAGCCGGTGAGTTATCGGAAATCAAAACGGGCGAGGAAATAAATTAAGGTTTTATGTTCTTTGACTTCGAATTACCCAAAAAATTGTTCCGACTAAGATAATTCCAACAATTGTCAACTTCACTCCGAGAAAACCAAATCTCCCGGCTGAAATCTTCGGCGGGTGTAAAAAATGAAAACTAGCCAGTCCTGCTTGCAGTTCAGAATCTTGTGTTGCGTCGCCGCCAATGACCACCGTAGAAAGCATATAAAGTCTGCCATCTGCAAATATTTGATGTTCAACTTGGATGCTCGCGATAGATCCTTCCCCCAAGCGTTGAATATTCTCATAAGCAGGCGCTCCATCAATTGTGAAAACCTTGCTTGATATAAGTTGAACATGGTGAGTTTTTTTCAACACCTGTTCGTATTTGGCGATGTAACTTGAATCAAACTTTGCAAAAGGAGCATAGCCAGCAGCAAGAAACATCTCTCTCTCTTTCCCGTCTTGGCTTTTGATGTAAAATCCCGTCGAATCCTGTGATTTGACTGTCCAAGTGCCGGGAATTGTGACGATGTAATTAAGGTCATCAGATTTCAGTTCTAATGCAAAGACAGAAGATGCTGAAAGAATAAATGCGAGACCAATAATTAGGTATTTCATAAAGTTCATTTTGATGGTCAACTGATTAAAGCGTAGTTTTTGCCAACATGATTTTTCTGTCAAATGCTATTTCGCCGGATTCGCGCCTTTGAACAGCGCCGTCGGCGCGACATCTTTGTAGAACCAAACCCAAACCAAATCAAGGTCTTTGCAGACGCATTTGTGGGGTGAAAATTAACTTTGCAGGCCAGCGAGCGCAGCCTGGGTGTGCGCCAGTTTATTTTGCCACTCAATGAGCCGCTGCCTGTGCTCTTCCAAAACTTGCGCCGGAACTTTTTGGGCGAAATTAGGATTGGCGAGTTTCTGTTCGACTTTGGAAATCTCGGATTCGTATTTTTCAATTTCCTTTTTCAAGCGCGCTTTTTCGGCTTCCGCGTCAATCAAACCTTCCAGTGGCAAAAACAATTCGCCGAGGGGATGGCGAACGGCCAGAACTTTTTTGGCCGGTTGAAAATTTGGATTTACTTCAATGGCTTCGGCGTTGAGGAGCAATTTCAAAACTTCAAGGTCGTTTGCCCCGATTTCATTCGCGGGCTTGAAAATAAATTTCACTTTTTTATTCGCCGGAATGTTTGCTTCGCGCCGTAGATTTCGGCCTTGCGCAACCAATTCATTTCGCGCTTCGGCAAATTTTTCGTCGCGCTCGCTCAAGCCGTAAAAATTTTTGAATTCATCGTCGAACGGTTTTGGCCACGATGCGAACATAATTGTTTTGCCGCCTTGATTGGGCGGCATGTCCGCCGAATAACCCATGCCGTGCCAGAGTTCCTCTGAAATGAACGGAATGAATGGATGAAATAATCTTAAAGTATGCGAGAGAACAAAATCAATCACGGCGAGCGTGTTCGCTTTGCGCGCGTTATCATTCGTAGCAGCCGACGTGAGGAGGCTCTGATCAATTTCCGTTTTTTCAGTTTGAGCCTCGTTACCTCGGCTGCTACTGGAAAGAATGGCTTTGCTCGCCTCGACATACCAATCGCAATACTCGCTCCAGAAAAAACGGTAAAGTGTCGCGGTCGCATCGCTGAATTTATATCCGGTGAAGGCGGAATTCATTTCGCGAATGGCTTGATCGAGTTTAAGCAAAATCCATTTGTCGTCGGACGTTAAAAATTTTGGATCAATTTCGCCCTGCGATTCTCCGCCTTGTATTTGCCGGAAACGGCATGCGTTCCAAAGTTTGTTGCAGAAATTTCTGCCGAGTTCGACGTTTTGTTCATCGAACAAAATGTCCTGACCGAGCGGCGCGGCGCGCATCACGCCGAAGCGCAACGCATCCGCGCCGAATTTCGCGATGAGGTCGAGCGGGTCGGGCGAATTGCCGAGGCTCTTGGACATCTTGCGCCCCTGCTTGTCGCGGATGATGCCGGTGAAATAAACATTCTGGAACGGCAAGTCGCCCATGAATTCGTAACCGGCCATGATCATGCGCGCGACCCAGAAGAAAATGATGTCCGGCCCGGTGACGAGGTCGGTGGTCGGATAAAATTTCTTCAACGTGTCGGTCTGTTCCGGCCAGCCCATCGTCGCAAACGGCCACAGCCACGAACTGAACCAGGTGTCGAGCACGTCGGGGTCTTGGGTGAGTCCCAACGCTTCAACTTCCGCAACCAAATTTTCATTGCCCGGAGCGATTGAAATTTCCACGCCAATCAATTCAATTGGCATATCCGCTTCAAGAATTTTACTGCTTCCATCCGGCTGCTTCATTGCCGTGCCTGCGGCAATAATTTTTGTTTCACCAGTTTTTGGCAGCTTCCATGAAACACCGTCAAGATTCGACTCTTTGAGTTTTTTTAGTAACGCGAAAGTTTTATTTCTCTTTTCGCCAGTCCATTCCAGGCCGTTGCGCCAAACTGGAATCCGATGTCCCCACCAAAGCTGGCGGCTGACGCACCAATCCTGCAAGCCGCCCATCCAGTGGTCGTAAACTTTCGCCCAGCGGTCGGGATGAAATTTCATCTCGTCCCCACAGTTGACGTTCTCTAAAAGTTCACTTAATCTGATTCCAGCGTTCGGTGCAGGCTGGGTGTCCAACTTCTCCTTCGGGAGATGCGCTTCCAGAGATTTACCACCGAACGTGATTTTTTTTGTCTTATGGTCGTAAAGAACTGTCCCATCCCAGTATTCCTTCGCCGTAATCAGCACTCGGTGCAACTCCCCCGTAATGGAAAGTGCCGCCACAAACCGATGAACTTGCTTCACCTGTGGATTCGCAGGCTCATGTGGTGCGGATGAAAGCCAGATGGCCGTGCGAATGAGTTCCGGCAAAACCGCCACTGCCCGGATGTTTGCCACCCCCAGATTGCTGAAAGCGTGCGACAAACTCTGACGACCGACGCGAATCAGAATGCCCGAATTTTCGTTTTTAAAAGGGATGCCGATAAAATGATGCTGTCGGGCATAAGCCAGCGCGGCTTTTCTCAACTCACGAATGGACTTCCCGGAAAGCTCATTCCCGGTCGCATAGACAACGGCAACAGTTTTATCCGATGCGCTTGGCTGTGCCACACATGCGCGAGCTTTTTCCACGCTCGGATATTTCAAAAACCATTGCTCGCTCAAGCGCGGCTCAATCGGAACATCGGCGCGCTCGCTGTAACCGACGTTGTTCGTGTAAGGTTCTTCTTTTTCCAGCGCGCCGAGTTCGGTGAGTTTTTCCACGGCCACTTTGCGCGCCTTGAAACGGTCGAGCCCGCGCAAGTCCGCACCTGCCGCGTCGTTCATCTGGCCGTTCGCCGCGATGACTTCAATCACGGGTAATTTATGTCGCTGTCCGATTTCAAAGTCCGCCTTGTCGTGCGCCGGCGTCACTTTCAAAACGCCCGTGCCGAATTCAAAATCAACATGGTCGTCGCCGATGATGGGAATGAGTTTCTGCTCGCGCGGCAATTCCACCGGCAGCGGACGCAGAACGTGTTTGCCGATGAGATGCGCGTAACGCGGGTCTTTTGGATTCACTGCGACGGCGGTATCGCCGGGAATCGTTTCCGGCCGCGTCGTCGCAATCGTCAAAAAAATCTTTTCTTCAGGGAGCGCGCCCACCTCGGGCGCAGTCGAACGCGCCTCGCGTTCGACCTTCGGGATTTCGGTGGACGAGGCGTCCGCCGACGCAGCCGGGGCGGCTGCGCTCCCCACGACTTCCACTTTGAAATAATAGAGAAAACCTTTTTGCTCTTTCATCACCACTTCTTCGTCGGACAACGCCGTGAGCGACGCGGGACACCAGTTCACCATGCGCTTGCCGCGATAGATGAGGCCTTTTTTGTAGAGGTCCACGAACACACGTTGCACGCAGCGCGAATACTCCGGGTCCATCGTGAAGCGTTCGCGCGTCCAGTCGCACGACGCGCCGAGTTTTTTCAACTGCTGGATGATGATGCCGCCGTGTTTTTCCTTCCATTCCCAAACGCGCTCCAGAAATTTTTCGCGGCCCAAATCGTCACGATGCTTGATTTCGCCGGATTTTTTCAGCGCGCGTTCGACGACCGTCTGCGTGGCGATGCCCGCGTGATCCGTGCCGGGCAGCCAGAGAACTTCCTTGCCGTCCATGCGCGCCTTGCGGGCGAGGATGTCCTGGATCGTGTTGTTGAGAACGTGGCCGAGCGTGAGCACGCCGGTGACGTTCGGCGGCGGAATGACGATGGAATACGCGGGCTTTGGCGATTTCGCATCCGCGACGAAAAATTTTCCGTCGAGCCAGAATTGATACCACTTGTCCTCGACGGACTGCGGTTCGTAAGCTTTTGAAATTTCGCTCATGCGGAAAAAATTTTAAGAAATAATTTCAAATTCGCCGAATTGCCGAAAATGGTCGTCGAAAGCGAGCGCTTGTTTCAAACCAAGCCGTTGCATGACGACAAATGAAACCGCATCGCACAATGAATATGATTTGTCGGTCTGGCGGCGCAGCAATTTGAACGCGAGCTGCTGATCCGCGTGCGCGACTTCCTCGATGTGGACGAGCGGATTGTTTTCAAAATCCTGGAGGATCACCTTCTTTTTCGGGGTGCGGGAAAAGTGAGCGTGGATTTCGCACAATACGGGCAGCGTCGTGACGAACTTTGTCCGGTGTCGGGCCATTTCGGTTAAAATCCTTATCGCTTCCCGGTGACAATTTTGCCGTTCGTTGCGATAGGCTATCCAAAATGAGGCATCGAGAAAAATGTGATTCGTCATTTGGTTTCGTCCATTTTTCGGAGCCTCTTGTCATAGGCATCGCCGCTCGCCCGATTGTCGAAGTAATCCTCCGGCAACGGGGGGGCTTCGACGTATTTGCCTTTCATCTTGATCCATTTCTTCGGACCGCCATAAAGGTAATGGTCGTGGTTGATGGCGGCATCCTCCGGCGAATCGTTATCAGGATCGGCCGGCCACGGTTTGAACATGGGATTATTAGTCCAAGCTTCATCCGGCAACTCCATCTTCTCATCAATGAAATTCCGGATCACCGCCGCCATCGGCTCATCGCGGCGCGACGCCTCGCGCTGGACAAAATCATACTCGTGCTTGTTGAGATAAATTTGCGTCCGAATCATCGGCGACTCTTCGACTTCATAAGCAACAGCGGCTTCTTTCATTTCCATCACGGAACTTTTCAGCGGCGGATACTTAAATGGCTTTTGCTTTTTCATGCGCCAAATATAACAGCGTGATGTATATGTGTCAAGATGTTTTCATTAACGCGTATTCCATCGAATCCACGAGCGCCTGCAAGCTGGCCTCGATGATATTTTCGTTCACTCCAACCGTGCCCCATTCGCGCTGGCCATCGGACGATTGAATCAACACGCGCGTTTTCGCGGCGGTTCCGGTTCCAGAATCCAAAATGCGGACTTTGTAATCCGTGAGCGTAATCTTTCTTAATTTCGGAAACGATTTTGCCAGCCCCGCGCGCAACGCGCCGTCGAGCGCGTTCACCGGGCCGTCGCCTTCCGCGACTTCGTGATGAATTTTTTTGCCGACACGCACGCGCACCGTCGCTTCGCAAACCGATTCCTTCGCGTCGCGCCGCATCGAAACGTGATATGTGTCCACCGTGAACGGCGGCTCGCGACGTTTCAAAGTTTTTCCGATGAGCAGCGCGAGCGAGCCTTCCGCCGCTTCGTATTCGTAACCGGCATTTTCCAATTCCTTGATGCGGTTCAAAATCGGTTTCAATTCCGGCGTGTCGTTCGTGAGTTTGAAACCCAGCGTCTGCGCCTTCATCACGATGTTGCTGCGACCGGCGAGGTCGCTGATGAGCACGGTGCGCGCGTTGCCGACCAGCGCCGGGTCAATGTGCTCGTAACTCGACGCGAGTTTTTGCACGGCGTTGACGTGCGTGCCGCCTTTGTGCGCGAACGCCGCCGAACCGACCCACGGCAGGCGCGGGTTGTGCCGCATGTTCGCGATCTCGTCCACGAACTGCGAAAGCTCCTTCAACTTCGACAACGATTTCACCGGCACGGAAGTTTTTTTCAACTTCAACGCGACGCACGGGATCATGCTCGTCAGATTGCAATTGCCCGTGCGTTCGCCGTAGCCGTTGACTGTGCCCTGCACATGAACTGCGCCGGATTCGAGCGCAGCCAATGCGTTCGCCACGCCGAGGCCGATGTCGTCGTGCGTGTGGATGCCGATTTTGCAATTCAATTTGCCCGCCGCAAATTTTGTTATCGCCGCAATTTCCTGCGGCAGACAGCCGCCATTCGTATCGCATAAAACGACAAAATCTGCGCCCGCTTTTTCGGCGGCTTGCCACGTCGCGAGTGCGTAATCCGCATTTAATTTGTAGCCGTCGAACGCGTGCTCGCAATCGTAGATGACAAACTTGCCGTGATCTTTCAGGAAGCGCACGGTGTCGCCGATCATCGCCAGATTTTCTTCCGGCGTGCAGCGCAAAACTTCCTTCACATGGAGCATCGAAGTTTTTCCGTAAATCGTCACGACCGGCGTTTCCGCTTCGATGAGCAGACGCACTTGGTCGTCTTGTTCAACGGGCACGCCTTTCTTGCGCGTCGAGCCAAAGGCCGCGAGGCGCGCGTTCTTAAATTTCTTTTTCTTGGCCTGCGCAAAAAATTCGATGTCCTTGGGATTGCTGCCCGGCCAGCCGCCTTCAATATAATGAACGCCAAAAGAATCGAGCTTCTCGGCGATGCGGATTTTGTCCGCGACCGAAAAATTGATGCCTTCGCCCTGCGAACCGTCGCGCAAGGTCGTGTCGTAGATTTCGACTTGGGGTTTCATAAAGTGTCCGCAAAAAGCGGACAGATACTATCTCTGAATTTAGCGGAAGTGGCAAATCGGAAAACGGCACGACTCGTTTCTGATTTGTGCAGTTAGATTCCCCGCATGGAAAAATTTGCCACTATCAAATGCCCGTTCTACG
>DATCEV010000052.1:0-24974 GCA_036509895.1 Verrucomicrobiia bacterium
CGTGTTGCCCTCGGACGTGACGCCCGTCCAATCCCGCGCCCAAAGAAATAAGTTTGTCCGATTCAATTGCGGCACGTTGAAAGGCATCGAAATCGTGTCCGTTGGAAACAATTCACTTTCAATGTCCCAGTTGGTCGCGCTTAAATCCGTCTTGGAATAAATCTCATAAACATAATCCGTCGCGTTCATCAGGTTGAGCGAGGCCATGCCATCCGATATATTGGTGATTTGCAGATAAAGGCTGTTGCTGTCAATTAAGGCTGGAGCAAAGTCATCCTCATCCATTTCATCCATTGAATGAAAACTGCTCGTGCGGGAACTGCTATGCGCTTGCGCCAAGGCCGCATAATTCACATTCGTGTCGTCCAAGACATAAAAACCAGAGCCAAGACTCCAGACCGGAGAGTTGTTGATATTGGCGGGCAAGGGAGCGGAATCAGGATTCTGCGCAGAATAAAATGTCCCAAGTTCCGGCGCATTCGTTGCCGCCGTGGGCGTGGTGGATTCCAACGCTTGCAGTTCAATCTCAAAATCTGAAAGGGAACTGGTGTCCTGGGCGTGAATAATAGTGGCGAAGAAAATTATTCCAATGATGAGAAGGCTGCTGATAAATGGTTTCATATTTATTCTTCGCAAAGCCTCATTACGGAAAGGCGCGAACTTAACGCACCCTGTCCCAGGCACCGCGAAGCGCCTTCCAACATAGCACGCCAAGTCGCGCCGGGTGGCGCGCGCTTGGTAGTGATGTTGGAGGCCGATGAAATTCGCGGTTTCGGGAACAGCCCCGTAGCCAAAGCTACGCAAATTGGTTTTGTTTTAAGTTTTTTCGATAATTGTTTGGAAACGTCCTGACTGACGAATCAGTTTTACCCCCGGAATGAGAATTGACAAGGATTATTTTATTTTTCTTCTCTCTTGGCGGCTCATCAATCAAAAAGCGCCTTGATGCTGTTTGATTTTTGGACAGTCCAGCCAAAAACGGGACATTTTCGCTGCCGCAGGGGCTGGCTGGCAGTGGCAATGGGCGAAGATCTTCCATTTTTTGCGGCCAAACCATATTACATAGCCATTTTGCAGACCTGCAACGTCACGAAACATCCCTGCAACGTCACGAAACATCCCTGCAACGTCATGAATCAAACCTGCAACGTCGCGCTTCTGGTTAGCGAAATGGACAGGCGTGTTCCGACTTGAGACAGCTTACTTTAATTTTGACGGCGGCGCGGTGCTTTGGCGTTCGATCAGTTCGGCGGTCAATCGCTGCGGTTGAATGCTTTCATTGCAAATCAGATTCATCATCGTTTCCACCGCCGCCATGCCGAGGCGAAATTTCGGCTGGCGCATGGTCGTCAGCGGCACGCGAAAAAATTCCGCCGTCAGGACATTTCCAAAACCGATCACGGAAACATCTTCGGGAATTTTCAGGCCTTGCGCAAACAAGGTGTTCGCGCAGCCGATGGCGACGAGGTCGTTGACGGCTTGCACGGCGGTCGCGTGGCAGGATTCGTTAAGCATTTGCAGCGTGGCTTTCGCGCCGTCTTCAATGGTGCTGCCGGCTTGAAAAACCAGTTTGTCATCCACGTCCAACGCGGCTTCGCGCAGCGCGCGGCGATAACCTTCAAAACGTTCGTGCGCCCACGGCGCGGCGGGCGGCCCGGTAAAATACGCGATGCGTTTGTGGCCGAGTTTGAGCAAGTGTTGCGTGGCCGTGTAGCTGGCCAGCGCTTCTTCGATTTGAATGCTCGGAAACGATTTGCAAAATGTCGCGGGCGGCCCGAGCAAAACGGTCGGCGTTTTGCGCACGGTGATTTCGTGATAAATGCGCGCCTCGGCTTCAAAGCGATAAACCGGCGCGATGAACAATCCGTCCACGCGGCGCGAGAGCAATCGCCGCAGGCAGCTTTCTTCGCGGTCGGGCAGATTATGCGAGTGCGCCAGCAAAACGTCGTAGCCCAGTTCGTGCGCGCGTTCTTCAATCGCGTAAATCGTGCGCGCGTAGACCGGGTTGGTGATGGATGGAATGACAAGGCCAAAAAGTTTGGTGGTTTTGTTCCGCAAACCCTGGGCGCTGGAATCGGGAACGTAACCCATTTGGTGCGCGAGCGATTTGATGCGCGCTTTGGTGGCGGCGGAAACATCGGGCACGCCGCGCAAGGCCTTGGACACGGTCATGATCGAAACGCCGGCGTGTCTGGCAATGTCCTTAAGCCGAACCATAATCAGAAAGCGGAAAAGCCGGAAAAGAAAATCATTTTTGAAATTTTATTTTGCTTCTTCATTCTGCGTTCTTCTTTTCATTTTCAAAGATACGCTCCGCGCCATTGCAATTTCCGGCGCAACGCTTCCAGGAATGAATTGTCCGCCAGATGCATCAAGCGGATCGCGCGCCGGCTGCGGCGAATGATCACTTCATCGCCCGCGTCCAGGTCGGCGACAATCTGGCCGTCCGCGCTCAAAATGGTTGCGGGCAGCCGGCTCATGGCTTTCACGGAAATTTTTGCGGACAGCGGCATGATGATCGAACGATTGGAAAGCGCGTGCGGGCAAATGGGCGTCAACGCAAAAACTTCCGCCGTCGGCAAAACCACCGCGCCACCCGCCGCCAGCGAATACGCCGTCGAACCCGTCGGCGAACTGATGATCAAACCGTCGCAACGATAATGCGTGATGAGTTCGCCGTTCACACTCACCTCCAGTGCGATGAGCCGCGAAACTGCGCCGCGACTGATCACGATGTCGTTCAAAGCCGCTTCGCAGATTTTTTTCCCGTTGCAAACGCCTTCCGCCTCGATCAAAGCGCGCGGTTCAAATTTGAATTCGCCGCGCCAGATTTTTTTCAAGGCCGAGGCCAGTTCGCTCGACGGCACGGCGGTGAGAAAACCGAGGCCGCCGATATTGATGCCGAGCATGGGCGTGTCGGAACCGGCGATCTCGCGCGCGATGCGCAGCATCGTGCCGTCACCGCCAAAAACCAGAAGCAAATCCACTTCGCGCGCGAGCGACGCAGCGTCGCCATCCACGAAAACTTTGCGCCCGGCCTGCCGGATGAGGCGCGCGGCTTTGCGGATGGTTTCGGCGCAGGAAGCTTTTTCGGAATTTCCGATCAGCCCGATGCGCCTGATTTTGTCAGCTTGTTTTTTCAATCAACACCAAAAATTCCTTGTTGCCCGCCGGCCCGAGCAGCGGCGATGCGACCGTTCCGAGCCAGCGCAAATTTTTTTGCGCGACCACAAATTTTTCCAATTCCTGCAACACGCGCTCATGGATGGCGTGGTCGCTGATGACGCCGCGGCCTTTGTCCACTTCCGCCCTGCCCGCCTCGAACTGCGGTTTGACCAGCGCCACAATTTTGCCGTCTGTTTTCAATAATGCAATCGCCGGCGGCAAAATTTTTTGCAGCGAAATGAACGAGCAATCAATCACCGCGAAATCGGCGGGCGCGAATAGCGGCGGCATTTTATCCATAGTCAAGTGCCGCGCATTGGTTTTTTCCATGACGACCACGCGCTTATCCTTGCGCAATTTCCAGGCGAGCTGTCCCTGCCCCACATCTATGGCAAAAATTTTTGCCGCGCCATTTTGCAAAAGACAATCGGTGAAACCGCCGGTGGAAGCGCCGATGTCCAGCGCGACCAGCCCGGCGACATCCAATTTGAAATGGAGCAAAGCGTGTTCGAGTTTTTGGCCGCCGCGACTGACGAATTTTTCCGGCGCGTTCAAAGTCAAAATATCCGCCGGCTTGATGTTGTCGCTGGCTTTGCGCGCGGTCTGATCATTGACGCGAACCTGTCCGGCAAGAATCGCGCGTTTGGCGCGTTCGCGACTTTCGCAAAGGCCGCGTTCCACCAGCACCTGATCAAGCCGAATCATCGTTCAAAAGTAACAAAGGTTTTCAAAAATAAAATATTTTCTCATCGCGCAAGGCGTTGTTTCAAAAAATTTCGCGTATTTTTTAGCTTCAAGAGCAGGCGGCGTTGGTGCAGGATTTGGAAAATTTTCGCAAGCATCGTTTCGATCATTTATGTATCACGGAAAAAAAATCGTGGTGGTCATGCCCGCTTACAACGCCGCCAAAACGGTCACGCAAACGGTGGATGAAGTTTTGCAGCAAGGCATCGTGGATGAAATTATTCTCGTGGACGACCGCAGCCGCGACGACACGGTGCAGGTGGCTTCGTCGCTTTTGGGCGTGCGCGTGCATGTTCACGAACGCAACCTGGGTTACGGCGGCAATCAAAAAACGTGTTACCGCCTCGCGCTCGCCGCCGGCGCGGACATCGTCATCATGCTGCACCCGGATTATCAATACACGCCCAAGCTGATTCCGGCGATGGCTTCGATCATCGCCAACGGCCTGCATCCCTGCGTGCTGGGGAGCCGCATTTTGGGCGGCTATTCGTTGCGCGGCGGAATGCCGGTTTGGAAATATGTCGCCAACCGTTTTTTGACGGCAGCGGAAAATTTTCTGTTGGGCGCAAAACTTTCCGAATATCACACCGGCTATCGCGCGTTCGCCCGGCAAATTTTGGAAACGATTGATCTTTCAAAAAATTCGGACGATTTCGTTTTTGACAACCAGATGCTCGCGCAAATTTTGTGGCATGGCTTCACGATTGGCGAAGTGAGCTGTCCCACGAAGTATTTCAAGGAAGCCTCCTCGATCAATTTTCAGCGCAGCTTGAAATATGGTTTTGGCTGCCTGAACGTGGGCCTGAAATTCCGGCTGGCGAAAATGGGATTGTCATCCGAATTATTTCCACGCAAAGACGGTAGTGGTATAGTTTGAAATTGTAATCTCACTTTGGACTTGAATCTTTCCGGGTTGTGGTCAAAGTTGCGCCATGCCTAAACGCTCAAGCAAAGACTTAAATCAAACGGCTTTCAGCATCGTGCAACAATCCACGGGGCAGGCCGCGCCCGCGCCGGCCAAGAATCCCGCCGCCGTCGCGCTGGGCAGGCTCGGCGGCTTGAAGGGCGGCAATGCTAGGGCGGCAAGTCTTTCAACGAAACGCCGAAAGCAAATTGCCGCTTCTGCTGCAAAAGCACGGTGGAAATCTAGCTGACTGGTTCTTCGTAATCTGGATACTCGCCCGGCAACGCGGATTCGACTAAATCGTCTGTGAAATCAAAGCTGGTCTGAACCGGCGTCCCGCTTTTGTTGAAATTGTCGTTGTATGAACCAGCATCCGTTTTTAACTGTTGACAATCGGCGAGAATTAACCGGCGGCGTTGCTGCAAGCTCGCCTGCATATATTCTGAATTGGCCGTGGTGATGTCGTCCCAAAAAACGTGCTGCTTGGTTGAACCGCCCAAACTGCGCTGAAAATTGATTTTCTTCGCAGAATGTTAAGGTGAAAATACCGTTTGCAAATGATTTCATCCTGTGGGAATAATAGAACTTCGTGAAACGACTGGCTTCCATTTTATTTAGTATTTTGCTGGCGATGCAATTTGCGCCGACATCGGCGTCGTCAACTTGTGTGAAGCCGAACATGGGCAACTGCGCTAATTGCTGTGATGAGACGGGTTGTTGCGCCACGTCCAATTCACAGCCTGCGCCCGCGGTTCCGCCGCAATCAAATCTTCAAAATCAAATTTCACTTCTTTTTCCGGTGACTGTGACCTGGACGGTGCCGGAAAATCCGGCAAATTCTTTTTCTCCCATTTCCACCTCGCCGCTGACGGCGACCGGCACGCCGCTTTACGAGCGGAATTGCGTCCTGCTTCTCTAACTCATTTCTTCAAACGCCCGTAGTGTGCCTTGAGCCGGCGCGCTTCGGCTTTTCTTTTTTCTCCACGGAATTTTTGTGCCCGTGAATTGTCTTTTAATTTTCCGCCGCGCACAAACGACGGCAACTGAAACTGAAATTGTATGAAATTGAAAATTATTTCCGGCGCGCTTGTTTTAATGGCGTCGCTGTTTTTGTTCGCATCATGTTCGCAAAAATCCGCCACGCGCGCCGATGACAACATTGATTACTACACCTGCACGATGCACCCGTCGGTGCATTCCACCACGCCCGGCAAATGTCCGATTTGCGGAATGGATTTGGTGCCGGTCTATAAAAAATCCGCCGCGACCAATGCGCCGCCGCCGCCGGTTCAAAGTGAAAACACAAACCAATCCGCCACGATTCAAAACGGTGAGCGGAAAATAAAATTTTATCAATCCACGATGAATCCCAGCGAGACCAGTCCCGTTCCCGCCAAAGACAGTATGGGCATGGAAATGGAGGCGGTTTATGAAGAAGTCGCCGCGCCGGACAATCAGCCGGGCGAATTTACCGTGCCGATTGATCGGCAGCAGGAAATCGGCGTCACTTACGCGACGGTCAAAAAAATGCCGGCGCAATTTTCCCTTCGCGCCGTCGGCGTTGTGAACAGCGAAATTGCGCGCCGCCGCGATTTCATCGCGCCCGCGTCCGGCTCGGTTGTCAGTCTCGGCGTTACTTCGGTTGGCGAAAAAGTCAAAAAAGGTCAAACGCTTTTGACGATTTACAGTCCTGATTTGCTGAACGAAGAACAGGATTTTGCAAAAGAGGTTGCAAGCTATGTTACGACTCCAAAAGTCGGCACGCGGCGAATGGTCGGAAACATTGAGGCGCAATTTGACGCCGCAAAAAATCGCCTGCTCCTTTGGAATCTCACGACGAATCAAATCGCGGATTTGGAACAATGGACAACGCGCGTGCCGCACGACACGGTGGCAATTCAAGCGCCGTTCGGCGGCGTCGTGGAACGCATCGGCGCAGAGCCGGGAAAAAATTTCGGCATAGGCGACGAACTTTTGGTGGTGGCCGACCTGCGCGACGTTTGGGTCTGGGCGGATTTTTATCAGGACGAATTGTCGCTGCTCAAAAATGGGTTGCCCGTCGTCATCACGAGTTCATCGTGGCCGGGCAAAATTTTTCCGGGAAAAATCGCCGTCGTGGATTCGTTTCTTGATCCGGCCACGCGCACCGTGCGCGTCCGCATTGACATTGAAAATTCCGATTTGAAATTGCTGCCCGAAATGTTCGTCAACGCGGAATTGAAAATCAGCGACGGCGAACAATTGGCCGTGCCGGTCAACGCCGTTTTGCCGACCGGCGAGCACAACATTGTTTTCGTGGACAAAGGCGGCGGCAAATTGGAGCCGCGATTCGTGCAACTCGGAAGACAATTCGGAAATTTTTACGAAATCAAATCCGGCTTGAGCGAAGGCGAACGCGTCGTGGACAGCGCGAATTTTCTGATTGACGCAGAATCGCAAATTCAAGGCGCCTTGAAGTCATGGTAACGCAACCGGAAAAAAGTAGGGCAGGCATCTTGCCTGCCCGCCGACGGCAAAAGCCGTCGGCACGCAACCGCTTGAGCGGAAAATGGGCAGGCAAGATGCCTGCCCTACGTTACCGAGTCGTAATTCTCGAAAATTATGGAAACTGAAAAAAAACCATTCCTGATTGAGCGCATCATTGAGACCAGCGCACGCAATCCGTTTCTCGTCATTCTGCTCACGATTTTTGGCATTGCTGGCGGCATTTGGGCGCTGACCAAAACGCCGCTCGACGCGATTCCCGATTTGAGCGACGTGCAAGTCATTATTTCAACGGATTGGGAAGGGCGTTCGCCGGATTTAGTTGAGGACCAAATTACTTATCCGATTTCGACCAAATTCATTGCCGCGCCCAAAGTGAAATTCGTTCGCGGCGAATCCATGTTCGGCAAATCGTTCGTGTATGTGATTTTTGAAGACGGCACGGATATTTATTGGGCGCGCTCGCGCGTCCTCGAATATCTCAATTCCGTTCAAGGCCAATTGCCCGAAGGCGTTCATCCAATCATCGGGCCGGACGCGACGGGCGTCGGCTGGGTTTATGAATACGCGCTCGTGGATACGAACGGAAATGAAAGTCTCGCCGACTTGCGCTCGTTGCAGGATTGGCATTTGCGTTACGCGCTTGAATCCGTCAAAGGCGTGGCGGAAGTCGCGTCTGTCGGCGGTTTCGTAAAAGAATATCAAGTTGATCTCGACCCAAATAAACTCGCGGCTTACAACATTCCGATTTCCGATGTCGTGGATAAAATCCGCCGCTCCAACAGCGACGTGGGTGGAAAAACGTTTGAAGTCGCGGCCACGGAATTTTTCATTCGCGGACGCGGCTACATCAAAAACATTTCTGATATTGAAAACATTCCGCTCAAAGTTGAAAACGGCACGCCGGTTTATATCAAGAATGTCGCCACGGTTCATCTCGGTCCCGATCTGCGGCGCGGCGTGGCGGAACTCGACGGCAAAGGCGAAGTCGTCGGCGGCATCGTCGTCATGCGCTACGGCGAAAATGCGCTGACGGTGATTGACGGCATCAAAAAGAAAATCGCTGAAATCAAATCGTCCCTGCCGCCGGGCGTGAAAATTGTTCCAACCTACGACCGCAGCGTTTTAATTAACAATTCCATCGCCACGCTGCGGAAAAAATTGATTGAAGAAAGCATCGTGGTCGCGCTCGTGTGTTTAATTTTTCTCTGGCACATCCGTTCCGCGCTCGTGGCCATCATCTCGCTGCCGATTGCCATCATCCTTTCATTTCTGCCGATGTTCGGATTGCATTTGACTTCCAACATCATGTCGCTGGGCGGCATTGCCATCGCCATTGGCGCGATGGTGGATTCGGCGATTGTCATGGTCGAGAACGCGCACAAATTTCTCGAACATTTCCGTGACGAGAAAGGCCGCGAACCGACAAACGTCGAACGCGTGGAAGTCATCATCGCCGCCGCCCAAACGGTCGGGCGTCCGCTTTTTTTTGCGCTGCTCGTCATCACGGTCAGCTTCATGCCCGTGTTCACGCTCGAAGCGCAAACGGGACGATTGTTCAAGCCGCTGGCGTTCACCAAAACGTTTGCGATGGCGTTCGCGGCGTTGCTCGGCGTGACGCTCGTGCCCGTTTTGATGACGTTGTTGATTCGCGGAAAAATCACGCCGGAAGCCAAAAATCCGGTGAACCGATTTTTGATTTGGGCGTATCAACCGGTCGTGCGTTTTGTTTTGAGATTCCGCTGGCTCACGGTTTTGATTGCGCTGGCAATTTTAGCGGCGACATTTTTTCCGTATCATAAACTCGGCACGGAATTCATGCCGCCGCTGAATGAAGGCACAATTTTATTCATGCCCACCGCCGTGCCGGGAATGTCCGTGACCGAGGCGACGCGCATTTTGCAAATTCAAGACCGGTTGCTGCGCAGCATTCCCGAAGTGGATCGCGTTTTTGGAAAAGCGGGACAAGCTGAAACTGCGACCGATCCCGCGCCGCTTTCCATGTTTGAAACCGTCGTCACGCTCAAGCCGCCCGGCCAATGGCGGAGCGGCATGACGTGGGACAAAATCATCGCCGAGATGAATGAGAAAATGAAAACGCCGGGCATGGCGAACATCTTCTGGATGCCGATCCAAACGCGAACGGAAATGCTCACCACCGGCTTCCGCTCCAAACTCGGCATCAAAGTTTTCGGCCCCGATTTGGATGCGATTCAAAATGCCGCGCTGCAAATCGAAAAGACGCTGACGGCTTTGCCGGACACGCGCAGCGTTTTTGCCGAGCGCAACACGGGCGGCTATTTTCTGGATTTCACTCCCAATCGCCAAACGGCGGCGCGCTACGGTCTGACCGTCGGCGATGTGAATGACATCGTTGAAACGGCCATCGGCGGAAACACGATTGCCCAAACTGTCGAAGGCCGCGAGCGTTATCCGATCAGCGTCCGCTACGCGCGCGATTTTCGCGACAGCCTCGACAAACTCAAGCGCGTGCTGGTGCCGACGCCGACTGGCGCACAAGTGCCCATCAGCGAACTCGCGGACATTTCATTTCGCACCGGTCCGCCGGACATCCGTGACGAAAACGGCCAGCTTGTTGGCTTTGTTTTCGTTGACCCTTCGACAGATGACATTGATGGATATGTAAAAGCCGCCAATGCGCGCATTGAAAAAAACGTAAAATTTCCATCCGGAGTTTATATTCAATGGGCGGGGCAATTCGAGTATCTCAAAAACGTCGAGCAACGGCTTAAAATGGTTGTTCCGTTCACGCTATTGATTATTTTTCTGCTCATTTACATCAACACAAAATCGGTGGTGAAGACGATTATCATTTTGTTCTCCGTGCCATTCTCGCTCGTGGGCGCGTTTTGGTTTTTATATCTGCTCAATTACAACATGAGCGTCGCGGTCTGGGTCGGACTGATTGCGCTGGCCGGTTTGAGCGCGGAAACCGGCGTCGTCATGCTGCTGTATTTGGATCAGGCGTGGGAAAAATTCCGCGCCGAAGGACGGATGAATACGATGGAAGATTTGCACACCGCCGTCATTGAAGGCGCGGTCAAACGCATCCGCCCGCAAGTGATGACCGTGTGCGCGATTTTGTTCGGGCTGATTCCGATCATGTGGTCGCCCGTGACGGAATCGGGCGCGGACGTGATGAAACGCATCGCCGCGCCGATGATTGGCGGCGCGATCACCACCGGCATCATCGGGCTGCTGCTGTATCCGGTGATTTTTGTTTTGTGGCGAAAAAGACAATTGAAACGACCACCATTGAAATAATTTTGACAGGCGAATAGTAACCGTTTCGCCTGTTTCAGTCTTTGCGTGGAAATAATTCGGATGACAGTCCCATTTTCGCCAGCCGGAATTTCAGGCCGACATTCAGGCAGTCAAAAGAACGGAGAAGATTTTCAGCAGCATCGCTAAAACTGGCGAAGATTCCCGAACCCAAAGAAATTTAGTTCAGCCGGAAGAAGGCGTTGGGCGGTGGATTGGTGACAATGACGCCAGCGATGGGAACGCCGTTCGTAACATCCGTCCAATTGCCCGAACTGAGATTCGTGGACATTTGCAACACAAAGGGAACGCCGTTTGAGGCGGGGAAAAATATCGCCGGCTGATTGCTATAGATACTGACCGCTAGTCCAGGCTGCGGCGGAAGGACAAATTTGAAAAATATTCCTTTAGAGCTGGCGCCGCCTGATTCAGTAGTGCCATAAAAATTTCCGTCGCGAGCCAAAGTCAACCCATTGGGGTTGATTCCAGTGGAGTCATTAAATGACCCCAATGATCTGAACGCGCCTCCGGGAGTGATTTTGAACACGGTTCCGTTATTGGAAACACCGCCCGCGAACGTCACCCGTAAAGATCGCCGTCATTGCCCAAAACCAACTGCGATTGTGGATTTGCTCCGGGATAATCGCCAGTAGTGCCGGTGAACGATATAAGCGTCGTCAACCCATTCAACAATAGAGTCGGCGAATATCTGAAAATTGTGCCGTATTCGAGGCAACGCCAATCTCGTTTCTCCTTCGGCAGAATGTTGCCAAGTCTTTTTCATAAAGAAAAAAAGCCGGAACTTTTTGAGTCCCAGCTTTGGATTTTTTGCGGCTAATTTTACCAGCGGAAATGGGCGAAGGCTTTGTTCGCCTGCGCCATTTTATGCACCTCGTCGCGTTTGCGGATGGCGTTGCCCTGCCCTTGATAGGCTTCCAGGATTTCCGTGGCGAGCGCCGCTTTCATCGGCGTGCCTTTGCGGGCATCGGCAAAATTCACGATCCAGCGCAACGCCAAGGCGTTCTGGCGGTCGCTCGGAATTTCCAGCGGCACTTGATACGTTGCGCCGCCGACGCGACGCGCTTTCGTCTCGATGCGCGGCTTGGCGTTGTCCACCGCGCGCTGTAAAATTTCAATCGGATTGCTCGCCGGATTTTTTTCGGAAATGGTGTCGAACGCGCCATACACGATCCGTTGCGCGGTGCTTTTTTTGCCGCCTTGCATGATGGTGTTCACCAGGCGCGCGACCAGCGTGCTTTGAAATTTTCCGTCTTTGGCCACTTCGCGCCGGGTTGCTTGTCGTCTGCGGGACATAGGGGTTCGTTGGATTGTTAAAAAGTTAAATCGTTGAAGGGAGAATTATTTCGCGGGAGCGGCGGCTTTTGCTTTCGGTCTTTTCACGCCGTATTTGGAACGGCTCACGCGGCGTTTTTCCACGCCGGCGGCGTCGAGCGTGCCGCGCACGATGTGATAACGCACGCCGGGCAAATCTTTCACGCGTCCACCGCGAATCAGCACAATCGAGTGTTCCTGCAAGTTGTGGCCTTCGTCAGGAATGTAGGCGATGACTTCGTAGCCGTTCGTCAAACGAACTTTGGCGACTTTGCGCATGGCCGAGTTTGGCTTTTTGGGCGTGCGCGTCATGACCTGAATGCACACGCCGCGCCGGAACGGCGAGTTTTCCAAAGCCGGAGACTTGGACTTATACTTTACTTTGCTCCGGCCTTTGCGAACGAGTTGATTGATTGTCGGCATTTTATCTTAAGAAATGGAACGCGAAATATATCAAGTCAATTTTGCGTTGCAATATGTTTTTGAAACCATTTTTGTTCAAGCCAACAACGGATTTTCCGCCGGGGCAGTTTCTTCCGGCTCTTCGGCTTCCGGTTCGTCAGGCACATCCACCAGCGCCTTGATTGTCGCCTTGCGGTGATAATCAAATCCGGTTCCCGCCGGAATGATGTGGCCCATGATGACGTTTTCCTTGAAGCCGCGCAGCGAATCAATCTTGGAACGCGTGGCCGCTTCCGTGAGCACGCGGGTCGTGTCCTGAAATGACGCGGCGCTCAAGAAGCTGTCAGTTTCCAGCGAAGCCTTCGTGATGCCGAGCAACACGGGCGAGGCTTCGGCGGGTTTGCCGCCTTTTTTCTCGACGCGCTCGTTTTCTTCATCGAACGCCAAACGATCAATCTGTTCGCCCCAGAGGAATTCCGTGTCGCCGCCTTCGGTGATGCGGACTTTGCGCAACATCTGGCGCACGATGATTTCAATGTGCTTGTCGTTGATCGTCACGCCTTGCAGACGATAAACTTCCTGAACTTCGCCGACCAAATGTTCCTGCAATTCCTGCGGCCCGCAGACTTCGAGAATTTCGTGCGGGTCCATCGGACCTTCGGTCAACTGCTGACCTTTTTTCACCATGTCGCCTTTGAAGACGATGACGTGTTTGCCAATCGGTATAAGATGTTCCTCTTCCAAA
The DNA here is from genome assembly GCA_036509895.1 of Verrucomicrobiia bacterium. Classification (GTDB taxonomy): domain Bacteria; phylum Verrucomicrobiota; class Verrucomicrobiia; order Limisphaerales; family UBA11358; genus UBA11358. The sequence continues at coordinate 13,059 of DATCEV010000052.1, forward strand.
CCGGATTGCGCGTCCTTGATGAGCACACAACGTTTGCCGCGCACGCTCGCGCCAAAATCCACGAGACCGTCAATCTTGGAAATTTCCGACGCGTCTTTCGGACGGCGCGCTTCAAACAATTCGGCGACGCGCGGCAGACCGCCGGTGATGTCCTTCGTCTTGGAAGTTTTGCGCGGCGTTTTTGCCATCAACGTTCCGGCGACAATTTTATCGCCTTCGTTGACGACGATGTGCGCGCCGGAAGGAATCGGATAATTCGCCACGACTTCGCCCTTGTCGTCACTGATGATGACTTGCGGATGCAAATCTTCCTTGTGATCAATGATGACCATGGCTTCCTGGCCGGTGGTTTCGTCCATTTCCTGTTTCATCGTCACGCCTTCGATGATGTCGTGGAATTTAATTTTTCCGGCTTTCTCGGACAAAATCGGGACGTTATACGGATCCCATTGCACGAACGTGTCGCCTTTCTTGACTTGCGAGCCGTCCTTGAACGAAATGACCGCGCCAATGACGATGGTGTGATTTTCCAATTCGCGCCCGTCTTCACCGAGGATTGAAACGGTGCCGTTTTTGTTGAGCACGATGTTGTTGCCGTCTTCCAATTGAACAACGCGAAGTTCGTTGTATTGAATTTTTCCGTCGTGCTTGGATTTAACCTGCGGAACTTTGAAAACCTGCGCCGCCGTGCCGCCGATGTGGAACGTGCGCATCGTCAATTGCGTGCCCGGTTCGCCGATGGATTGCGCGGCGATGATGCCGACAGCTTCGCCCAATTTCACGAGCGCGCCCGTCGCCAGACTGCGGCCATAGCAATGGATGCAAATTCCCTGCTTGCTTTCGCAAGTGAGCACCGAACGGATGCGCATCCGGTCAAGGCCGGTGGTTTCAATATTCTTGGCTTTGATCTCGTCAATTTCCTCGTTCGCACGAATGAGAAATTCCTTCGGGTTCGTCGGATTGACAATGTCATCGCACGCGAAACGGCCCACGAGCCGTTCGCTCAATTTCACGACTTCATCTTCGCCTTCATAAACGGCGGAAACCCAGATGCCGTTCGTCGTGCCGCAATCGTCTTCCTGAATGATCACGTCCTGCGAAACGTCCACAAGTTTGCGCGTCATGTAACCGGAATCCGCCGTCTTGAGCGCGGTGTCGGCCAGACCTTTGCGCGCGCCGTGCGTGGAAATGAAGTATTCCAAAACGGAAAGTCCTTCGCGGAAATTCGCCAAAATCGGTTTTTCAATGATGTCGCCGCTCGGCTTGGCCATGAGGCCGCGCAAACCGGCAAGCTGGCGAACCTGTTGCTTGTTGCCGCGCGCGCCGGAATCCACCATGAGGAAAACCGGGTTGTATTCTTTCTTGCCTTGATTCTGTTCGAGCGTCTTGAACATGACGCCGGAAATCTGATCCGTGCAGTGCGTCCAGATGTCCACGATTTTGTTGTAACGTTCGCCCGGCGTGATGACGCCTTTGCGATATTGCTTTTCAACTTCCTTGATCTGCTTGTGCGCGCCTTCGATTTCCTGATCGCGTTCCTTCGGCACAATCATGTCGTCAATGCCGATGCTCACGCCGGATTTCGTCGCCTCGCGGAAGCCCAGTTCTTTGAGCTTATCGAGCATGATTACTGTTTTTTCGTGGCCGGCGAATTTGTAACATTTCCAGATCAAATCGCCGAGCTGACTTTTGCCGGCGGACTTGTTGTAAAAACCCAATTCGTCCGGCCAGATTTCGCTGAACAAAACGCGGCCAACCGTCGTGTCAATCACCTTTTTGGTCGCGTCGCCATAAACCGTTTTGCGGCCAAAATCAGGATTGGCCAGGCGAACGCGATCATGCGTTTTCAGCCCGCCGTCGTCGTAAGCAAAAATGACTTCTTCTTTTGTTCCGAAAAGCGGAAGGTCGCGCGAATCCGCCGGCGCCGCTTTGCGCGGTTCGGCGGTGACATAATAACAGCCGAGCGTGATGTCTTGCGTCGGCGTGATGATTGGCTTGCCGGATGACGGCGAAAAAATATTGTTCGTCGCCATCATCAAAAGACGCGCTTCCAATTGCGCCTCGACGGAAAGCGGAACGTGAACGGCCATTTGATCGCCGTCGAAATCCGCGTTGTAAGCGGTGCAAACCAGCGGATGAATGCGAATCGCTTCGCCTTCAATCAACATCGGCTCGAACGCCTGCACGGACAAACGGTGCAACGTCGGCGCGCGGTTAAGCAAAACCGGATGACCTTTCGTCACTTCTTCCAAAACGTCCCAGACTTCTTTCGTCTGGCGTTCAATCATTTTCTTCGCGCTGCGAACGGTGTGAACGTAACCGAGTTCTTTGAGTCGGCGGATAATAAATGGCTCGAACAAAACGAGCGCCATTTTTTTCGGCAGGCCGCATTGGTTCAATTTCAATTCCGGTCCGATCACGATGACCGAGCGGCCTGAATAATCCACGCGTTTGCCGAGCAAATTCTGACGGAAGCGTCCGCCCTTGCCCTTGAGCATATCGCTCAAAGATTTCAGCGAGCGATTTCCCGCGCCCGTAACCGGGCGACCATGACGGCCGTTGTCGAATAACGCGTCAACTGCTTCCTGCAACATGCGCTTTTCGTTGCGGATAATCACTTCCGGCGTTTTCAATTGCAGTAGCGTCTTGAGACGGTTGTTGCGGTTGATGACGCGGCGATACAAATCGTTCAAATCCGAAGTCGCAAAACGTCCGCCTTCGAGCGGCACGAGCGGACGCAAGTCCGGCGGAATCACCGGCAGCACCGTGAGAATCATCCATTCGGGACGGCTCTTGGAAATCGCCAGACCTTGCAGCAATTTGATCCGCTTCGCCAATTTTTTGCGGATTTGTTTGCTCTTGGTTTCGGTCATCGCCTGTTCCAATTGCGTCGCGCCCTTCGCCAAATCCACGCGCGCCAAGGCTTCGCGCACGGCTTCCGCGCCCATTTTGGCAACGAACGCGTCCGCGCCGTAAGTTTCGCGCGCTTCGCGATATTCGCTTTCGTTGAGCAATTGATGCTGTTTCAATGGCGTGTTGCCCGGATCAATCACCAGATAATCTTCGTAATAAATCACGCGCTCCAGATTGCGCGCCGTCACGTCGAGCACGAGGCCGATGCGCGAAGGCATACATTTGAAAAACCAGATATGGCACGTCGGCACGGCCAGTTCGATGTGGCCCATGCGTTCGCGGCGGACGCGGGCGAGCGTCACTTCCACGCCGCAACGGTCGCAGACGACGCCGCGATGTTTGATGCGCTTGTATTTTCCGCAGGAGCATTCCCAATCTTTTACGGGACCGAAAATGCGTTCGCAGAACAAGCCGCCTTTTTCCGGCTTGAACGTGCGATAGTTGATGGTTTCGGGATTCTTGACCTCGCCTTTGCTCCACGAGCGGATGGCGTCGGGCGACGCGAGCGTGATCCCGATGTAATCCACTTGATTGACCTTTTCGAGGCCAAGCAATTCCCGCGCGTTTTCTTTATTGCCAGTCATACAAAATTTCCGTTGTTAAATATTGATTAAAGCTCCCGCCGCCGGTTCTTCCGCGTGTTCCGCCGGGTTTGAATAGCCGACTTTCACGTCGAGACCGAGCGATTGCATTTCTTTCACGAGCACGTTGAACGATTCGGGAATTCCCGCTTCGAGCGAATTGTCGCCTTTGACGATGCTCTCGTAAATCCGCGTGCGGCCTTGCACATCGTCGGATTTGACGGTGAGCAATTCCTGCAACGTGTAAGCCGCGCCGTAGGCTTCCATCGCCCACACTTCCATTTCCCCGAAACGCTGGCCGCCGTATTGCGCCTTGCCGCCGAGCGGTTGTTGCGTGACGAGCGAGTAAGGCCCGACCGCGCGCGCGTGAATCTTGTCCGCGACCAAGTGGCCGAGCTTCATCATGTAAATGTAGCCGACGACGATTTCCTGATCGAAGGTCTCGCCCGTGCGCCCATCAATTAAATGCGTCTTCGCGTGTTCCGGCAATTTCGCGTCCTTCAAGTAACCGCGAATTTCCTTTTCCTTGATGCCGTCAAAAACCGGCGTTGAGAATTTCAAGCCGAGAATTTTCGCCGCCCAGCCCAGGTGCGTTTCCAAAACCTGGCCCACGTTCATGCGCGAAGGCACGCCCAGCGGATTCAAAACGATTTCCACCGGCGTTCCGTCCGCGAGATGTGGCATGTCCTCTTCTTTGACAATCTTGGCGACGACACCTTTGTTGCCGTGACGCCCGGCCATTTTGTCACCGACGGACAACTTCCGTTTCGACGCGACATAAACTTTCACCGATTTAACGATGCCCGCTTCGCTGCCGTCGCCGGCCTCGGCGCGCTCGATTTCTTCGTCGTATTGCATCTGCAAATCGTCGAAACGTTTTTTGAACTGGCCGATGATTTCGGTGATCTTGTTGCGGATCGGCGACGGGTCAATTTCAATGCGGTCATAAACCGTCGCGAGTTTTCGCAAAAGCGTTTTTGTGATCTTGCGGTTCGCCGGAATGATGATTTCGCCGGTCTCGGAATTCACCACGTCGAGCGGAATTTTTTCGCCGAGCAGAATGTTGCTCAACGCTTCCGTCAACTGATCCGTCAATTCGCCGACTTTTTTCTTGTGATCCTCTTCGATCTGCTTCGCGTGGCGTTTTTCCTCGCTGGAAGCGGATTTGACGACGCGTTCGCCGTCTTTCTTGGACGAAACTTTCACGTCCATGACGATGCCGTAAGTTCCCGACGGAACTTTTAGTGAAGTATCTTTTACGTCCGCCGCTTTTTCGCCGAAAATGGCGCGGAGCAAACGTTCTTCCGGCGCAAGTTCCGTTTCCGATTTCGGCGTGATTTTGCCGACGAGAATGTCGCCGGGTTTCACTTCCGCGCCGACGCGGATGACGCCGTCGGGCGCAAGATTTTTCAACGCCTCGTCGCCGAGGTTCGGGATGTCGCGCGTGATTTCTTCCGGCCCGAGTTTTGTGTCGCGGGCGGAAACTTCAAACTCGTCAATGTGAATGCTCGTGAAAATATCTTCCTTCACGATGCGCTCGGAAATCAGGATCGCGTCCTCGAAGTTATAACCGTTCCACGGCATGAACGCGACCAGCACGTTGCGGCCAAGCGCGAGTTCGCCGTTTTCCGTGCAAGGACCATCGGCGATGATCTGGCCTTTTTTGACATGATCGCCTTTGCTGACCAGAATTTTCTGGTTGATGCACGTCGCGGCGTTCGACCGCATGAATTTGCGGATCGGATAAACCCAGACGCCGTGCGCCGGATCGTGTTTAATTCTTTTTTTCGTTTCCGGCAATTTGCCGTCTTCGGTGACGATGATTTGATTGCCGGTGACCGACGCAACTTTTCCGGCTTCTTCGGCAACGGCAACGGCGCGTGAATCGCGCGCGACGCGATCTTCGAGTCCGGTCGCGACGAGCGGCGCTTCGGTCACGAGTAACGGCACGGCCTGGCGTTGCATGTTGGAACCCATCAACGCGCGGTTCGCGTCGTCGTGTTCCAGAAACGGAATCAGCGACGCCGCAATCGAAACAAGTTGTTTCGGCGAAACGTCCATGTAATCCACGCGCGCCGGTTCTACGTCAATGAAGTCCGTGCGCGAACGGCAAACGACGCGGTCGGTGATGAAATGTCCCTTGTCGTCAATCAGCGAATTGGCCTGCGCGACGATGAATTGCTCCTCGCGGTCGGCGGTCAGATAATCAATGTGATTGGTGACGCGACCATTCTCAACTTTGCGATACGGCGTTTCGAGAAAACCGAAATCGTTGATGCGCGCAAAGGTCGCGAGCGACGCAATCAAACCGATGTTCGGGCCTTCCGGCGTTTCAATCGGACAAATGCGACCGTAATGCGACGGATGCACGTCGCGGACTTCAAAGCCCGCGCGGTCGCGTGAAAGTCCGCCTGGCCCAAGCGCCGACAAGCGGCGTTTGTGCGTGAGTTCCGCGAGCGGATTGATTTGATCCATGAACTGCGACAACTGCGAACGGCCAAAGAAATCGCGGATGACCGCCGAAAGCGCCTTTGGATTAATTAATTTCTGCGGCATCATCGCCTCGATGCTTTGATCGAACAACGTCATACGTTCTTTCACGAGACGTTCCGTGCGCGCGAGGCCGACGCGACATTGATTCGCCAAAAGTTCGCCGACCGTGCGGATACGGCGGCTGCCCAAATGGTCAATGTCGTCCACGCTGCCTTCGCCTTTTTTGAGGCGTAGCAAATACTTCGTCGCCGCGACCAAGTCTGATTTGGTTAAAATGCGCGATTCTTCTTTGTCCTTGAGTCCGAGCTTTTGATTGATTTTGTAACGGCCAACACGGCCCAAATCATAACGCTTCGGGTCAAAGAAAAGTCGTTTCAATAAAGCGCGCGCGTTCGCCGCCGTCGGTGGGTCGCCAGGGCGCAAACGGCGGTAAATATCTTTCAACGCTTCTTCTTCATTTTTCGCCGGGTCTTTTTTCAGGCATTTAATCATGATGCCTTCGTCCACGGACGTATCCACGACTTTGATTTTCGTCACGCCGAGTTCGGCGATTTGTTTGATGACCGATTTTGAAAGCGGTTCAAAAGCGCGCGCAACGACAAGACCTTTTTCTTCATCGGTCGCGTCGTGAATCAAAACGCGGTTCGGCAAATCTTCGAGTTTCTCGGCGTCCTTGACCGAAAGTTCCTCGACATCATAAAATAACTTAAGAATTTCCTCGTCGCCGCCGCGCGTTTTTTCGCCGTTGTCCTTGCCTTTGCCGATGCCGCCTTCGACATCGAGAAAACTCAACGCGCGGAAAAAAGTGGTCGTCAAAAATTTGCGCCGACGTTTTTTGCGGTCCAGATAAACGTAAAGCAAATCGCTCGTGTCGAATTGCGCTTCATACCACGAACCGCGATCAGGAATGACGCGGAAACTGTGCAGCATTTTTCCGTTCGGATGTTGCGTGGCTTCAAAGGCGATGCCGGGCGAACGGTGCAATTGCGAAACGACCACGCGCTCCGCGCCGTTCACGACGAACGTGCCTTGCGGCGTCATCAATGGCAATTCGCCCATGAAAACTTTTTCTTCCTTGGCGCTTTTGCTTTCTTCCTTGAGCACGAACGTGACGTAAAGCGGCGCGCCGTAGGTCAGGCCTTCGCGCAGGCATTCCAGCCAGTCGAGCTTTGGCTCGCCGATTTCGTAGGAATCGTAATCGAGCACGCACTTGCCGTCGTAGCTCTCGATGGGAAAGACTTCGCGGAAAACCGATTCGAGGCCGTTGTGTTTGTCGCGCTTTTTGGGCGAAACATCGGCCTGCAGAAATTCCTTGTAGGAATTGGTCTGCAATTCGATCATGTTCGGCGGCACGACGATTTCTTTGATTTTGCCGAAGTTGATTCTTTCAGTGGCTCGCGATGGCATTTTGACCTTTTATTTTCCGCAACGCGCAAAACGCATTGCAATTGATTAACGACACTAGGCAAGCACGCCGCGTTCAACGGCGAACCTGCCAAAACTCAAACTAATTTTTCCGTTTTTAACCTGATAAAATTCTTAATGGAGCGCTCCGGCAAAAATCGCCGGAGCCACTCCGATAAAACTGCGATTACTTGACTTCCACTTTCGCGCCGGCTTCCTCGAGCTTTTTCTTGGCCGCGTCAGAGTCAGCCTTGTTCGCGCCTTCCAGCACGGGCTTCGGCGCGCCTTCGACCAGCGCCTTGGCTTCGGCCAATCCGAGGCCGGCCTTGATTTCACGAACGGCTTTGATCGCGGCAATTTTCTTGTCCGCCGGAACTGAAACAAGAATCACATCAAAGGTGTCCTTCGCTTCAGCCGGAGCAGCCGCTCCACCAGCGGCAGCGCCACCGGCAGCCGCCACCGCAACCGGCGCGGCAGCGGAAACGCCCCATTTGGTTTCAAGTTGTTTCACCAAGTCGGCGGCTTCCAAGACCGTCAACTTGCTCAATTCTTCCACGATGTTTGCGATGTCAGCCATATTACTTTTCTTTCTGTCGTCTCGTCGTCCGCCGCGGCCACGGCGAATTTCAGTTCACAGCCTGCAAACCGACGATTTACGTTGTTGTTGTTTGTTTCTCCCGATTTGAAATTTCAAATCTCAAATCGAAAATTGTTTTTATTCTTCGGTTGATTCAAGTGATTTGTCTGGACTCGTTTTAGTCAATCTGTTTTCGATTAACTTCCAGTTGTCTTCATATTTCAGAACATCGGCAATCCAAAATCGGCAATCGTATGATTTTGGATTGCGTGGTCGTTTCCAACCGCGTTCATTCATCCAATCTGAATACCTCTTAACACAAACCTTTTGTAATTGTGATTTTGTTAAAATAAAAAATCGGTCTTTGTTTTTCTCGTCGGGAGAAATTGCAATGAAAACATGAACCAAATCTTTGTTTTTGATTTTTGCAGGTCCTCGAAAATTTTGAACGCCTGTTTTTTCGTCAAAATCAATATCCATCCAATTTCGAGCGTCACCCGGCCAATTATCTCCGCGAGACGCTTTCACTTGAATTGGAACTGTGCGACAAACTTCATCGGTTGCCAAAACATCAAACGCCGGAACATTGCCAGAAAATGGCGTAGCAATTAGTCCGCGCTTTCCAAGTTCAGCGCAAACCAAATACTCGCCTATTTGTCCTGCCAATTTATTGTTCCGTCCAGTGCTCATGCTTTAAGTTTTTTCAGATTTTGCTTTAATCACCTGCGCCAACTGCGACGCGGGCGTGTTGATCAAAATCGCCAGCTTCGTCGCCGGAGCAACGAGCAGGCCCAAAATTTTCGCGCGCAACACGTCGAGACTCGGCAAATCCGCCAGCGCGATGATTCCAGCTTCTTCCAAACGCGAATTGTTCAAGAAGCCGAATTTTATTTTCAGCTTGTCGAATTCAGCCGCGAAATTTTTCAACGCCTTCGCCGCCGCCGAAATATCCTTCTGCCCGGTCACAATCGCCATTTGCCCGGCGAGCGAGCCGTTCAATTCCGCGACTCCGGCTTCCTTCGCCGCGATGCGGAAAATGGAATTTTTCACGACGTGAACTTCCGCGCCCGCTTTTTGCAAACGCTGGCGCAATTCCGAGAAGTGCGAGACTTTCAATCCTTGATAACCGATCACGATGAAGAACGGCGAGGCGTTCAACCGCGCGGCGTATTCCTTGGTCAATAATTGTTTTTCAGCACGCATATTTTTAAGTAAAAATTAAAAAGGTAAAAGGCAAAAGTTTTGCCTGTCCCATTTTCAATTTTAGTTTGTCAATTCACTTTTTACTTTTGCCTTTTTCCTTTTTCCTTCGTTCAGGCTGCCGCAAATTCTTTCAATTCCACGCGCACCGGCGGACTCATCGTCGCCGACAACGTGCAGCTCTGGACATAATCGCCCTTGACGCTGTTCGGACGCGCTTTGAAAACGGCTTCAATCACTGCGCGCGCATTTTCTTCAAGATGATTCACCGCGAACGACGCCTTGCCGACAATGACGTGAACATTGCCCGATTTGTCCGTCTTAAATTCAACGCGACCGGCTTTGACTTCTTTCACCGCTTTCGCCGTGTCGTCCGTGACCGTTCCGGTTTTCGGATTCGGCATCAGGCCGCGCGGTCCGAGAACTTTGCCGAGCTTGCGGACTTCAATCATCGCTTCGGGCGTCGCAATCGCCACGTCAAAATCATTCCAGCCTTCGTTGCACTTTTGAATCATGTCGGCAAAACCAACATATTCTGCGCCCGCGGCTTTCGCGGCATCGGCGGCATTTCCGTCGCGCGTGAAAACCAAAACGCGAACGGTCTTGCCGCTGCCGTGCGGAAGCGGAACCGTGCCGCGAACCAATTGATCCGATTGCTTCGGGTCAACGCCGAGGCGGAACGCGAGATCAATCGTCTCATTGAATTTCGCCTTCGGAAATTTTGCGAGGACGCCGACGGCATCCTTCAGCGGATACGCTTTTTTGGCGTCCACAACTTCGAGCGCTTTTTTGAATCGTTTACTGGACATTTTGTTTTGGTGCGGTGCAAGCGAGTTTTTTAGCTCTCCCGCGATTGTTTGTTTAATGTTTCCGACGAATGAAAGTATAATCACTGTCGCCATTGCTCGGCATTTCGGACACAACGGATATAAGTTTCCAACCGTCTTTGCCTGCCTGATTTAATTGCGCATCACAATCACCCTGACCGGGAACAAGCCTCAAAGTTTTGTATTCCCACTTTTTTGATTCGTGCATTGATGCACAACCGGCAAACACAAATGAAGCGAGAACGAGAACCAATAGATATTTGATTTTTGTTTTCATAACTTTGTGCCTTCGTGTCTTGGTGGTTAATTTTATTTTCAACCGACAACTTCAATTCCCATGCTGCGCGCCGTTCCTGAAATCACGCGGAACGCCGCTTCTTCGTTCGTCGTGTTCATGTCCTTCGACTTCATCTTGATGATGTCCAGAACCTGCTTGCGCGTCACCTTGCCGACTTTGTCCTTGTTCGGTGTTTTTGAACCGGCGGTGATGCCGGCAGCTTTTTTCAAAAGAATCGAGGCCGGCGGCGACTTCGTGATAAACGTGAACGACTTGTCCTGATAAACGGTGATGACGACAGGAATCACGAGTCCGGCGTCGTTTTTGGTCGCCGCGTTAAATTCTTTGCAGAACGCCATGATGTTGACGCCGTGCTGTCCGAGCGACGGGCCGACGGGCGGCGCGGGATTCGCCTGACCGGCGGCAATCTGCAATTTGATATATCCTGTAATCTTCTTCGCCATAAAATTTTTCTTAACCACGAATCGACACGAATAAACACGAATTGGTAGGGCGGGCAGTCCTCTGCCCGCCGAAACGCCGAATGTAATCGAGCGGCGCGCACGGAGTGACGCGTCCTACCGACAAAATAAATTCGTGTCTATTCGTGTTCATTCGTGGTTCAAGCTTTTTCCACCTGCCAGTATTCCAACTCCACCGGCGTGTTGCGTCCAAAAATGTTCACGGTCACTTTCAACTTGCCGCGATCCGGATCAATTTCCTCGATCACGCCGCTGAAATTCAGAAATGGACCGTTGTTGATCTTGATCGTTTCGCCGACTTCAAAATTCACCTTCGGTTTTTCCGTCTCTTCCGATTGCGAAATCTGTTTTTTGATCTGCTCGACTTCTTCCGTCGGCGTCGGCACGGGCGGTTCGCCGCCGACAAATCCAATCACACCCTGCGTTTCTTTGATAAAATACCACGGCTCTTCGATGATGCGGTTGTTTTCATCCAGCAACACCATGTCCACAAAAACGTAGCCCGGCCACAATTTGCGGCTCGTGACGGTTTTCTTTTGATTGCGCACTTCGACGACTTTTTCCATCGGGACGAGGACTTCTTTGACAAAATCCTGCATCTCGTCGGTTTTAACGCGCTTCTCAATGCTTTCCTTGACCTTTTGTTCCTGGCCGGAAAGCGTCTGGACGATGAACCATTGGTTTCTCATTTCAGAGCTTAAAGAAAATCAGATACAAAATTCGATCCACCACAAAAGTGAACGCGCCCAGCAACGCAATCGCCACAATGATGAGCGCCGTCGAGCCTTTTAATTCTTCCCAGGTTGGCCACGAGCATTTTCTCAATTCTTCGCGCGTTTCCTGGACATAAACGGTCAGGCGCTTGAGTTGTCCCTGCCACCATAAAAGGCCAAAGACAACTCCAATGACGACCACCCAAATTAAAATTGACAGATTGCTCACAAAAAAATTTCCAACTTTTACCCTGCCAGCAACACTGGCGGAGAGGGAGGGATTCGAACCCCCGTTGGGCTTTCACCCAAAGCGGTTTTCAAGACCGCCGCGATAGACCACTCTGCCACCTCTCCGTCGCAGATTGGCACGGCAGGAGGGACTTGAACCCCCAACCAACGGTTTTGGAGACCGCTACTCTACCAATTGAGCTACTGCCGTATCCGCCCAA
>DATCEV010000053.1:0-35241 GCA_036509895.1 Verrucomicrobiia bacterium
CGGGCGTATCAGGTTCGTTACAGTGTCAGCGGCGGCGCATGGCTGCCCATCGTGGATTCCACGCAGGCGCGTCAAATCGCCGTGGAAAACCTGACGCCGGGAACGACGTATGTGATGCAGGCGCGCGCCGTGGGCGGCAGCAGAGGTTATAGCGATTGGAGCGATCCGGTTTCGCACATGGCAATGTGAACGCAACCCTCCTCCAGGCAGCCGGAACATGAAAAGTGTTCCGGCTGTTTTTTTGGCTGAAAGAGTGTCCGCACCCGAATCAATTTGCCCGGCTGGTGCCAGCGGGAGGAATTGAACCTCCGACCAAAGGCTTATGAGTCCTCTGCTCTACCACTGAACTACGCTGGCCACCGGAAAACCGTCTCCTATTCTGCGAACATTTCGCGCGCTGTCAAACCGGAATCCGAGCGGATGAAAACCGGCTTGGACAAAAATCCGAACGCCCCTAAACTTTGCCTGTCAAAAATTAAAAATCAAACTGATGAATTCCATCGCCGCTTCCCGCTTCCAAAAAAAACCGCGCTCGCGTTATGCCCTGATTATTTTCTGTTTTTTTTCATTGATCGTCGCGTTCACCATTTTGCGCGCCGTCCTGTTTTTCAAATTTGAAACCGCGCGCGTCCTGCCGTGGAACGTGCTGCTCGCTTTCAGCGCCGGTTTTTATCGCGATGTCATCGCCGCCCTGTTTCTCATGCTGCCGCCGTTGTTCTGGTGTTTCATCATCGGCAACCGTCCGTTCGCCGCGCTTGCGCATCGCCTGTGGTTCCGGCTGTTCATGACCGTTTTTTGGGCGGTGCAAATTTTTCTGCTCGCGGCGGAATATTTTTTCTTTGATGAATTCAAATCGCGCTTCAATCCGGTCGCCGTGGATTATCTTGTTTATCCGCGCGAAGTTTTCGTCAACATTTGGGACGCCTATCCTGTTCCCGCCGTCGTCGCCGGCTGCCTTTTGTTTGGCGCGCTTTGGATGTGGCTGGCGAGACGGCTTTTCAAAACGATGTGGACCAAACCCGTTTGGGTCGGCGCGCGCTTTCTCTGGTTCGCCGGCGCGCTGATTTTATTTTTTGGTTTGAGCCGCACCATTCATTTGAATCCGCCGCAAGTCAGCGAAGACCGCACGCTCAATGAAATCGCCAACGACGGCGCGGTTTCATTTTTCGCCGCCGCCTGGACGCGCGATCTGGATTATCCCGCATTTTACAAAACCCTGCCGCGCAATGAAGCCTACGCGCGCGTCCGCAAAATGCTCGCGTCAACGAACGCACTTTTCATCGGCGGCGCGGACGACATCGCGCGAAAAATTTCCGGCGATTTGTCGCGGCCAAAATTGAACGTCGTCATTTTGCTCGAAGAAAGCCTCGGCTCAGAATTTTGGGGCAGCCTCGGGCGCAAAGGCCAGTCGCTCACGCCGCAAATGGACCTGCTCGCCACGAACGAGGGATTTCTATTCGACAACATTTACGCCTCCGGCAACCGCACGGTGCGCGGCATGGAAGGAGTGCTGTCGGGATTTCCGCCGCTGCCCGGCGACGCCATCGTCCATCGCGACCGCTCGCAAGATGTCGAAACCATCGCGCGCGTGCTCAAGCGCGACGGCTATGACACGCTGTTTCTTTACGGCGGCTATTCGACGTTCGACAACATGAAACCGTATTTGTTGAACAATGGCTACGACCGGATCGTGGATGAAAATTATTTTTCACATCCGTCTTTCGCCAATGTCTGGGGCGTGGCCGATGAAGATTTATACAAAGCTTCCATCCAACAGCTTCAGGCCATGAGCCAGACGAACCAACCCTTTTTCGCGACGATTTTGTCCGTGTCCAATCACAAGCCTTACACTTATCCCAAAGGCCGGATTCCTGAAAATCCAAATGGCAAGCGCAATAATGCCGTGAAATATTCGGACTGGTGCCTCGGCCAATTTTTTGCGGCGGCCAAAAAAGAATCTTTCTGGACGAACACCATTTTTGTCGTCGTGGCCGATCATGGCGCGCGCGTTTATGGCAGCCAGGACATTCCGATTTTCTCCTACGAAATTCCGATTGTGATCCTCGGCCCGGCCGTCGTGAAAAAGCCGGAACGTTTTCACACGCTCGGCGGTTCGCTCGACGTTTCGCCAACGGTTCTGGGATTGATCGGTCGTCCGTATGAAACGATGTTTTTCGGGCGCGATCTGTTGCATGATCCGCCAGCCACATTTCGCGCCCTCATCAATCACGACCGCGATGTGGGCATGTTTGAGCAAGATCGCCTCGTCGTGCTCGGCCTGCAAAAAACCGTGGAGTTTTATCAGGGCGATCCAAAAATTGCGGAAATCCAACCGCTGACGCAACTGTCGCCAAATGATTTGGAATTGGAAAAAGATGCCGAGGCCATTTATCAGGTCGCCGACGAACTTTATATGAAACGCCATTATCATCTCGATGCCGGAAAATAAAAAAGCGGGACTTGGTTTTACCCAAATCCCGCTGCGAAAATTCAATCGCGATTAATAGCGATCACGACGGCCTGCGCCGCCACCGCCGCCGCCGTATTCACGACGCGGACCGCGGCTGCCGCCACCGCCGCCGCCGGGCGGACGATCTTCACGCGGACGCGCGATGTTGACTGTGAGCGCGCGACCGCCAAGCTGCGCGCCGTTCAAAGCTTGAATGGCTTTTTCCGCTTCTTCAGGCGAACTCATCGTGACGAAACCAAAACCACGAGGACGGCCGGTCGCCCGGTCCATCATCATATTGGTTTCCGTGACCGTGCCGTGCGCAGCGAACGCATCGTTGAGGTCGTTTTCGGTGGTGTCGAAGGAAAGATTCCCGACAAATAATTTATTACTCATGTGATGTTTTACTGTCCTAGACTGAACTTTGCTGACCAGACTGTTCCCGTTTATCGGATTTCAAATCATCACTGAACCGTGTTCACTTGAAGATTCACCATGTTTGGAGCTTTTGAGCTATCTAACAGACAAGGAAACAATGACAGCTTTTCAACCAATGGCAAGCGTTATCGGGAAATAACTTTAACGGCTGATTAAGGATGCGGTTTGAAAGCGAATGGCTTTTCAACTTCGGCGCACACAACGCTTTGGAAATTTTTTTATCAAACCTGATTTTTGAATCGTTTCAAGCGGAACCGGCAAACGCAATACTGAATCTATTTCGGGAGTCGCAGGCTTCAATATGAATTATTTTACCGGACTGAATTTGAAATCGGACAAATAAAAAACCGGAACGAACTTCAATCATTCGTTCCGGATTGCAAGGATAAATCAATGGCAATTTTTTAATTAACGCGGCGGCAGGTTATTGGTCATCTGGTGCTGCCGATAATAATAAGTGCCGTAATTTGTGTTTTGTCCGGTCAAACTATTGGTCACAAAATTTTGCGAACCTGTCGGCGGGCTGCCGGGCGCCGAAGAAGAATTAGTGACTCCGCCGCTTAAGCCCGCATCAGGAGAAACTCCCGGCTGCTGTTGTCCGTTTTGATTGGGATTATTGGGGTCAACCTGATTGGGATTATTTTGGTTCGGATTATTAAGACCGCCGGGAATAGTTCGCGAAGGCGTGCTTTGGGAAGGCGCGGTCTGAACCCCTCCGCCAGCGCTTCCGCCGACTGCCGCTCCCACAGTTCCTGCCCCAAAAGCCGAGGTCGCCATCAAGGCGCTTAATGGAAAAATATATTTTAAGATTTTCATTTTTAGTTTCGGTTGAATGTTAGTTTATTAGAAATTAAGAAAGCGTGACGCGATTAAATATTGCTTTATGTTCAGTTAGTTTTTATTCATTTGGCATTTTCAATCCCGCTTTCGCTTTCAACCTCATTCAAGCTTTAAGAATGCCAGCCTGTTTCATAGCAAAAGAGCGATGATAAGGCTCCTTTGAACCGCGATTTGCAATTTTATTAAGGCTACGAATGCAATTTGCATAGCAGGCGTAAACTACTTAAGTTCTAATCCCATTAAGGACATGCGAAAATTGCCACGTTCATTTTATGACCGGAAAACGATTCTGGTTGCCCAAGAATTGCTCGGCAAATATGTCGTCCACAAATCGGGCGAAATAAAACGCATCGGCAAAATTGTGGAAACCGAAGCGTATCTCGGCCCGCACGATCTTGCCGCGCATTCCTCCAAAGGCTTGACCGAACGCACGCGCGTCATGTTCGGGCCGCCCGGCCATGCCTACGTCTATTTCATTTATGGGATGTATTTTTGCCTGAACGTCGTGACCGAACGTGAAGGCCATGCTTCCGCAGTTTTGCTGCGCGCCATTGAACCAATAAAAAATATTGAAGGCCGCACGCAAGGACCGGGATTGCTTTGCCGCGCGATGAAAATCAATAAAAGTCTCAACGCGCATGATCTTTTGAGCGACGATTTTTTCATCGCCGCGCCAACGAACGCGGAAATTTTCAAAACCATCAAAGGCCCGCGCATCGGCGTGGATTACGCGAAACATTGGGCGAAACGGCACTTGCGGTTTTATATCAAAGGCAATCCGTTTGTCTCGCGGCTTTCGTCCTCTTGAAATTTTTCAATCCACGCGGGCAATGGCGCGGCAAATTCCACGCGCCGTCCCATCAACGGATGCGTGAATTTAATTTTCCACGCGTGCAAACACAGCGGCGGATCGCCTATGCCCAAAGTCTGCGTGTCGCCCAATTTTTTTCCGGCGAGATAAGCCAAATCGCCGCACACGGGAAAACCGAGATGCCAAAGATGGATGCGGATTTGATTCGTGCGTCCGGTCAATGGCCGCGCTTCCAACAAAGTCGTGCCGTCGGAATTTTTTTGGCGCACGCGAAATTCCGTGCGCGCTTCCAAACCATTTTCAAAATCCACCGTGCGCGAACCGATTTCGCCGGCCCGGTCGCTGATGGGCGCGTTGCAGCTGAAAACATTTTCCGGCGGTTCGCCTTGCACGCGGACAAGATAATTTTTTTCCACCTCGCCGCGCGCAAATTGCGGCTGCAATTTCCCGGCGAAATGCCGCGTGTGCGTGACAAGAACGACGCCCGTCGTGTTTGCGTCCAGCCGATGCGCCGGCCGCGGTTTTTGCGGGTGATAAACTTCGTTAAGAATGTGCTGGAGCGTGTTGCGGTAAAACCGTCCGCCTGCGTGCATCGGCAACGGCGCGGGTTTGTTCAGCACGATCAACGCCTCGTCCTCGTGCAAAATTTCCACGCGACCGTTCACGTCCGGCTCGGTCACATTTGGAAATCTGTGCAGGTAACGTTCGCCCGCGCGGACGATTTGCGTGGCGGCAATCGCTTCGCGCTTCAAATTCACCAGCAGGCCGCGCGCACATTCCGCTTCCCAATAACTTGTCGGAACGTGCGAAACAATCCGGCAAAGCGTGTGCAACAAAGTTTTGCCGTCGCAATCTTCCGGCACGTTGACCGGCTTGAAATTATCGCGCGGCTGGCTGCCCGGCAACGGCGTGATGGCGCGGAGGATCGCTTCGTGCCGTTGCGCGAGGTTCAACGCCATCTGCTCGACGGGCGATTTGAAACAATACGGACATGACTGGCCGGAAAGGTAGCGCGCATCTTTTTGTTCCGCTTCGGTCAACGGCGTGAGGCAGCGGAAGCATTGAGTGGATTCCGTTTCCTGCAAACTCGGATCAAGGCCGACGCGCTGGTCAAACACAAAACATTCGCCGTCGTAATGCGCGCCGCCACATTGCTCGAAATATTTCAAGATGCCGCCATCGAGCTGGAAAATATTTTTGAAGCCTTCGCGTTCCATGAACGGCCCGGCTTTTTCGCAGCGGATGCCGCCGGTGCAAAACATCACGATGGGTTGCTCCTTCAATTCCAGCGGCAATTTGCGCACGGCGTCGGGAAATTCGCGGAAGTGGCCAATGCCGATGGCGCGCGCGTTCTTGAACGTGCCAAGTTTCACTTCGTAATCGTTGCGCGTGTCGAGCAACGTCACCGGGCGGCCTTCGTCGAGCCATTGTTTCAATTCAGTCGCCGCAAGTTTTGGCGAAGTTTTTTGCGCCGGATTAATTCCCTCGACGCCGAACGCGATGATTTCTTTTTTCACGCGCACGAGCATTCGCGTGAACGGTTGATGTTCCGTCTCGCTGACTTTCAATCGCAAATCTTCGAGGCCGGAAATTCCGCGCAACTCCGCGAGCAGCAGATCAATTTTCTCCGCCGCGCCCGCGACAAAAAGATTGATGCCTTCTGCGCTCAACAAAATTGTTCCCTTGAGTTCCCAGCTTTTGCACCGGCCCAGCAGGCGCGCGCGCAACGAACGCAATTCCGGCAGCGAAACAAACTTGTAGGCGGCGATGTTGACGATTTTTTTCATCCAAACGCCAGGCAGGATACGGGAAATTGAAACGCCCGCCAGTTTTGAATCAGAAACGAATACAATTTTCAATGAAGCTGACGCGGCAATCGGCGCACGGTAAGCTTGAACCTTGCAACCTATTGGAAAAACTCATTACGCCGTGCTTGGCCTTGACCACAATTGCACGCTTACGCAAATCCGCGCCGCATACCGGCTGCTTGCCAAGCAATATCATCCCGATCTCAATCCGAATTCGTCCGCCGCTGTCAGGCGCACGCAAGAATTGAACGCGGCCCATGAAATTTTAAGCGACCCCGAACGTCGCGCCGACTATGATCAAGAACTCGACGCCCGCCAAAAACCTGCCTTGAAAACTCGCACGGGAAAAATTGAGCGAAACATTTCGCGGGAAATATTTTTGCGCCTTGAAGATTTCCTGCGCGGAACCACGCGGGAAATTCGCTTCAATGATCCCGCCAATCCAAACGGCGTTGAAATTTATCAACTCATCGTTCCGCCGAACACCGCGCCGGGAACGCGTTTTCGTTTGCCGCGCGCCGAACCTTTCGTGGGTGGCTTTGTTCAACTGAGTGTGAAGCCGCTGCCGGATTTCCGGTTCAAAGTGCGCGGCTCCGATTTGCGTTGCGACTTGAAAATAAATTCCAGGCGCGCGGCTCAAGGCGGCATGGAAATGATTCGGGGAATTTCCGGCGCGATGTTGCGTTTGCAAATTCCGCGCGCTGTTTCGCGCGGGGAAATTTTACGCATTGCCGGCGAAGGCTTGCCTAGGCCGCGCGGAGGACGCGGTGAGTTGCTCGTGCGAATTTCTTATCGTATCGAGGTTCGCGCCACACGTTTGTCCCAACGCCCTTAAAATAAATTCGTATCCGGCATTTACAATGGGCGGCGCGGCGAGCAGGATGACGTTGCCTGCGGAGAAACTTTCATGCCGCCGGCAGGTCAACCGCAGAGACAAAAAAATTATGGGCGACAAATCCCCGAAATCCAACCAGAAGAAATCCTCACAGAAACAATCCAAGGTCAGCAGCGCCGACCAAAAGAAAAAATCGGCCGCCGCCGCCAAGTCCGCCATCAAGAAAAAGTAACCGTTCGTTGCTTGCTGTTTCTCCTGAAAATTATTCCGGGAGAGACAGATTTTCTTGCAAAAATTTCGCGACGTTAGTTTCAACCATGAAGTTGTGCCAGGGACAAATCTGGAAACATGGCGGCGAATTCATCCGCATCGTGCGCTTGGAACGGCTGGAAGTGGAATATAAATCCATGACCAGTCTCGCCGGCAAAGAAGGCACCAAGCACATCACCAGTAAAAAAGATTTCTGCCGCCTGCTTAAAGGCGCGCGTCTGCTTCAGCCTGCAAAAACTTCAAGGTCTTCCGGTTTGATACAATGGTAACTCGAATGGCTTTCATGGCATTCCGAAGTCGCGAGGCGCGGTCTCTGCAAAATTTAGACTCTCAAAATGCCACGAAATCCTCTGCCGCCATAGTAAGACTCCGCGCCGTTGTGATAAAAGAAAACGCGGCCAAAGCGACGATCTCCAAAAAGCGCGCCACCGAGTTTTCTCATGTCATCCGGTGTTGCAATCCAGCTCGACGATTTCGTGTCGAACTCTCCAAGTTTCTGTAGCTCCAGATATTGTTCTTCCGTTAAAAGCTTAACGCCCATGGCCGCCGCCAAATCCACGGCATTATTTTTCGGTTTGAATTCTTTCCGTGAATCCAGCGCTTCACGGTCGTAACAAAAACTGGTGCGGCCTTTGGGACTTTGCGCGGAACAATCATAAAAAACATATTCGCCAGATTTTTTATCATGACCCACCACATCCGGTTCACCGCCGGTGCGTTCCATTTCATTGAGCGACCACAGCTTTTCGGCGCTCGCTTCCAGCTTGGCTTGGACCTTAGCCCAATGAAGACCTTTATGGCGGTTCAGGTTTTTCTCAAAACGGGCTTTCAACGTCGCAAGAAATTCTTCGCGTTGTTTTGGGGACAACTCTTTTTTATTGCTCTGAATGTTGTTCATAGTTTCAAGAAACGAAACGGAGGACACGAATTCCGCGAATTTTCACAAATTGAATTCGTGTTAATTGGTGCAATTCGTGTCCGGTCTTTCCGGCTTGAAGACGAATTATCACTTTGCAGATTACTTCGTTTGGGTGGGTTGAAGTCGCGCCGTCCATTCCACCAGACCTTGAAGCAATTTACGGATGTGTTCCTTCGTATTTTCATCGGTCAATTTTCCTTCCACGTCGAATTTTGCGGCGGCATTCCCAATCATCACTTCGGGTTGATTCACTGGAAACACGTTGAGGAACACGAATATTTGGCGGAGATGATACTGCGCCCGCGCTGTGCCGATGTTTCCGATCGAGGCCCCCATAATCGCCGCCGGTTTCCCGGACCAGGCACTGTCGCCATACGGCCGGGATGCCCAATCAATGGAGTTTTTTAGCACGCCGGGAATCGAATAGTTATACTCCGGAGTCACCAAAAGAATCGCATCGGCTGCTCGAATACGCTTCTTCAATTCCACCACCCGTGGCGGAGGATTTTTTTCATCGTCCTCGTTGAAGCCGGGGATACCATCGAGTTCGAAAATCTCGATTTTTACGCCGTCGGGAACGAGTTGCTGCGCGGCACGCAAGGCGGCGCGGTTGTAGGATTGGCGTCTAAGGCTTCCAGCGATTCCAAGGATAGTCATGGGTTTGTTCATTTGGTTTGCTTGGTTAAATTCGTGCTCTTGCTTATAAATGAGTTTTTATTTTTCGGGTTTGCATCAAGTTGAAATGGTCGCCTTTGGAGATTCTTTAAGCAGGTCTCCGATGTCCAGAGGTTCCGTTCCCATGGCCAGCCCGCCATCGGGAGAGTGCGGCCACTGTTCCTTCGGGCGATCCCAATAAAGCTCCACGCCATTGCCATCGGGGTCACGCAAATAGAGCGCCTCACTCACGCCATGATCCGACGCGCCTTCAAGTGGAATTCCCGCGTTGTTCAGTCGGCGCAAAGCGTCGGCCAACTCGGCGCGGGTCGGATAAACGATGGCCAGATGATAAAGACCCGTTGCGCCACGAGGCGGCGGCGAACCGCCCTGACTTTCCCAAGTGTTCAAGCCAATATGATGATGATAGCCACCGGCGGAAAGAAATGCCGCCTGCTGACCATGACGCTGCGTGAGTTCAAAACCCAGAACGCCGCAATAAAATTCCAGCGCGCGCTCAAGGTTGGCGACTTTGAGATGCACATGGCCGATGCGAACGCCGGAATGAATAGGCTCGATCATTATGCTTTAGCGTAAATCTCGTTTTCTTTTTCGACAAACTCCTTCGACTTTTCTTCCAATCCCTTTTTCAATGCCTCTTCCTCGGCGATGCCTGGTTCGTCTGCGTATTTGCGGACGTCTTCGGTGATTTTCATTTGGCGGTCGGATGCGGTTTGGTTGTGCGCCTTGGAAAATTTTTCGCCAGCCGGACAAGTTGTCCGACTTTCCGGATTTTTTCCGCAAACGGTTCGCGCGCGAGTTTTTGCCGCATCTCCAGTTTCATATTGTTGGCAACTTCAGCTTATGCCGTTGCAGGATTTTTTCCAACTGCGTTTTATCAAGTCCGGATTGCTGGAGCATTTGTTCGATGCGCGCCTTGTCCTTGGCCCGCCCCACGCTCGCGGCAATGGCGACGATGTGTTCCGCGCGAAAAACTTTCGCGGGAACACCTTCAAATTCAATTTGCTCGGCTTCGCGCACGGCTTCCTCGGTCAGGCCGCTGGCGGCGAGAAATTGCACCGGAAATCCGCGCACCAAAAGATGTTCACGTTCGACCTGCCAGCCCTGCGCTTGCAAGTGCGCGTAGATGGCCGGGATGCCGGACGTCAATCCCTTGTCAGCGGGAATGAAGAAAATATCGGCGTCGTAAGTGGTGAATGGTTCAACGTAATAAATCGCCGCCAGCGCACCGCCGAGCGACCAATCTTCAATCAACTTCGCGGTAACCAATCCGTTCGCTGCGCGCAGCACGTCGGCCAGCGGCAGATTATCGGATGGCGGGTTGATTGGCATTTAATTTTGCGGAGGCGGTCCTAGACCGCCGCTACAGTCACGCTTTCGCGTAAAGCTCATTTCCCTTTTCGGCGAACTCTTTGGACTTTTCCTCCATCCCCTTCTTCAGCGCCTCTTCTTCGGCGATGCCTTGTTCGGCGGCATATTTGCGGACGTCTTCGGTGATCTTCATGGAGCAGAAATGCGGGCCGCACATGGAGCAGAAGTGCGCGGTCTTGGCACTGTCCTGCGGCAATGTTTCGTCGTGGAACTCGCGCGCGGTCACGGGGTCGAGGGCGAGGTTGAATTGATCTTCCCAGCGAAATTCAAAGCGCGCCTTGGAGATGGCGTTGTCGCGGTATTGCGCGCCGGGATGGCCTTTCGCTAGGTCGGCGGCGTGCGCCGCAATTTTGTAAGTAATCACACCATCCTTGACATCTTTTTTGTTGGGCAATCCCAAATGCTCTTTCGGAGTCACATAGCAAAGCATCGCGCAGCCATACCAGCCAATCATCGCCGCGCCGATGCCGCTGGTGATGTGGTCATAGCCGGGCGCGATGTCGGTGGTGAGCGGGCCGAGCGTGTAGAACGGCGCTTCGTGGCACCACTCCAATTGCTTCGCCATATTTTCCTCGATCATGTGAATTGGAACGTGGCCGGGACCTTCGTTCATCACCTGCACGCCGTGCGCCCACGCGCGTTCCGTAAGTTCGCCTTGCGTTTTTAATTCGCCAAATTGCGCCTCGTCATTCGCGTCGGCAATCGAGCCGGGACGCAAACCGTCGCCGATGGAAAATGAAACGTCATACGCGGCCATGATTTCGCAAATCTCGTCCCAATGCGTGTAAGTGAAATTTTCCTGATGATGCGCCAGACACCATTTCGCCAGAATTGAACCGCCGCGCGAAACAATTCCCGTCATGCGCCGCGCCGTGAGCGGAATAAATCGCAACAAAACTCCGGCGTGAACGGTAAAATAATCCACGCCTTGCTCGGCCTGTTCAATCAAAGTGTCGCGATAAATTTCCCAGCTGAGTTCCTCGGCTTTGCCACCGACTTTTTCGAGTGCCTGATAAATCGGAACCGTTCCAATCGGCACGGGCGAATTGCGCAAAATCCATTCGCGCGTCGCATGAATATTTTTTCCCGTGGACAAATCCATCACCGTATCCGCGCCCCATTTCGTCGCCCACCGCATTTTTTCAACTTCTTCCTCGATGCTCGAAGCGACGGCGGAATTGCCGATGTTCGCATTTATTTTAACTAGAAAATTCCGACCGATAATCATCGGTTCCAATTCTGGATGATTGATATTTGAAGGAATGATCGCGCGACCAGCGGCGACTTCGCTGCGGACGAATTCCGGCGTGATTTCGTTTGGGATGCGTTGCGGAAATTTTTTGAAAACGGATGGAGTGAACGGATTGCCGATTGCCGATTGCTGATTGCCGATTGAATTTTGCGCGGAACCGGCGTGTTGTTTGTTCAAATCGTTGCGAGTGTTATCGCCGCTTAATTCCGCAATCCGAATTCCGCACTCCGCACTTCGCAGGTTCTCGCGGATCGCGATAAATTCCATTTCCGGCGTGACGATTCCGGCGCGCGCGTAAGCGAGTTGTGTGACTACTTTTCCTTTTTTGGCGCGCAGCGGACGACGACGCTGGCCGAGCAAGCCAGGAAATTCCACGAGGCGATTTTTTTCCGCTTTGCTTGCGAACTCGGCGTGTTTGCCGGAAAGATAGCCATCGTCTTGCGGCTTCACTTCACGGCCAACGTGTTCTTCCACGTCGCCGCGTTTCAAAATCCATTCGCGCCGCAACGCGGGCAAACCTTCGTCGGACTTGCCGTTGAAATTCGGATCGCCCCACGGCCCGCTGCAATCATAAACGCGCACCGGCTCGTTCATTTCGACTTCGTCGTTAAAACTTTTGGTCGGCGATAAATCAATTTCGCGCATCGGCACGCGCACCTCGGAATGGATTTTTCCAGCGACGTAAATTTTTTTTGAATTCGGCAATTGCTCGCTGCTGTGCGGCTCAAAAGATTCTTTGGTAGCGATCATAATTTTAACTCGGTTTTGAACCAAACTGGAAAACGCTTGGTGAAGGCGCGCAGCGCCTTGGCCGCCACGCAGTGGCTCCTTGCGCCGGCATTATCCGGTTTCAAGTTCACGGGTCATTTGCATTTTCACACAAAACTCTCAGCGTCACCACAACGGTGATTTGGCTCCCCGAACAAGTTGAAGCTAGATTGATTCGCGCGCAGCGTCAAGCCGTTGGCTCGTAATTCAAAGATGCAAAATGTGCCGCGCCACGTTGAATAAAGGTAAAGGGGTCAATCCTGATTATTTACACGGCGCTCGATCTTGTAAGATTTCTCATATCCAAACAACAAGGGCCGAATATAGCTTATATGAAAGTTTTCAAAGCTGCCCAAATTACCTGGTGAAATTTTGCTTTTGGCTCTTTCACTGAAAATTGACGGTCAACGGGAGGGAAAAACGCGGATGAGCGGATAGTCTTGAAGTTTTCGCACGCGGTTGGCAGAAGCATACCAATCGCCCCAGATCAGCTGCAGGCGGTTGACTTGAGTTTCGCCAAAATGTGTCCGGCGATTTTCTTTCAAAAAACGGGTCAGCCGTTTCCAGCCTGAAACCGGTTCGCCGAAACGCATGAGGGTGATGTGCGCGGCGCTGATTTTGTAACGACGGTCAAGGGTGCCGCCAAAACCGCGCCGCGCGAAGGCTTCGCGAATTTCAGCGCGAATTTTTGCCAGGGCATCGTCCATGGGAAATCCCTGGATCATCACGCTGCCGGGCGAAGCTGTGACGCCCTGGAAATGAATCTTAAAGGCACGCTGGCGGCTCAAAATATCGCCGATGATTTCCCGATAGGAATTCAACCGGCCGATTTCCCTGCGCCAAAATTCCGTTCCCGAAATGATGGAAAGCACGGTGACGTGAAATTCTGGAGGACGATAAAAATACTGCTCCGGGCAAATGGCGGCAAGGCGCGTTGAAAATTCCTTGATTTTGTTCCGCACCGGCAGCGATGGCCGCAAAATAACGGTCACACCGCGTCGCAAATCATTTTTCTTGTCGGACAGGTGCGGATCAATCTGCGGTTCGCCGCGCTTAAAAGCGCAGGTCGCATCCATCCAAAGTTTTTCATAAATTTCCAATTTTTCTGCGGACATTGTTCAAATGCTTGCGCTGCCGGTCAAAATGATGATTTCAAAATTTCATAAACCGATCCAAAAATCAAGGCAACCGTTCGTTCCCTCACTTTTTATTTGGCAGTAATGAATTATCAAACTAGATTGGACGGTTCATCGGCACATTAGTTTTCAAAAAATTATTATGAGTTATCGCTGGCCACGGAAATTAAAAAAGATTTTGGCGGGAATCCTGTTCGTTGTCGGCGTCCAGGTTTGCGCCGCCGCTTCGGGCGCGAACCGTCCGGATTATGTTGAGGGCGATGTGCTGGTGCATTTTCGCGCGGGGGAGACGCTGGCCACGGCCACGCGCACGGCGGCATTGCATGGCTGCAAAGTTAAGCACCATTTTGTTCATTTGTCTGCGCGCGAGGGCAAAGTGATCAGCTTGCTGCATTCTTCCAAGACGACGGCGGCGCTGCTGGCGGAATTGCGCGCGGACCCGGCGGTAGAGTTCGCCGAGCCAAACTACTTGCGCTATGTAAATGATTTACGGACTCCAAACGATCCCTACTTTTCGCTGCAATGGAGCTTGAAAAATACGGGCCAAAGTATCAATGGCATTGCCGGAATTCCCGGCGCGGACATCAATTTTTTGAAGGCATGGGGATTGGCGCGTCCGACTACAAACGAAGTGGTCGTCGGCGTGATTGATACCGGGCTGGATGTCACTCATCCGGACATTGTGAACAATCTCTGGACGAATCCCGGTGAAATTGCCTCGAACAACCTTGATGATGATCATAATGGTTACACCAATGATATTCATGGTTACGATTTTGCTTTGAATACGGGCACGCTGACCGATTCCGGCTTTCACGGCACGCATGTTTCCGGCACGATTGCCGCGACCGGCAACAATGGCATCGGCGTCATCGGCGTGGATTTTCAGGCGCATATCATGGTGCTTAAAGTATCTGCCGATGGCACGAGTCTTTCGAGTGCGGCAATCATCCAGGCCATTGATTATGCCATCACCATGAAGAGCCGCGGCGTGAATATCGTGGCCTTGAATGCTTCCTATGGCGGAGGCAGTTCCAGTATTACCGAACGTTCGGCCATGCAGTCGGCGGGCAACGCAGGCATTGTATTTTGTGTGGCCGCCGGCAATGACAGCACTAATAATGACACTACCCTTACTTATCCCGCCGACTATCGCCTGCCTAATATGATTGTAGTTGCCGCGACGGATCAAAATGATGCGCTGGCCTCATTCTCAAACTACGGCGCCACTAATGTGGATATTGGAGCGCCAGGCGTGAATATCCTCTCGCTATTACCCGTGGATCAAGCGGGCTTCGATAGTTCTGTCCAGCAGTCCGCTAATTCCTATTCCGCGAATACATTGGAATTTTCCGGCGCCACCTCCTCCAACGGCATCAGCGGCGCTCTTTATAATTGTGGATTGGGCAACCCATCGGATTTCCCCGCCGCCGTCAGCAATAACATTGCGCTCATTCAACGCGGCACCCTTAACTTCTCCGTCAAGGTTGCCAACGCCATGACCGCCGGCGCGCTGGCCGCGATCATTTATAATAATACTAATGGCGGCTTCAGCGGCACGTTGGGAAGCGCAAGCAATTGGATTCCCGCCGTTTCAATTTCAGAGGCGGATGGCGAGACTTTGGCAATGTCCAACCCTATTGTCACTGTATTTAACTATCCTGATCCAAGCCAGATTTATCAATACCTCGATGGCACTTCGATGGCTACGCCGCATATCTCTGGAGCGGTTGCCTTTGCCGCGATGAATTTTCCGACTGAAACGGTGGCGCAAAGAATTCAACGCATTCTTACAAATGCCGATCCGATCGTCGCCTTGAAAGGAAAGGTTGCCACCGGCGCACGCCTTGATCTGGCCCGCATCGTAGATACCGATGGCAACGGCCTGCCCGACTGGTGGGAACTTGAATACTTCGGACATCTGACTGGAACAGATGCGACCGCCGATCCCGATCATGATGGGGAAAATAATCTCGCGGAATTTTTGGCCGGCACGAATCCGACCAATTCACTTTCCGCTCTTTCCCTGAACACGCCAACGTTGCCTTCGGGAAATACCTTTACATTGCAATGGCCTTCCGTCGCCGGACGCTACTATCGCCTCTTGCGCTCAACCAACCTTATGACCGACTTCAATATGGTTGTGCAGACCAACATCATGGCCACGCCGCCGCTGAATGTTTTTACCGACGCGCCGCCCGCTGATTTTCAAAACGTATTTTACCGGCTTCAACTTGAGCCTTGAAGCGGCGCAAATCAATGATGTCCGCTTCCGTAAGATTTTTTCAGCGACTGATATTCATGCCATACCAGCGCGACGATGATCATATCCAACACCGTGAACAAAACCAGGCCAAAGAAAAAATGTCCGCACAGATGGTAAATCTGAAAACCGATGAACGCCAATAGCACCACGCATGCCACCGGAAAAACCCAGCGTTTCTCCCGCAACAATCCCACGACCAGCAAGAGTTTGATGGCGCCATGACCGAGAAGATAAATCGCCATGAAAACTTTCCCGCCCGTGGACATTTGATTGAAAGTGTGGCGCAACGAATGGGCGACCGGATTATCGGGGTCATACTGCAACAGGCCGCGCGTGATGCGATAAACGAAATCCGACATCGTATCCAGGCTAAAAAATAAAAATAGAAAGCCGCCGGCCACTTCCATGAGACCATCCAGACCTTTGAACCCAACCCCGATCCGAAATAACCAATGCAGCAGCTTTTTGCGAAATTGTTTGGTTGCCATCGCGCGCCAATATAAATTTGTTTCAGCAGAATCCAACCGCCAAAATGCGCCCGTGTTCGATACCGCCAAAGGCGCGCTTCAAAAAATCAATCGGTCGCGCGGCATCCGGCCCATAAAGATAAGGCGCGATAGACTGGCAATCTTCAGGAATAGGATTGATTTTATTTTTCACAGTGTAGCGTGATGCAATTCAATCATTTTTTATACAGCGCTTTAAGTTCCGGCTGCAATTTTCGATTCCAGATGGCATAACCCGCTGGATTCAGATGCAGATGATCCTCCCGGAATAGCGAATCATTTGGTTTGCCATCGGTTCCAAGCAACGGCGTTGCCGTATCAATGTAAAAAAGATGTTGGTTAAGTTTGTTGTAGGCTTCAATCCGCTGATTCACTGCTTCCATTTTACTCCAATCGTTCCAGCGGCTGGAACTTGGTTTAATGGGAATGTAAATGAACTTAACCTTTGGAAAATCGTGAAGGATACGCGTAGTTAAATCCTTGTAATTCTCGAATACCTGCCCGACAGATTCGCCGCCAGCTATGTCATTATCGCCTGCGTAGAAAACGATGACGGACGGAGCGTATTTACCGATGACTTGATCATAGTAAAACTGCACGTCAGAAATATAGGCTCCGCCGAAGCCGCGATTTATGATCGGGAATTGCGGAAAACTATTGTGCGATTCCCAAAAGCGGATGCTCGAACTGCCTACAAACAAAATGGCGTGTTTGGGAAAGCTATTTTTAGCGTCCCAATTCTCGAAGTTACTGATGTCGTTTTTGAAACGTTGGGGGTCAACGCTGCTGACTTCCGTCTGCGCAAAACTCGCGGTGTAGCTAAGAACCAGAAAGATTGCGGCGCAGAAATTTTTTCTCATAAATTTATTAGTGTTGGAAATAATTACTTTTGATGATGATTTTGCGCCGACGGGAGCGAGTGTCAACTTTTTCTCGCACAGTTTCTCTGGGCGGCATTAATTTTTGGATGCTGCAAAAACGCTTTTCATGCTCTGTGTGTTTAGATACAGTGGGCCTAAGCCAATTCGCCATTATGAATGAATTCAAATTCTCCTGTCCGCATTGCAGCCAGCATTTGCAATGCGATGAACTGCATTCCGGGCGGCAGATTCAATGTCCCGGATGCAATCATCTCATCACCATTCCCTCGGCGCCGGGCAAGACCGCTGATTTCAAACCGCAATCGGGCGCGACCTGGAATACGTTCGTGCCGCCGGGCGACGCGAAGAAGAAATCCTGAAACGTTTTTTACGATAAATTAAAAAACATATAAACACGTAATCTTCGACATGAACCCGAACCGTTCGCATGAAGAAGAGATTCTGGCTGCCGCGCTGGCTTTGCCGCTGGCACAACGCGCCGCGTATGTCAGCCACGTTTGCGGCGATGATGATTCTTTGCGCCAGCGGATCGAAGCGCTTTTGCAGGCGCGCGAAAAAACTGAAAATTTTTCTGAAGGAGCATTGCCCAAGGACAAATCCGCCGCCGGCACCATTCGACTTTCCCTTCCGCCCGAAGAAAAAATCTCGGAAAAAATCGGTCCTTACAAATTGCGCGAGAAAGTCGGCGAAGGCGGCTGCGGCGTGGTGTATGTCGCGGATCAGGAATTTCCCGTTCGCCGCCGCGTCGCGCTCAAAGTCATCAAGCTGGGCATGGACACGCGGTCGGTGATCGCGCGATTTGAAGCCGAGCGGCAGGCGCTGGCGATGATGGATCATCCGAACATCGCCAAAGTTTTGGACGCGGGCGCGACGGAAACGGGCCGTCCTTATTTCGTGATGGAACTGGTGCGCGGCATTCGCATCACGGATTATTGCGATCAAAATAAACTTTCCACGCACGAACGGCTGGATTTGTTTGTCCAGATTTGTCAGGCGATTCAGCACGCGCATCAAAAGGGAATCATTCACCGCGACATCAAGCCCTCGAACATTTTGGTCACGCTGCACGATGGCGTGCCGGTTCCCAAAGTCATTGATTTCGGCATCGCCAAAGCGACGGAAGGGCGGCTCACCGATTTGACAATTTATACGGAGCTGCATCAATTCATCGGCACGCCCGCTTACATGAGTCCTGAACAGGCGGAAATGAGCGGGTTGGACATTGACACGCGCAGCGACATTTACAGTTTGGGCGTGCTGCTTTACGAATTGCTCACCGGACGGACGCCGTTCGACGCCAAAGAACTGGCGGAATCCGGTTTGGACGCGATGCGAAAAACCATCCGTGAAAAAGAGCCGCTGCGTCCTTCGACCAAACTTAACACACTGCAACGGGACGAATTGACCACGACCGCGAAACGTCGCGGAGCCGATGCGCCCAAACTTATCAATCTGCTGCGCGGCGACTTGGATTGGATCGTGATGAAGTGCCTGGAAAAAGACCGCACGCGGCGTTACGAAACGGCGAACGGTCTGGCCGTGGACCTCAAGCGGCATCTCAACAACGAAGCCGTGGCCGCGCGTCCGCCGAGCGCGGCTTACAAATTCCAAAAAGCCTTTCGTCGGAACAAAGTTGCATTCACCGCCGGTTTTGCCGTCGCCGCTGCATTGCTGCTGGGCATTATTGCCACCACGCTGCAATCAGTGCGGGCAACGCGCGCGAAGCAGGAAGCTGTGGCCGCGCAATCGCGCGAAGCCGTTCAGCGAAAAAACGCCGAAGCCAGCGAACAAAAAGCTCTCGCCGCGCAAGCCAGTGAAATTAAATTGCGCCAGCAAGCTGATACGGCGCGCGGTCAAGCCGAAGGATTGGTGTCTTTCATGATTCAGGATTTGCAACCGGCATTGAAGGACTATGGTCGTTTGTCGCTTCTGAAACAGGTTGACGAAAAGACGGTGGACTATTTTGCCGCGCTGCCGCCGGACTTGCAAAACACGGGCACTGAACTGGCACAGGCCGACGCGATTGAAGCGCTGGCTGAAATTTTTCAATCGTCGGGCGACATAAAATCCGCCCGGGCAAAAGGAGGCGAGGCGCTGGCCTTGTATCAACGCCTGGCGAAACAGCATCCTGAAATTCCCGAGGCGGAAGCCGGAGCGTTGAACCTCGAATGGCTTGCATATTCAACGGACCCTTCACATTCTTCAGCCGAACTCGACACATTTCAGCAGGACATTCTCCGTCGCTGGCGCGAACTCGTTGAAAAATATCCGGAAAATCACAAGGCGAGGAATGGTTTGGGTTCAGCGCTATGGAATCGCGCTTCTTTCGCCGCACAACGTTTCAATAAACCGCAGGAAGCGATCAGGGTTGGTTTGGAATTGCAGGAATCTATTCGCAATGGAATGGCCAGATATCCAGAGAACAAGTTGCTGCCATCCGCTTACGCGTCATGCCTGGGTGTTCTGGCGATTGCCTATCAGGCGGTCGGCGATCAGCAAAAGGCTGTGCAAGCGAGCGAAGAGGCTGAAACTTTTTTCGACAAGGCATTGAAAGAAGACCCCGGCAACTTAAGTTTGCTCGCCGATGCCGCCGAAGCAGCCAAAAATCTCAGCTATCGCGTTTCGTCCATTTCATTAAAACGCTCGCGGGATGCCGAATTGGTCGCGCGCGAACGCTATCGCATCCTCACCTCGCTCGATCCGGCCAATGCGGATTGGCGTTACAGCTTCGCCATGACGCACATGATGGAGTGTTACTACCTCGAAGGTGAAGGCCAGATTGAATTAGCCCGGCAGGCGCTCAAAAAATTTGATTCGCTGATTCAAAATCTGACTCTCCAACCGTGGGATGAAGGCAAACTTGCGCAAAACAGCATTGATTTGGCGCGCCTGGCTGCATTAGCGGGCGACAAGGCGGACGCTCGCGTCCAGCTTGCGGTCGGCGAGTCCCGGTTTCAGGCGCAATACGACAAACTTCCCGACGCGCCATTCGATCGCATTCAGGCGCGCGTTCGCTGGTTGAATCTAAAATCAGGAGTGGTTTCGACCATGGAAGATTGGGTTGAACTGGAGGCGCTCGCGCGCGAAACGTTGACGCTCATCGGCGATGGATTGAATCAACGGCCGAACGATAGTGAATTGTTGTTGCGTCGCGCAGTGACGCAATCCTATCTCGGAGAAGCTTTGTTGCGCCGGGGAAACGTCCCGGAAGCAGTGTCCACGCTGGAGCAAGCAGTGACGGGTTTTCGCGACGCTCCACCTGCGATCACGTTCACGGACAATCGGGACACTTATGCTGGCGGGGCCAACTTAATTCTGGCCGAGGCGCTGGCAAAGACCGGCAACTTTGATAGAGCTAAAAGTCTGGTCGAATCCGTGATCGTCGGCTATGAGTCGGCGGCCGCCAAACAACCGGAGAACTGGGAACTAAAAACGGATCTGGTTGATGGTTTGGTTCAACTCGCCGGCATGTTGGATCCGGCGAAGCCAGAAGAGATCGCGCAACGTCAAACATCGCTTGACCGGGCTGCGGCCATTCTGAACAGTCCCGAATCACAAGGTCGGCTCACGGTTGATGACAAGGAAGCGCTGGCAAAAATCGCATTGCTGCGCGGCACGGCGGAAGCGAAGGAGAAAATGAAAATCAAACAGCCATGAAACCGAACTGCGAAGAACTCTTGTTTGCGCCGGACTAATCGAAAATCCTCTCGTGTAAAAAGAATTGATGCAATTTCTGGAACAAAAAAACGGCAACAATTCTAAAACGATTTGTCGCGTCAAAATAACTTTGCCCAAATAAAAAGCGCCTTGCAATTTCTCGCAAGGCGCTGGTGTTTTCAGAATTGCTTCAAGCGCCGACGCTCGCCAGTTCTTCGTTGTTCTCCACGTTCACGATCTTGAACTGCTCGGCGTGCATGCCGGTGTCGGCGCGGAAGGACAATTTGCCGAAGTAGCGTTTCTCCATCTCGATGAGATGTTTTTCGTCCTCGGTGCGCAGCCGTTCGAGCACGGTCGGATGCACGACGATGCGCAGTTGGAAATCCGTTTCATCGCGCGTGCGTTTTTTCAAAATCTCCTGCAACTTGCGCTGGATCTCGACGCTCATGGTCACGACGCTTTTCACTTTGCCACGGCCTTTGCAATACGGGCAATCGTCATAAACTGCCGAACGGACACTTTCGCTGTGGCGTTGGCGGGTCATTTCCATGAGGCCGAGCTGCGAAATGGGCAGGATATGTGTCTTGGCCTTGTCGCGTCGCAAACCGTCCTTGATGCGTTGATAAACAGACTGCTGGTCGCGGCGCGATTTCATGTCAATGAAGTCGAGCACGATGAGTCCGCCCATGTTGCGCAGCCGCAGTTGCCGGGTAATTTCCTCGGCGGATTCGAGATTCACTTTGAGAATCGTCGCTTCCTGATCGCGGCTGCCTTTGTGCCGTCCGGTGTTCACGTCAATCGCCACGAGCGCCTCGGTTTCGTCAATGACGATGTAACCGCCGCCTTTCAGATGCACCTGGCGCGAGAAGGTGTTTTCGAGTTGTTTGGAAATGTTGAAGCGGTCGAAGATCGGCTGCGCTTCGGCGTAGGATTTTATTTTTCCCGCCGAGCGTTTGGAGATTTTTGAAATCATCTCGCGCATCCGGTCGTAGGCTTTTTGGTTGTCCACGACGATGCGCTCGACGTCTTCGGTCAGAAAATCGCGCACGGTGCGTTCGATCAAATCCGGCTCTTGGAACACGCACGTCGCCATCGGCTGCTTTTTGATTTTGTCCTGCACGCCACGCCATTCTTCGAGCAGCAAGGCGAGATCGCGCACGAAATAACGCAACTGCTGGCCTTCGCCCGCTGTGCGCATGATGACGCCCATGCCGTCGGGAATGGCGAGTTCGCGCAGGATTTTTTTCAGCCGTTTGCGCTCTTCCTGGCTTTCAATTTTACGCGAAATGCCGCATTGATCCGAGTTCGGCAACAGCACCAGATAACGTCCGGGCAAAACCAGATTGGTCGTGATGCGCGGGCCTTTGGTGCTGATCGGGCCTTTGGTGACTTGCACGATGATTTCGCTGCCGGGCGGATACAAACGCGGAATATCTTTCTGTGTGATTTTCGGTTTGTCACGGCGGCGACCTTCGCGTTCGACAATTTCCACGCCGGAATCAAATTGATTCGGCACGATGTCCCAATAATGCAGGAACGCATTTTTCTCGAAACCGATGTCCACGAACGCAGCTTTCAAGCCGTCTTCGAGGTTGCGGACTTTGCCCTTGAAAATACTGCCGACCAGCCGCTCTTCGGTCGTGCGCTCGATGTTGAATTCCTCCAGTTTGCCGTCTTCGAGCACCGCGACGCGCGTTTCGAGCGTCTCGGCGTTGATGATGACTTCCTTGTGGATTTTCTTTTCGGGACGGATCAACTTTTGAACTTTTTTAACCAGTGTGTTCGCGACGTTTTTGATGGAATCCAAAATGCCTTTGGACGGCTGTTGAATTTCCACGGGCTGAAAGGTTTTTTCCTCCTGCACCTGCGCGGGGATTTCCGAATGCGGTTCGCGAAAATCTTTTTTGTCGGGAATGTTCGCGGGCGTCGGCGCTTTTTCAACACCTTCGGGCGGCAAACCGGCGGCGATATTTTCCGCGCGTTCGATTTCATGCAGGTGGCGCTTTTCAAAAAGCCGTTCGTTGCCGCCTTGTTCGGCGACGACCTCGGCGCGCGCCTGGGTCGCGTCGCGGTCGTTTTTTTGCAGGTTAGGTGCGAGCCCGCCCTTGGGCTTGAAGCGCATTCCCCGGCGCCGCCGCGAGAAGTTGTTATTGTTGCTCATATTAATATCCTCTTCGATGGATGTGGACGTTTTGCATCAGGCCCAGCGCGATCAACGAGCACAGCACTGAAGACCCGCCGTAACTTAACAGCGGCAGTGGGATGCCCGTCACCGGGACGATGCGAATGTTCATGCCGATATTGATAAAAACGTGGCTGAAGATGAGCGTCACCACGCCCACCACCACGAGTTTGCCCAGGCGATCGCGCGCCCGGCCGGCGATTCTCAAACCAGTGAAGAGAACCACCGCATACAGCGTCAGCACCACAAGGGAGCCGACGAATCCTTCCTCCTCGGCAATGACGGAGAAAATGAAATCATTGTGCGCCGCGCCCGCCGGCAAAAATCCCAGGGCAGTCTGGCTGCCTTGACGCCAGCCGGCGCCGGTCAAACCGCCGGAGCCGACCGAGATCATCGCCTGCCGGACTTGATACGATTTTTCAAATTGCAAATGACGCGCCTCGGCTTTTTGCTCGGGCGTCGCATTGGCCGCCGCGAAACTGGCGCCAAAATAAACCAGCAATCTTTGCCGCTGATAATCCTGCATCTTGATTTGCAACGCGGGCGGCGCGAACAAAACATCCGCCAGCAACAGCGCGCCTAAAATTCCCACGCCCGCGCCGAGTTTGAGCAAATATTTTTTCGGCGTGCCCGCCACGAACATCATCACCACGCCCGTCGGCAATAAAACCAACGCCGAACCCAAATCCGGTTCCTTCAAAATCAGAGCGAACGGCAGCATCATCAGGCCGATGCCTTTCCAAAAAATTCCGCGCTGTTTTAATTCGTCGGGCGGACGGCTCAAAAAATTTGCCGCCGCGAGAATGAACGCCAGTTTGGCAAATTCGCTCGGCTGAAATTGGAACGGCCCCAGATCAATCCAGCGCCGCGCGCCCCAGCCGTGCGTCGAGCCGATGTGCGGAATCAAAACTGCGAGGAGACAAAGAATCGTCGCCCAATAAATCACGAGCGACCAGCGCGCGAGCGTGTGATAATCCCACAAGCACAACGCCGCGCCTGCGCCGATGCCAATCGCATACCAGATGATCTGGCGGATCCAGATTTGGTCAAACCACGGCAGCGCCGACGCTTGACTTGCCGTCGTGGCGCTGAACACAAACGCCGCGCCCAGAAACATCAGACCGGCCACCGCAAATAATTGCAGCCGGTCAAGCTGGTTTCCGCGTTCGTTGATGGAGGGATCAACCATTTTAGTTTGCCCGCGCAAAAACCGGCGCAGGTGAATTTTCTTTTTTCAAAATTTCTTCGTAAATGTCGTGCACCATCGGCCCGCACGTCGTGCCGCCCGAACCCCTGCTTTGCGATTCGACCATGACGACCACCGCGTATTTTGGATTTTCATACGGCGCGAACGACGCGAACCAGTAATTCCAACCAATGATCTGATTTTTCACGTCCTGAACTTGCGCCGTGCCGGTCTTGCCGCAAATCTGCATCCCGTTCACAGCGGCGGCCGTGCCCGTGCCTTCGTTGCTTTCCACGTCCGCCAGCATTGCGCGGCGCACAATTTGCAGGCTGCGCGGATGCACGCCAAGTTCGTCGCGCACGAGGCCGGCGGGAAAATTGGTCGTCGCTTCGCCGCTCGCCGGGTCTTGCGGTTCAATCCGGTCAACGAGGCGCGGCCACAAAACTTTTCCGCCGTTGGCAATCGCCGAAACCATCACGGCCATTTGAATCGGCGTCACGGCAACTTCGCCCTGCCCGATGCAAACGTTCGCCGTGTCGCCGTCATGCCAGTCGCGCGAATGAACCCGTTTTTCCGTCGGAAAATTGCCGCGCGTTTCCTGCCCCGGCAAAATTCCCGTGCGTTCGCCCAGATGAAATTTTTCGCCGATGCGCACGATGTTTTCGATGCCCGCGCGCAAACCGTTCGTGATGAAATAAGAATTGCTCGAATGAATGAACGCGCGCTGGAAATTGTAATCGCCCGGCGGCGCGGTGTCCTTGATCGCGCGTTTGCCGACGTAAATCATGCCGCGCGCGGGATTTTCGGGATTGGGCTGGACGCGATAAATTTCATTCGGGTCCAATCCGTTTTCCAGCGCGGCGAGCGAAACGACGGTTTTGAAAATGGAGCCGGGCGCGTAATTTTCATAAGTCGCGCGATTTTTTTCCGCCGTCAACTTTTGGATCTGCTGCCATTTCTCCTCGGAAATTTTTTGCGCGAAATCGTTCGGGTCAAACGTCGGCGAGGAAACCATTGCCAGCACGTCGCCGGTGCGAACATTCATGACGACGACGGCGCCGCGTGCATCCGGGCCTTGATTTTCCACGAACGATTTTTCCGCCGCGCGCTGGATGTCGAGGTCAATGGTCAGCACGACATTATGGCCGGGTTCGGGCGGGTCCAAAATATTTTCCGACTGGCGGTAGCCGAGATTATTGACCAGCACGGATTCCTCGCCCGCACGCCCGCGCAATTGCGAATCAAATTCGCCTTCGATGCCTTCGACGCCGCGATAATCCGGCAGGCGATAGGAAAAAAATGCGTCCTCGCCGGCGGCGGAACTGTCGTCGCTGCGCAAATAACCGAGCACATGCGCCGCCGTTTCGCCAAACGGATAAACGCGCATGGCTTGCAATTCCAAATCTGCGCCCGGATCGTCATAACATTGCTCTTCAAAGCGCGCGATTTGCGTTTCGTCGAGGTCGGGCAAAACCGGATAGGGCAGCGCGAGCCGCGTTTCGTAGGCGCGCTCAAATTTTTTTGCGTCCAGCGGCAAAGGCTGGCCCAGTTTCCGGCCGATTTTTGAAACCAGATTATCCGCGACCTCCCAGCGCGCCTGCGCGCGAAGCTGCTGAAGTTCTTCGGTGGTGAAGGCGAATTGTTTTCGTTCGGCCTTGGTCAGCGCATGGCCCAATTTTTTTTGCCGCGCGTCAATCGTTTGCTTTTGAACTTCGCGCGCTTGCTTCAATAATTGTTCATAAGCGGCGGCAAAAGGTTTTCGCAAGTCGTCCAAATAAAGGCTCAAATCATAGCGCGGACTGTTTTCGGCGAGCACGCGGCCTTCGCGATCCAGGATTTTTCCGCGCACGGCGGGAAGGCGCACGGTGCGATACGCCTGTGTTTCCAAATGGCTTTGATATTTTCCGGTCGAGACGATCTGCACCCACCACAAACCCGCCAGCAAAATGCCCAGCCCGACCGCGATCACGATCGCGATCAGGCGCAGTTGCGGATCGTTTTTTTTCAGTTCGTCGAAAATGATCATTTTATTTTTTGCCGCGCCGGATTTCGCGGTCGGGACGGAAACTGGTTTCGGCTCGCGGCTGATAACCGAGCGCGTGCTGGCACCACTCGAACAACGCGAATAAAATTGGCGTGGCGATGGCGCCGCCAACGATCATCACGAACGATTGCCAGAGCGAACCCCAGCCAAGCAACGGTTGTTTGCCGCCGGTCAATAAAATTAAAATGGTCAAAACCGGAACGACCGCGCTGGCGACTGCGCCGAGAATAATTTGGGCGAACGGCAACTCGCGCAAAATCAATTCGCGTCGCAAATAAATGAGGAAGCCGACGATAAGCAGCGGCAAAATCGTGACGCCAAGCGGATTTGCCGAAAGCGAATCAAACCAAAGCCCGCCAAAAACGGCGAGCAGCGCAACAACTGAAATGTTTGCATTCAATGCCGCATAAACCATGATCGCCGGAAGCAGGTTCACTTGCGCGCCGAGCCAATGGCGCAAAAGAGGAAACGTCGCTTCGCCGAAAACGGCGAGAAACGCGGCGACAAAAATCAAAATGGTTTGCAGGACGTTCATTTTCATTTTTGAACAAAAGAAAACGAAGAGAACAAAGAATCTTTGTTTCCTTTGTTTGCTTCTGTGAATGATTTCATAAAAATTTTCATGGAAATAAAACCCAGACTTGTTCGAGCGCGCCGAGATTGGCGGAAAGTTTCACGCGTGCTTCGCTGTAAAGCCCAAATTCCACCGGGCGCGCGTCCACGATTTGGCCGATGGGAATTCCTTTCGGGAAAATGCCGCCGAGTCCGCTGGTGACGACGCTTTGGCCGGATTTCAGATTCGCGCTGCCGGAAAGGTAACTTAATTCAGCGAGCGAAGTGTCCAGCGGGCCGCTGGCGCTGATGACGCCCATGTCGTGTGCGGGATTTTCGACGAGCGCGGAGGCTTTGCAATTCGGGTCGCCGAGCAAAATCACCTGCGAGCGCGTGAAGCCAACGGACGAAACACGCCCGACCAAACCGTCCGAAGTCAGCACGGGCAGATTTTCTTTCAGTCCGTCGCGGCTGCCCAGATCAATTTGGATCGTGCGCCACCAGTTCGCCGGGTCGCGCGCAATGACATTGGCCAGTTTTAATTTCCACGGCGTTTGTTTTTGCCACGCCAGCAACGAACGCAATTGATCGTTTTCGCGCCCGGTCGCGACGGCTTGCAATTCCTGGACGTGAAGCTGTTCATTTTCGCGGCGAAGATTATAAATTTCTTTGAGCAATTCGCGGCGCGGCAAAACGCTGTCCGCCAAATCCGCCGGCAATTGTTGCGCGGTGTGAACGAGGCCGAACAATGGCAAAAAAAGGCTGCTGATCGCAAGTTTCAGGCGGGAAGTTGCGCGCGGCGGCAGGCTGAAAATCAGCAAGGCCGCCAGCGTCACCGCGCCGAGCGCGAGATAATGTTTTTGTTTGAACATCCTGCCACTCCGGCATTTTCAGCCGCGTGCAGGCAAACGACGGGAAGAAATCAATTTAATATTTGGCGTTGGTCGCGACGCGTTTCAGGAATTCGATTTCCTGCAACACACGTCCAGTGCCTTCAGCCACGGCGCTCATGGGATCGTCGGCCAAGTGGACCGGCAAGCCGGTTTCTTCGGCGACGAGCCGGTCAATTCCGCGCAACAACGAACCGCCGCCGGCCATGACCAGCCCGCGATCAACCAGATCGGAGGCAAGTTCAGGCGGACAACGTTCCAGTGTCAACCGGATGGATTCCAAAATGCTCGAGAGCGGTTCTTGCAGCGCTTCGCGAACTTCCTCGGAACGAATCGTCAGGGTTTTTGGCAAACCCGCGCTCAAATCGCGGCCTTTGACATCCATGGTCAATTCCTGTTCCAACGGAAAAGCGGAGCCGATGCGTATCTTGATTTCTTCCGCAGTGCGTTCACCTATCATCATGTTATAGGCGCGTTTCATGTGTGCGATGATCGTCCCGTCAAATTCGTCTCCGCCCACCCGCAGGCTGCGGCTGAAGACGATGCCGGCGAGGGAAATGATTGCGATCTCGCAAGTCCCGCCGCCGATGTCCACGATCATATTGCCCGCCGGTTCGTGAACCGGCAGACCAACGCCAATGGCCGAAGCCATCGGCTGTTCGATTAAATAAACCTCGCGCGCTCCCGCGTGCGTGGCGGAATCTTTGACAGCCCGTTTTTCAACTTCCGTGATGCCCGAAGGCACGGCCACGACGACGCGTGGCGCAATCAATTTTCTGTGATGAACCTTCTGGATGAAGTGGCGGAGCATCGCCTCGGTGATTTCGAAGTCGGCGATCACGCCATCTTTCATCGGGCGGATGGCCACGATGTTGCCGGGCGTGCGGCCCAGCATTCTTTTTGCTTCGTCACCGACCGCCAGCACGTTCGTCGTGCCGGCCTGAATGGCCACCACCGAAGGTTCGCGCAGGACGATTCCGCGATCCCGCACATAGACGAGGGAATTTGCCGTGCCCAAATCTATTCCAATATCGTTGGAAAACAGGCTTTTGAATTGTGCAAACATGAATATGCCTACTAACGTCGCGCATTAAATCCACTGCGGACACAAAGGTCAAGCCGATTCCAGATTTCAACAACCGTTTATCTTTGTCAAAATTCTTGCAGGTGGCAATCTGCTCGTTGCAAAATGGCGCATATTTTAATCGCTAAAATTAATCCTTTTGCGGGAATTTCAAAACGGCATTAAACCAGCTATCCCATCAAGAAGATTACGGTGTGAAAGACGATGATAGGCAGAACGGAAGGTTGTTGTTGAAAAATCCGGGCCGCAAAATGGCTCGGATTTTTTGTCTGAAAATGTCACCTTTGCTTTTCACGCGCGTTGAAATTTCATTTGCCCTTGAATCCGGCGCGGCGCGCGGGCAACTTGCATTGTGATCAAGAATTTCTTTGCGCCGTTTTTTTTATTTTGTTTTTTGTTTTTCGCGATCCCGGCGTCCGCCGTTTTTATCAATGGCCATAATTATGTTTCCCTCGCGAGTTGGGCGCGGGGAAATGGCTTGAACGGTTTTACGCGCAATCGCGGCGGCGAAATGGTTTTGACCAACCGCGCGACGCGGCTGGTTTTTGACAAGGATTCGTCCAACGCGGAAATCAACGGCGTCCAGGTCGCGCTGTCATTTCCCGTCGCCAATCAAAAAGGCGTCCTGATGATTTCGCAACTGGACATTGACACGACGGTTCGCCCGCTGATCTCTCCGCAAAAAATTTCGGGCAAAAAAATCATGACCATCTGCCTTGATCCCGGCCACGGCGGAAAAGACACGGGCAATCGCGTGCACCGTTTTTTTTGGCATGACGAAAAAACCTACACGCTGGAACTGGCGCTGGAATTGCGCGCGCAACTTCAAAAAGCTGGTTTCAATGTCAGGCTCACGCGCGCCAGCGATACGTTTGTGGAATTGCCCGCGCGTCCCGATCTGGCGAACCGCCGCAACGCGGATTTATTTATAAGTTTGCATTTCAATGCGACGGAAATTGACAAAAATGATGTGGCCGGGCCGGAGACTTATTGCATCACGCCGGTCGGCGCCAGTTCGACGAACGCGCGCGGCGAGGGCAGCGACTACGGCGCAACGCCGGCCAATCGCGAGCAGCAAAAAAGTTTGCTGCTGGCGTATGAGATTGAAAGATCGCTCGCGCAAAATTTGCACGCGCCGGATCGCGGCGTGCGGCGCGCGCGGTTCGCCGTGCTGCGCGACGCGGCGATGCCCGCGATTTTGATCGAAGGCGGTTACATGACGCATCCGGTCGAAGGCAAAAAGATTTTTGATCCGGCTTACCGGAAACAAATGGCGGCGGCGATCGTGAAAGGCATTTTGGATTATAAAAAAAACATTGAACCGGCGGCGGCGGTCACAACGCCTAGAAAATTTCCAACTGGAAAAAAGAAAAAGTGATTCCTGGAAAATAATTTTTTTTCAGGAGCGGCTGTGGTAAAGCGCGACGAGCGCCGCGCCGATGGCCTGCGAAAGATCGCCGAGCGCGGCGGGAACGACGGTCATCCGCGCGCGTTGCGCGGGCCAAAGATACGGACTGGCGCTCTCGCGAATAATCTTCAAATAGCGCGCGCGAA
This sequence comes from Verrucomicrobiia bacterium, assembly GCA_036509895.1. GTDB lineage: Bacteria > Verrucomicrobiota > Verrucomicrobiia > Limisphaerales > UBA11358 > UBA11358. The sequence continues at coordinate 30,375 of DATCEV010000053.1, forward strand.
ATTCTTCGGTGGTCGCTTCCGGGTCCATCAATCCGCCGCCGATGACGACAAATTGCGGGTCAAGCACCATGGCCAGATTGGCGACGTGCAAGCCAAGCGCTTTGGCTTGAAAGTTAAAAATCTCAACGGCAAGCGCATCGCCTTTTTGCGCGAGGCCGCGCAAGGCCAATGCTTTTTCTTTGGGCGAGGCCGATGATTTTGCCAGTTCGTGATCGGGAAATTGAATCAACATTTCCGCCAGAAGTTGCGGCAAGCCGGAAATGGTCGTGTAAGTTTCCACGCAACCCCAATTTCTGCCGCAACCACAGGAAAAAGGTTTGACGTTCAGCAAATGCAACGGCGCGGGCATGTGGGCGCATTCGGTTCCCGCAAGCGTGTCGCCGGTGAGCGGCAATCCGTGACGGTCAATGTAGGCGCAGCCCAGACCGGAACCGGGCGCAAGCATGAGCACCGTTTCATTACCGGCGCCGCGCACATGGCGCGATTCGGCGACGCCGCCAAAATGGCCATCGTTGCCGACGGTCAACGGAATGACGCGCCCGGCTTTTTTTGCCAGCGCGCTGCTGTAAGCCGTGTGAACGTCCCAGCCTTCAAAATTGGCAGGAAGGTTTGCCGAACGATCCAACACTCCATATCTAAGAAACGGTCCGGGAATCGCCAGTCCCGCTCCGGCGACTTGATTCCAGCCCAATTTATTTTGTTCCAGAAATTCGCCGATGGCTTCGACCCAGCCGCGAACGACGGCATCGGTTCCATTCTGAGCATGGGTCGGTCGTTGCAAGAGTTTGGTGGAAACCGTCGTGCCATCGGGCCAAACCGCGCCAATTTTCGAGGTGGTTGCGCCGCTGTCGGTGCCGATAAAAATGCTTTGCGTTGTGCTCATTGTGCTCTGCTAAAATAAAATAAATGCCGTTCAGTTAATCGCGTAATGGTGGAAAAGTAAATTTCTATTCGCGGCCATCGCGGTTCTGCTTGGCAAAAGCGGATTTAACCGATTAGCTGTTTGCATGAGCATCGCGACTAAAACCGGAGATTCGGGAACGACCGGCCTGATGTATGGCCGGCGCGTTTCCAAAACCGATGCGCGCGTCGAGGCGTGCGGCGCGCTTGACGAATTGAACGCTGCGCTGGGTCTGGCGCGAGCAAACGCAATGGAGATTTTTGTGCGCGACAATTTATTTTGGATCCAAAAAAATCTGGTGGAAGTGATGGGCGAAGTCGGCGTGGCGCCGGCAGATTTGCCGCGTTATGCGCAGGACGGCTATTCGCTGGTCACGCCGGAAATGACGGCCAAGCTCGACGCGCTCGTCAAAGAAATCGAATCGCAAAACGTGAGCTTCAAAGGCTGGGCGACGCCCGGCGCGACGCCGGCTGCCGCTGCGCTGGACGTGGCGCGAACAGTTTGCCGCCGCGCGGAACGGCGCGTCTGCGGTTTGAAGGAAGCGGGCGAATTAAAAAACGGCGAGATAATTATTTTCCTGAATCGTTTAAGCGATTTGCTCTGGCTGTTTGCGCGTTGGGTTGAATCAAAAACCGGCCCGGCCAAAACGTGATTCAATTTTTCGCCGTTTGTGCGGCGGCAATTTCTGCCTGCGCTTCGGCAAAATCTTTTTTGAACTGCGGATTTCTTTTCATGTCGCGCACAAGCGCCTGCGCCAGCACGCGGCCCGCGACAATATCCATCGGATAATGCCGCGCGATCTCGACGCGATGCCAGCCGATTTCCCGCGCCTCGGCGAGAATAGGCTCGCGTTGATCCGGAAATAAATCGGCGAGCACGAGCGCCAGCGCCATAGATTCCGTCGAATGGCCGCTGGGATAACTGAAACTTCTCAACTGCTTGCCGGTGGCCAAATCAGGATCAACGACATACGGGCGCGGGCGTTGCCAGTAATTTTTCGCCTGATTCACGACAGATTGCGCGTCGCTGTGGACGCGTTCCAAAAACGCCTGCGTCCTGGGCAAGTTTCCCGGCTGAAAAATTTTCCCGATGGCTGGCGTGAAGTAAAACATGGAAACGCCTTTATCTTCGGACATGGCGGCGGCAATTTCATTGGACGCGCACGCCGCATGAACGGAGATGACTTCCGCCAGATCATATTTTTGTTCTGCCGAATAAGGCAGCGGCGGCGGCGCGAGCAGCGCAAGGGCGTGCGGCTGCCCATCGGTGAGATAAACCGTTTGGGCGGCGCGCAACGGCGCAACGGCCAGCGCGAATAAAAATAAAACGGACGCAAAACGACGGGTGAATTTCAAATAAATTTTTTTCATTTTTGGATAAATTATCATTGCTGTAAATGCTGTCGTCCCGTCGTTCCAAACGGGTGGTAAAAAAGTTACGATTCTGTGATTTTAAGAATTTTATTTTTTCATTGAAACAAAAAAAATCGGGAATACAAATTCAATTGCTCTTCCGGGCTTTCAAAAAAATCCGCAGCGCATCATCATTGACAGCAGAAGCCGCAAGTTGGAAAATTTCCATATGAGCGAAATTATTTATCCGCGCAGCCCGCGCGAAACGATGGATGGTTGGAATTACCTGCCGCGTTACGTTGATAAAATCCGCCTGCACCTCGCGGAAAAATTGCCTTCCGATTATACGGAAAATTTTGGCAAAGGTTTCGACGCGCTCTGGCTCAAATGCGCCGGCGCGAATCACGAGCAAATGATTCAAGTCGTGAAAAATTCCCTGACCGATGGCGAAGTCTGCGATTGGATTCATCGCAACGTGAAAAAATCACCGGCGGAAAAAGCCGCGCACTGGCAGGAGATGTTGAGCCGCCCCAAAAAAGACGACGCCGAGGCGACCGCGCGTTTGAAATTGCGCAAGCAACAATGCGGCGGAGAAAATCGGGACGACGTGAAAACTTTTGTGGACGTGATTGATCTGGACGAGAAGCGGATTTGATCTGGCCAATTCCAAATTCAGCAGCGCATCAAAGACACTGCGCGGTAACGGGTGCGACAAATGAAAAATTTCCCGTGCGTTGCGTTATCACTTATTGAAACCGCAAACCGCGTTGCGTGTCGCAAAATGAGACACGCTCCCGCCTAAATCCGCCTTGAAACGGCCAAAGTCCGGCGTGGAATCGGTTAAGTCTGACGCAGACTTAGTTCATTCCCGCGCGGATCAAGTTGAGTCTGACGCGGACTTAGTTCGTTCCCGCGCGGATCGAGTTGAGTCTGACGTGGACTTAGTTCGTTCCCGCGCAGACTTAGTTGAGTCCGTGGCTAATTTTGACCACTACCTCGCGATTTGTTGGGGTTTTGCGATAAAAAGAAGTTTGCAGCCTGCGCTCAACACCGTTCTGAACGCCCATTCCAGAAAAGAGACACAAATCCACAAACGGGACAAAATAGGAGTCTTTAATTGATGTGGCGTCAAGTCTGGGGCGCAATCGGTGCTTTAGAGTGGCTTTCAATTAACGCAAAATGCGCGAACCGGACGGATTGATGGCGTAGGAAAGGTGAACCAATCCGGGAGATAGATAGCCATATGGAGCAAACAAGTTGATGTTCATTTGCCCGTATTCCTGACCATTTTTTAAGAGAAGATAAAATTTATGGTCGCCAATTTCACCACTTTGACCGCCTTTGATTTGCTGTTTTGATAAAAAGGATGGCACATAACCATCTGTTGGAGCTTCATACATCGCATAACTATCACTTGAACGTAAACCGCCATTGATAACTTCTATTCCAGCCGACCAATCATATAATTGACCATGCACCACTTGATTGGTATATTGAATCCAAACCTTCAAATCGCCTTTACCGGATTCATTAATGGTGTCAGTGGTTAAATCTATAAAGTATGGCCTTCCGTCTGGCACGATGTTAAACGATTTATTGCCAGTGATTAGTTGTTCATGAATGTTCGTGCTCCACATTTTGAAAACCACTGGATTTTCAAAACTGCCCTCCACGACTCCATAGTTGCGCCCTCGTGGTTCTAATTCATAACCATCCTTTTCGATTGATTCAATATACACCGCGTCACCCGTTTCGCCGTGAAACTCAAAACGGCCGCCTTCATCAGAAGTTTGTTCAAGATAAATCTCCTTGCTTCCGGCAAGTGGGACGGCAATATCGGGCATTGTCCAGTGCCGAATAGAAATCCTTATCTTCACATCGGCCAAAGCGTTGCTATCTTGGTCCACAAATTTTCCGTAGAAATCAATAGGGACATTTTGGCTTTCGATATTGTCTGATGCCCTCTGGTAACCTCGGATTAACTGCGCCAGATGATTTTTGATTGGCAGGTAAAGTTGCTGGCCATGATGCATGAGAAACATTTTGTGAAACAACATTTCCATTGCCCACTGGCTGATTGATTGGTTGGACGATTTTTGCTGCTAGTGCGGAAACAGTTGAAGTATCTTTTGGCCGCAGCCAAAAAATAACACCGAATACTACTAGCACCAAAATTGAGAGATAAATTAAAAATCTCGGTCTCATTGTGATTTTAGTTTCGTTTTGACGAGCACTTGATTCCAAAACTGCCAACGCTGAGCATTATCGGAACGAAATTCACCGCTATGATAAATATGCTGTGGGCCAAAGTCGTAAGGGTCAGCATCTAATTCAACTTGGTTATAATTTGTTCCAGTTAGAAAAGCTCCACCAACGTTCACTTGCGCTCCGAGCGCAAAGCTGCGAGCTTGAATCACGCGAGCGAACAATTCATAAGTGTTGGTCGGGAAAAATAATTCTCCTGAAAAATTGTAAGGGTCTTTCCTAGTTGAGCGGGAGTGAACCTGCTGAAACACTAGGAATGACAATGCGAAACAAGTATTTGCGCCGTGCGCGCGTTTTGGAGCGGGATTTTCGGACGGTATTGCGCTGCTTTGCCCACGATTGGCCGGCC
>DATCEV010000054.1:0-17596 GCA_036509895.1 Verrucomicrobiia bacterium
ACCACTCTGCCACCTCTCCGTCGCAGATTGGCACGGCAGGAGGGACTTGAACCCCCAACCAACGGTTTTGGAGACCGCTACTCTACCAATTGAGCTACTGCCGTATCCGCCCAATCTTCGGACAAAAAGGGAGACGGAGAAAATTTAGTCTCCGCCTCCCGAATTTAATAAAACTTACGAGATGACGTCTGACACACGTCCGGCGCCAATCGTGCGACCACCTTCGCGGATCGCGAAGCGCTGACCTTTTTCCATCGCGACCGGTTTTTGCATTTCAATGTCCACCGAAACATTGTCGCCGGGCATGACCATTTCAACGCCCGTCGGCAGAGTCAAAGTTCCGGTCACGTCTGATGTGCGGAAATAAAACTGCGGACGATAATTCGTGAAGAACGGCGTGTGACGGCCACCTTCATCTTTGGAAAGCACATAGACTTCCGCCTTGAATTTCGTGTGCGGCTTGATGGAACCGGGCTTGGACAAAACCATGCCGCGTTCAACTTCTTCTTTCTTCGTGCCGCGCAATAAAACGCCGACATTGTCGCCCGCGCTCGCCGAATCCAAAAGTTTGCGGAACATTTCAATGTCCGTCGCCACCGTTTTACGCGTGTCTTTCAGGCCGACGATTTCGACTTCTTCCATTTTCTTGAGCACGCCGCGTTCGACACGACCAGTCACGACCGTTCCGCGGCCTTCAATGTTGAACACATCTTCCACACACATCAAAAACGGTTTGTCCACTTCACGCGGCGGCAGCGGAATGAACGTGTCAACCGCATCCAACAATTCTTGAATGGCTTTTTCGCCTTCCGGCTTGTCGGCCATTGCCGCCGTCGCGCTGCCGCGGATGATTGGCGTCTTGTCGCCGGGAAATTGATACTTCGTCAGCAGGTCGCGGATTTCCATTTCGACGAGGTCAAGCAATTCCTTGTCGTCCACGAGGTCAACCTTGTTCAGGAAAACAACGATGGCCGGAACACCGACTTGGCGCGCGAGCAAAATATGTTCGCGCGTCTGCGGCATCGGGCCGTCCGCCGCGCTGACGACAAGAATCGCGCCATCCATTTGCGCCGCGCCGGTGATCATGTTCTTCACATAATCCGCGTGGCCGGGACAGTCAACGTGCGCGTAGTGGCGCGTCGCGCTTTCGTATTCGACGTGCGAGACGGCGATGGTCACGGTCTTCGTGTCATCGCGCACCGTGCCGCCCTTGGTGATGTCCGCGTAAGAAATCGGCTGCGCCAGACCTTTTTTGCTTTGGGTGTGGACAATCGCGGCGGTCAAAGTGGATTTGCCGTGGTCAACGTGACCAATCGTGCCGACGTTGACGTGCGGTTTCGTTCGTTGAAATTGTTCTTTTGCCATTTGTTTCTCCTGCGTTAGTTTCTCCTGCGTTAGTTTCTTTCGTTACGTTATATTGCTGGAGCCCATGATCAGGATTGAACTGATGACCTCGTCCTTACCAAGGACGTGCTCTACCAACTGAGCTACATGGGCAACATTCAAATCATTAGCCAACCCGACATGTAAAACGACAAAAAACCAATCCCCTCAATTTTTTCTTTCGAAAATTTTAAGGGGCAATCGGCTGTTTGACTTTTTACTGACTCGCTACGGCGAACAAATTAGGAGACGATAACTTGTTTGTCAACAGACAATTTATTTTTTTTCGAGCGCGTCAACAATAGCGCGAAAACAATTTCAAAATTGAACAGAATCAAACGAAGGAAACGAAGAACTGAAGTTTTTTTCTCTGTTTTCTCTGTTGCCTTCTGTAAAACGAAGAATTGAAGTTTTTTTCTCTGTTTTCTCTGTTGCCTTCTGTAAAAATTTACGCCCGTGGATGCGCCGCATCGTAAGCCTTTTTCAATCTCTCCGTCGTGACGTGCGTGTAGACTTGCGTCGTGATCAGATGCGCATGTCCAAGCAATTCCTGCACGCTCCGCAAATCCGCGCCCGCGTCCAGCAAATGCGTCGCGTAACTGTGCCGCAGTTTGTGCGGCGTCAAATGCGGATCGAGTCCCGCAAGCGCGAGATATTTTTTCAATCGCCTCGAAAGCTGAACCGGCGCGAGCGGCGAACGCTTTTTTGTTTCCGCAAAAAAAATCGGCGACGCGCCGGCCGGCGACTGTTTGAACGTGTTCCAATAATCTTGAATCGCCATCAAAGCCGGTTTGCCAATCGGCACAAGCCGCTCTTTTTTTCCCTTGCCGCGCACGCGCACAATTTGCTGCGACCAATCGAAATCGTCCGCGCGCAAACCGCACAGCTCGCTGATCCGCAAACCGCAAGAATAAATTGTTTCCAGAACCGCCACGTCCCGCAATGCCGCGATTTGAGAAACGGGCCGGCCAACTTTTTTTTCCTTTTGAATTTTCAAAAGCGCGAACGGCGCGACCAGCAAATCTTCCATTTGCTGCTTCGTCAAAAATTTCGGCAACCGCTTTTCCATTTTTGGCAGCGACAAATTTTTAATCGGCGAACTTTCAACCGCGCCGTGCCGAATCAAAAATTTGTAAAAAGTTCGCAACGCGGAAAATCGCAGCGACGTCGCCGCGCGACTCAAATTATTTCGGCCAAGAAATCGCAGATAATTCCGAAAATCATCGCGCGCCAATTTTTCCCAAACCATTTCCAACTTTGGACTTTGGACATTGGACTTTAGACTTTCCATTTGCCAGCCGCAAAATTCCCGCAACGCCTGTTCATAATTTCTTAACGTATAAACCGACGCGCCGCGATCCGTCGCCAAATGCGCGAGAAATTTCTGAATCCACTTGTCGCGAATCGGCAATTTATTTTCGGCGATTGTTTCTTGCATTTTCCAAAAGTTTGGCTAAAGTGATTGTGCCCGCACGTGGGGCGGAAGTCTGTTCTTCGGAAAAAGAGTCCGCCTGTTTCCATGCGGGCATTTCTATTTGCGCCAATTCGTAAGAATAAAATCTCCGCCCTTGAACGGGCTGAATAAATTCTTTAACCGTTAATTTTGCGCGAAATAATTCTTCCCGAAATTGCAACGCGGTCTCAAATGAAAACAACGCTTCAACTATTTTTACATTGTCGGATTTATTTTCCACGAACCGCAGACTACTCCGATTGCGCCGACGATTCAATCCGCAGAATCCGCAGTTAAAAATTTCAGAACAAGTTCCAAAAAATTTTCCGGCGCATCAGCGTAAACCCAATGACCGGCTCCAGAAATGGTTTGGATTTTCGCCTGCGGAAATAATTCGCGGATTTTCGATTCGTCTTCGTCGCGAAGGTAATCCGATTTTCCGCCGCGAATAAAAAGTGTCGGTTTTGAAAATGGAGCTGCCGCCGAAATCGCCTCGCCGAGTTTGGAATAATTTTCAAACAACCCGCGTAAATTCATTTTCCAGAAAAATTTGCCGTCCGAATTTCGCGCGACGTTTTTCAGCAAAAACCGGCGAAGATTCAGCGAAGGAATTTTTTCCGCCAGCGCGATTTCCATTTCCGTGCGCGAAGAATTTTTTTTCAAATCCAGCGCGCGCAACGCTTCGAAAATTTTATTGTGTTCCGGCGCGTATTCGCGCGGCGCCATGTCCGCGACGACAAGTTTTTCCACGCGCTGCGGAAATTGCAGCGCGAATTGCATCGCCACTTTTCCACCAAGCGAATGACCGAGCAAAAAAATTTCTTTCAAATTGTGCGCGTCCCAAAATTCCGCCACGTCTTCGGCCATGACGGAATAATTCATTTCCTCGCTGTGCGGCGAATTTCCGTGATTCCGCAAATCCAACGCGAAGACATGAAATTTTTCCGCCAAAGTTTTTGTGATGCCCAAAAAATTATCCGACGAACCAAAAAGTCCGTGCAAAAGAATCAACGGTTTTCCGCGCCCGAATTCCTTGAAATGAAGTTGCATGAAATTCGCGCCAAAAAAAATCAAGCGCGGAAGGTCAAACGAAATTTTCCCGAAGTCAGCGGCGGCAGCATTTTTACGGCTTCCGTTGAAATGGAATTTTTCAGTTGAAGCAAATTTTCAATTTTCTGCGTTGCGAAATTTAATTCGTCCGCAGTCGGCATTTCGCGCTCGGGAATAAATTGCAAATGACAATCGCCATTTTCGTTTTGCCGCAATTGATAATGCGCAATGCCATTCAAGCCAATAAAACATTGGTCAATGTCCAATGTTGTCACGCGTTGGCCGTCGCGCTTTTTCAAAACATCGCGCGCGCGTCCGTGAACGAAAAAATTTGTCGCGTAAGGTTGCTCGTCGCGCAACGCGAGATCGCCGATACGATAACGCACGAGCGGCATGATTTCATTGGTCAGCGTCGTCACAACCAAATCGCCGACACCGTGTTCGTCAAGTTCCACGATTTCGTAAAAGGCATTTTCGTAGCTGGCCTTCATTTCGCCGCGCTCATTTTCCATGAGCAAATGGCCGGTTTCCGTCGAGCCGTAAAAATTAAAAACCGGCACGCCAAAAACGCGCGACAAAATTTTGAGGTGAACAACGCTGACAAATTCGTAACTGCACAAAATGAATTTCACGGACGGAAATTTTATTTTTTCGCGCTCGCAATAAAGCGCGAACCATGCGCCGTGAACCGGGTCCAAATCCAAAAATTGCGGCGACCATTCCAAAATTTCTTCCGCCATGCGCGCGAGCTCGGCTTCGTCCAGCAGAAACGGAATGCGCGCCTGATTGACAAATAAAGTTTCGCCGACAGTGCGGGCGGTTTTGGAAGTGTAATTGGAAAAACAAACGAGGCCGTTGCAAATGGGAGGCACCAGCGTCGCGCGCCGCGCGTTTGGGTTTTCATCCAACACCTTCGCGACAAAATTGTTCAGCCGCAGCACGCGCGCTTCCTGCTCGTTCCACCAATCGCGTTCAAACAAAACCGCCGTGCGTTCTTCCGACGTGCCGGAAGTATGTTCAAGTTCCACCGATTTATTTTCGAGCAGCGCGTCCAGATTTTGGCCGGCGCGCAAAAAGTTTTGCGGAAAATTTTCGCGCAGATCGCGTTTGCCGATGAACGGCAGGCTGGAAAAATCCTTTTGCGCGAGCGCGGCGCGATACAACGGCACTTCGCGCCAGCGGGGAAACAATTTTTCCATCCGGGAAAATTGCGTTGCTTCGTCAATGAGTTCAGGAGTCGCCAACATCTTGCTAATATAGATGCACCAACTAACGGAAAAATTCCAATGGATTTAATCGCGGGGCGGAAAATCAAAAGTGATTTTTCCTTTCGCGTCCATCACGAGATACGCGGGAAACGGCTTGCCGGCTTTGGAAATAAATTTGTCGAGCAGATCGCTTTTGCCGTCGGCGAGAATTTTCTGCGCCTGTGCGAGTTCAATCGGCTGTTCCAAAATCGTTTTGCCGATCTTGAATTTGCACGCCTTTGCGTCGCGTTGAGAATTTTCGCAAAGATAACCTTGTTCTGTGTCAAAAATATTTCCGCCGCACTTCGGGCATTTGCCGATCGGTTCCTTGCCGGTGAAATCAATCTTCGGCAGCGGCTCGCGCGGCGTTCCATCTTTCGTTTTGCCCGCCTTGGGTTCGCGCAGCGCGAATTCAAACGCCGTCCCGCCGTCCTTGATCACGAGAAATGCCTTGAACGCGCGGTTGTTTTTCTTGGAAATAAATTTTGTCAGCAAATCCGTCTTGCCCGTCTCCAGCATTTTTTTCACCTGCGCCGCTTCAATCGGTTGTTGCAAAATAATTTTGCCCGTCTTGAACGTGCAGGTTTTCGCCGCGCCCGTCGCGTTCTCGCAAAGATAATTCATCCCGCCGTCAAACACGCGCCCGCCGCACTTCGGGCATTTGCCAATCGGTTCCTTGCCGGTGAAATCAATCGGCGCGGAATCTGCGCCGTCCGCATTTTTGTCGTTGCCGAAATCAAACTCCGGCTTGAAGTCCGCGCCCATTTTGATGATCGCGGCGAAGGGAAATCCCTGCTTGCTGCGAAAACCTTGCAACGGCCCGACCGTGCCCTTGCTGATGAGTTCCTCGACCTCGGAAATTTCCAACTGCCGGCTCGCGACAATTTTCCACAAACTAAAATCGCATTTCTGGCATTGGAATTTTTTATAATTCTCCAAAATCTCGCCGCCGCATTTCGGGCACGGCACGTTGAGCTTGCCGTAATCGCCGGGCACCGTGTCGCTTTCGTGGCTCTTGGCCTTCGCCACGATGTCGCGCGTCGCGTCGGCGATTTCCTTCATGAACTCGTCGCGCTTCATTTTGCCGCGCGCCATGAGGTTCAATTTGAATTCCCATTCGCCCGTCAATTCCGGCGAACAGAGCTGTGGAATTTTCAATCCGCGCAGGAGCGTGATGATCGAAAATGCCTTCGCCATCGGCTGCAATTCGCGACCATTGCGCACGACATATTTTTCCCAGATCAAACCTTCAATGATCGTCGCGCGTGTCGCCGGTGTGCCAAGACCTTTGTCCGACATCGCTTCGCGTAATTCTTCATCGTCAATCAATTTGCCCGCGCCTTCCATCGCGCCGAGCAGCGTCGCTTCCGAATAACGCGCCGGCGGCTTGGTCAGATTTTGGTTCAACTCGATTGCAGTCGTATTGACTTTTTCATCCGGCTGAACCGGGACTAAATTCGGTTTGTCATCATCAGATTGCGCCTCTTTGCCATAAACTTCCAGCCAGCCTGGAAATGTAATTACCTTGCCTTCACTTTTGAACGCCTCTTTTTCAACGCGTGTAATTCTTGTCGTAATAAGAAACTCGGCAGCCGGATAAAAAATTGCGAGAAAGCGTTTCGTGACGAGGTCGTAAAGTTTCTGCTCCGGCTCGCTTAAAACTTTGGGCGCAACCAGCGTGGGAATAATTGCAAAGTGATCGGAAATTTTTGCGTTGTTGAAAATGCGCTTGTTTGGACGCACCCAGCCGCTTTTCAAAATCTGCTCGGCGAATCTGCCGTAAGCCGTGTCACGCAACATTCCCATCGTGTTTTTTACTGTTTCAAGATAATCCTCCGGCAATGCTCGCGCGTCCGTTCTCGGATATGTCAAAACTTTATGCTTTTCGTAAAGCGCCTGTGCGAGTCCCAAAGTATTTTTTGCTGAAAAGCCAAAGCTCATGTTCGCGTCTCGTTGCAAACTCGTCAGATCAAAAAGTTGCGGCGACATTGACGTGCTCGGTTTGCTTTCTTCCGAGACAACGCCGGGTTTGCCAAGACATTTATTTCGGATTGCCTCGGCAATTTCACCATGCCACAAACGCGCGGCAGAACGATGTTCTTCCTCAAACGTGCCATGCTTCATTGCAAGCCGTTCCGCAGAATCAGGAATGTTCAGACTCAACCGCGCCATCAAACGGTTCGTGCGTTCCACCTCGGCTTCGTTTTTCTTAAATTCTTCATCGAACCAGCGGCTTTGATATTCGCCCGCTTGCGCCGCGAATGTTCCTTGAATCTCCCAAAAATTTCGCGCGACGAATTTTTTAATCTTCTCCTCGCGCTCCACGAGAATCGCCAGCGTCGGCGTCTGCACGCGGCCAACCGTCGTTAGATGGAAGCCGCCGGTCTTGGAATTGAACGCCGTCATCGCGCGCGTGCCGTTGATGCCGATGAGCCAGTCGCTTTCGCTGCGACACGTCGCCGCGTCGGCGAGCGGAATCATTTCGCCGTCCGTGCGCAAATGCGCGAAGCCGTCGCGGATCGCTGCGGGCGTCATGGATTGCAACCAGAGCCGTTGGATCGGCTGCTTGGCCTTCGCGTATTGAATGATGTAACGGAAAATCAATTCGCCTTCGCGCCCGGCGTCGCAGGCATTCACGAGCGCGGTGACATCTTTGCGTTTGATGAGCTTCACCAAAACTTTCAGCCGCGCCTCATTTTTCTCAATTGGCAGCAAATCAAAGTGCGGCGGAATGACCGGCAGATTGGCGAACGTCCACTTGCCGCGCTTCACCTCGAACTGTTCCGGCACGGCGATCGTGAGCAGATGGCCGACCGCCGACGAGATGACGTAGTGGTCATTTTCGTAGAAGTCCGCGTTCTTTTCAAACTTGCCGAGCGCCTTGGAGATGTCTCCGGCGACCGACGGTTTTTCCGCGATGATGAGTGTCTTGCCCATTTGTTGCGCGGCAAACTTGCGGAGAAAAAATGGTTTGTCAACTCCGCGCGCAGAAATGCGGAGTCTTATTTCCTGGGAACAACGAAATTTTTGCCGCGCTTTTTTTGCAATCAAATTGTTTGATTCGATGGATTCCGGGCTGCCGCCGCCACGTTCCAAAGTTAAACTTGCGGATGTAACTGTGAGCGCGGGATGTGCGCGGCGACGAAATCCGGGAACACAGCCGCATCTTACGGTTCTACAAAGATGTCCGACGGCTTGAAATTGTAGGAGACGACGTGAGGAGTCTCTGATTGAAAACCCAAAACAGAATTTGAAATGAGTCTCGTCACCTCGCCTCCTACGAAAATAAGGCGGCAGCGAAGGCGGCGAAGTCCGTAGGACTGGCATATTTGTAGAAACGACAACGGAAAGGAATCAAGCTCCGTAGGAGCGGAATATGCCGCCCCGCTGGTGGCCGTCCGCAAGGACCTTGAATTTGGTTTGGGTTGTGGTTCTATAAATATGCCGCGCCTACGGGTGCGATGGCGGATGGGTGATGGGGAGCGCGACCGTCCCGGTGGCGCTGTTTCGCGTCTCGCGGAACGGAATTTGCGGAGATACGAGCGTTCTTTTCAAGGCGAACGCTCGCGGTAAAAACGGGTGGGATGAGTGCCGGATTGGAGATCGCTGAAGGCGGAAGTGCCGATGCCGGAGAAAGTATTGGTGGCGACGGGCAGCCACACGGGGTGGGACAAGTTGGTGCAGGCTTCCACGACGATGGTTGCGTTGGTGGGGCCGGTGAGGTTGAACCCAAAATGCCCGCCGGTGACGCCTAACGTATTTGCCTGCGGATTCCACAATACCGCCGAGACATTGCCAAAGGTCGGACCCCAGCCGATGGTGCCAGACAGATAATAGACTGTTGCCGGGTCATCGACGAAAGCGTCTCCATTATCAGGTGGCGCATTCCCTTGAAAATAAGCGGACTTCAGGCTGGTGCAGAAGGCGAACGCATCATTGCCGATGCTAGTGACGCTGTTGGGGATGGTCACGTTGGTTATGCTTTTGAATTGAAACGCAAGATTCCCGATGCCAGTCACGGGGAAGCCGTTGGTCGCGGCGGGAATGACCATATTAAGACCGGCGGCGGTATTATAACCGGTGATGGTGATGGCCCCGTTGTTCGTCGTGAAACTAAATTGCGCCGACACGAGCGTGGGCAGCGCCAGCCAGGCCAGCGCGAGGAACAGGTTTGGAATCAGAGTTTTCATAAAGGGTTTTGGGGTGGCCGCACTTTGGGTAACACTTTTTACGCTTCAGCCGATGGAAACACAAATTAAAAGGGGCATTATTTATTCAAACCAGCTTCTTCGCAATCGGCCCGTCCAAAATTTCCTTCACCGTCAGCGCGACGCTGGCTTTGTGGCTGCGCTTGAAATGTCGCGGAGCGACGCCGGAAATTAGCCAGCTACGCAGTGGCTGGTAATGTGTCCAACACATTGTTCGTCCTGAAAGGACGATGGATTCCGCCGTCCTTCAGGACGGATTTTGTTTGGGACGGTGAACCACACACCTTGTGTCTGGCTCATTTCCGGTGGTCCCGTTGGGACGAAACCACTCCTGCCAATTTCCCCGCCAGTTGTTCCTCCAAAATATCTTCCACCGTGAACAGGACGATGACTTTGTGGCTGCGCTCGAAGAACGATTCGATCTCCTGCAACGGATCCGAAGTGAAATCAAACGACAGAAGAAACCTTTCGAAATTATTTTATGCTTTGTAGAAAACTTCTCATTAACACCCGGCTTGAGCCGGGTGCGAAAGGGGCGCGAAGAAAAAAACCGTTTAAACGGTTTTTTCTTGGGCGCGTTCGTGGTTCACCACGTTAAAACGCGGTGTTAATGAAATGATTTCTACAGCGCAAAGTGTTTTCATATCGAGCTAATCGGGCTTTAACTTGCGCGGTTGAAGGCGGCCAACGTTTCGTTCGCCTGCGCGATAACGGCGAGCGTGCTTTGGTCCGTATCAAAAACAGAATTAAGTCCTTGCGGTTCGGAAAATGGATCGCCGGTGAAGGCGGCGGCGGTCGAACCCAGTTTTTCCGTGCCGACCCGGCCTTCACCGCCCCACGCCCAAAAATTTGCGCCTTGCAACGCGCGCCCGGCTTTGCAGGAATCGGCCACTTGAGCGAACATGCGCGCATAATAATCATCGCGCGCCGTCGTCGGCGAATGGGGATCATAACTTTCATGGTCGCGCGGCAATCCGAATTCTTCCAGCACGAGCGGTTTGTGAAGCGTGCCGGTCGCCAGAATCGTGTGTTGTTCGACATGATCTTTGGCGCGCGCGGCGGCCACTTCATAAGCCGCGCCCAATTGCGGGTCTTTGAGCCAGCCCCAATTTTTGAGCCACATGTGAACCGTCACATAATCAATGGCCGGAGTGGCATGAGCTTTCACAAAAACATCCGGCTGGTCCAGGCAGCCGTGAATGCCTTCAGAGCCGGTGCAAACGAGATGATTCGGGTCCTGCTCATGAATGAATCGCGCGGTCGCATCCACCCATTGGCAAAATTCCGGCACGCCGCTCACGGCGGCATCCGTGCCCGGACGCGGCTCGTTGGCCAGCTCCCAAGTCATGATGGCCGGATCGTCGCGATACAATCGGCCGTTGATGGTATTGCGGCGATGAATCAAATGTGAAAGGTAGCCGAGATAAAGTTCATTCGCAGGCGGCGTGACATACAGCCGCGCGGAAAATTTCATGAACGCGCTCCAGTCGCCCGCGCCTTGTCGCGGAAGATCGGGATCGGGAATATTTTCGCCGGTGGCCCAGCGCACATATTGCGCGAACCCGCCCGACCATTGCCAATAATTGGAAAGAAAAAGAATGCCGCGCATGTCGCGCCTGGCCATTTCCGCGAGGCAAAAATCCAGTCCGCCCAGCAAATTTTCATCCCAATCGTGCGGCGCGCGCGTGATGCCGCGCCTGATCGCGCCCGCCAGCGGCGACGTTTCCGAGCCGGCGAGCAACCGGATATTGGTGACGCCGATATTTTGCAAGCGATCCAATTCGCGAATCATCCGCGCGCGTCCGCCGCTCAATTCAGGATCGGAAAGATAACAGCCATACCAAAGATTGGCGCCGACGTAAAAATAAGGTTGGCCGCGCCATTCAAAACGTTCGTTGCGCACGCCCACAAATTCACGGGCGCTTTTGCGAACGGCGGCGGATTTATTTCCCGGACTGTGACAACCGGCGGCGATCAAGGGCATCGCCATCACCGTGGTTTTGAGGAAATCTCTTCGCGAAAGGTGTCGGAGGCTCATAATTTTATTGCCAAACGGTTGCGTTGAATTTTTCCGGCCAAATTTTCAAGAATGGATAAAATATGAACCCGGCGCGGCGCGATTGAAAATCTTTTCTGTCGCAAATTTTGATGACATTTTTAGTTTTGAATTCCGCGTTGCGTTCTTCAACATGGCGCGGAGCAAAATGAATGATTTTTTCCAACCTTTTCGCGCCTTGCGATTTTTAGCCATTTTTTTGATGGCCGCAAAAGCGTTCGGCGCGGACACGCCCATCACGCCCGGCGCTTCGCCGCAAGCGCAATCGCTGCTGTCCTATTTCTCGGACATTTATGGAAAAAAAATTATTTCCGGCCAGCAGGAAGGCTGGCGCGGGACGAATGAATTTTCCTTCGAGTTGAATGACATCAAAAATGCGACGGGAAAATTGCCGGAGTTGCTCGCGCTGGATTTCAGTCCTTACACCGCGCCCAACCATGACACAAACCATCTGCTCGTGAAGTACGCGAAGGACTGGTATGAAAATCGAAACGGCATCGTCGCGTTTTGCTGGCACTGGCGCGCGCCGGTGGGCGAACACGCTTTTTACACCAAGGATACGAAATTTGATTTGGCGCGCGGCGTCATTCCCGGCACGCCGGAATACGACGGACTGGAGCGCGACCTGGACACGATTGCCGGAGAATTGGAAGGGCTGCGCGACGCGCATGTGCCGGTGGTCTGGCGTCCGATGCACGAAGTCAATGGCCGCTGGTTTTGGTGGGGCGCGCAAGGACCGGAGCCTTACAAAAAATTGTGGCGGATGATGTATGAAAATTTCACGGTCAAACATAGATTGAACAATCTGCTCTGGGTTTTTTCGCCCGGCGCGGAAACGGATCTGGCCGCGTGGTATCCCGGCGACCAATACGTTGATCTCATCGGCCAGGATTTTTATCCGATGGATGGCAATCATGGCGCGATAAAAGATGTGTTCAACGAATTGACGGCGCTTGGGCGCGGAACGAAAATGGTGGCGTTGTCCGAAAACGGCCCGATTCCTGATCCCGCTGAATTGGTCAAAGAAAAAGCCGGCTGGCTTTTTTTTACGACATGGTCGGGCAATGTTTTGACGCAAAATAATTCCAGAGAACAATTGAAACAATTTTTCAACAACCCTTATGTGCTCAATCTGGGCGAGGTTCCGGATTTGAAAAATTATCCGTTTCATCCGGCGGGCAAAGCCGTCCGGCTGGGATTTCCCGCGCCGCCCGGCGGCGTGGCGATTGGCGGCGAGCGAAGATTGCCCGTGACCGTGGCGATTGAGGATAAAAATGGCCGGACGGTTCGCGCTGGAAATTTTACGGTCACGCTCGCGCTGAAAAATTCTTCCAAAGGCGCATTGACCGGAAATTTGACGACCGCCGCGACCAACGGCGTCGCCACTTTTTCCGACGCAAAAATTGATCGCGCCGGAAAAAATTACAAATTCGTCGCGACGGCCAAGGGTTTGCGCAAAGCCGTCAGCGCGCCGTTTGAAGTCGGTCCCGGCGCAGGCATTGAACGCGAATGGTGGACGAATTTCACGGGCGATAAATTGACCGACGTTGACAATTTTGCTGCGCCGCCCGCCGGCCGTGAAATTTTGGGCAAGGCTTTTGAGTCGCCGATGAAGCTGGCCACGAATTTTGCCGCGCGCTATCGCGGTTATTTGATTCCGCCAATGACCGGCGCGTATAAATTCTGGCTCGCAAACGAAAGTGTTTCTGAACTTTGGATCAGCACGAACGCCAGTCCCGCCGGCAAAATAGAAATCACCGCCGTGACGCGCGCCACGCCTTACAGCAAATGGCCGCACACGCACGAGTCGGAATCCGGCGCGGCCAATCTCGAAGCCGGGAAACGTTATTATCTCGAAGCGTGGCAGGAACAGAATGCCGGTTCCACGCAATTTGCCGTGCGCTGGCAACTTCCGAATGGCGTCGAAGAACGCCCGATTCCCGCGCGCCGGTTTATTCCGTTGGCCGAAGCATCAAACAACTCAACCAATTCAGTCGCCCAAGCAAAATGACCAAAACTAAATTTCAAACGCAATTAAAACAGCTTCAACGGCAGCATGAACAATTTCTGAAACGCCGCAATCGCCCGCAAAAAAATGGCAGCGGCATTTTTGACCGTTACGAAAATCCGGTGCTGACCGCCGAACACACGCCGCTGACATGGCGTTACGATTTTAATTTTGCCAGGAATCCGCATTTGATGACGCGGCTCGGCGTCAATTGCGTTTTCAATGTCGGCGCGATGGAGTTCGATAAAAAAATTATTCTCATGGCGCGCGTCGAAGGCTGGGACCGAAAATCTTTTTTTGCCGTCGCGGAAAGCAAGAACGGCGTGGATAATTTTCGTTTTTGGGATTATCCGGTGCGAATGCCCGAACTCGAAGACCAGGAAACGAATCTTTACGACATGCGCCTCGTGCGCCATGAAGACGGCTGGATTTACGGATTGTTCTGCGCCGAACGCCATGATGATTCGCGGCCAAACGATTTGTCCGCCGCCATCGCGCGTTGCGGCATTGCGCGCACGAAAGATTTGCTGAAATGGGAGCGGTTGCCGGATTTGAAAACGCCCGCCTTGCACCAGCGCAACTGTGTTTTGCATCCTGAATTTGTGAATGGCAAATACGCTTTTTACACGCGCCCGATGAGCGATTTTTCCGCGACAGGCAGCGGCGACGGCATCGGCTGGGGATTGGTGGATGACATCACCAACGCGGTGGTGAAAAAGGAAAGCATCGTTGATCCGCGCTTTTATCATACGATCAAAGAAGGTAAAAATGGTCTCGGCCCGGCGCCGATCAAAACGGAAAAAGGCTGGCTGCATCTGGCCCACGGCGTCCGCAACACGGCGGCGGGAATGCGTTATGTGTTGTATGTTTTTTTGTGCGATTTGAAGGAGCCGTCAAAACAAATCAAAGCTCCCGGCGGTTTTTTCCTGGCGCCGCACGGCGACGAATTTGTGGGCGACGTGGCCAACGTGGTTTTTGCCAACGGCTGGGTCGCGCGCGCCAACGGCGATGTTTTTATTTATTATGGCTCGTCCGACCTGCGCACGCATGTGGCCACGACGACGGTTGAAAAATTATTGGATTATGCGATCAACACGCCCGCCGACGGAATGCGTTCAAAAATTTGCGTTGAACAAAGGCGCCGTTTGATTGAACAAAACAAATCTTTGTGATTGTCCATTTCCCCATTATTCTGCTGCGACCAATATGAACTGCCTTTTTTCCAAGCTTGGTAAATTCCTTTTCCCGTTTCAGTTGCTTGCCTTGACGCTATTGATTCCTTCTTTTGCCGCCGCCCAAATTCAGCCGGTGACTGTCATGGTGGGCGCTGGCGGTGGCGCAAATCTCGCGCCTCGCTTTTTAGGCTTGAGCTATGAGATGTCCATGCTGCTGCCCCAAGATGGGCGATATTATTTTAACCCTCATGATCAGGCGCTAATCAACACTTTTCATACTCTCGGAATCAAAAGCCTGCGCGTCGGCGCGAACGCGGTGGATGATCCGCGCATTCCGGTTCCGCAGGAAAAGGATATGAATGAGCTTTTTAATTTCGCCCGCGCCGCCGGAGTGAAAGTGATTTATTCCTTTCGTCTGAAAAATGGCGATCCCGCGAATTCCGCGCGGCTCGCCAGTTATATTGCGGCTCACGATGCGGACGCGCTTGATTGTTATTCCATCGGCAATGAACCTAATTTCTATCTCAAAACGTATGCCGCATTTTTTGCGCAATGGAAACTTCATTATGACGCGATTCTGAAAGTTGTGCCCGATGCGAAATTCGACGGGCCGAGCGCTTTCGGATATGCGCTGGATTTGGCCAAAGACGTTTTTCCCGGCGGACATCTGGCCATGGCGAGCGATCATTATTATTTCCTTGGTTCGGGCCGCGCGGCTGAAAAAGATCCCGCCGCCAGCCGTGCCCGTTTTCTTTCCAACAATCTCGATGTGGATTATCAAAATGATTACGACCGCGTTGGCGCGGTGCTGGCCGCCGAAGGAGTGCCTTATCGAATTGACGAATTGAACAGTTGTCCATTTGAGGAAACTATCAAATGTTCCAACACCACGTTTTGGGGCGTTCCAGTAGGATAATTAAAAGTAACACCATCGCCACCCCAACCAGTAATTATCCCATTGCGTATAGTGATATTAGTATGGCTTCCGTAGATATAAATTCCAGAATAAGAGCCTGACACACCTTGTAAGGTGAATCCATTAAGGTCAACGGTGACATTGTCACTGGCAATATAGATGCCATAAGGACTGCCCGGAACACCGAAGGCACTGCCAGTGAGATTGGTGGTGACATAATATGAGCCAGGGCTGCTGATGTAGTAACCATCATACGAAATAGGTGTTCGTGGCTCAATTTGGTCGAGCGACTTCATTGTCGGCGCTGGCGAGCCAGACGGCGTAAGGCTGCCTTGGCCAAGGGCGAGAGTAGCGGTTGCAAGAAAGCCACTCACAATGAGCGGCACGATGATTGATGAATTTGTTTTCATGGTTTTATTCGATTTGGTTGTGTTGATTCTTTTTCTTCGTCAAATTTTCACGCCGGGACGGTGACGCTGGCGGGCTGGCTCCAGAGGCCGACTTGATTGTCGTCCAGACGGTAGATGGCCTTGTAAGTCCACTTCACGGACGCGGCGGGGAAGGGTTGCGTGTCCGTGTAGCCGGGCGTGGTGTCAATGGTCAGCAGCCCATAGCCCTTGCCGTCGCCGCGATCCACCTGTATCTCGCAACTGTCCAGAAAGGCGCTGTTGCCGCCCCAGCCCCATTTCACATTGACCACGTTGCCCATGATGGAAACGGAAATGACGGGCTGCACAGTGGTCAAATCCGGCCCGGCCTGAGCACTGCCGACGATGCCAAGGTTGGTGGCGTTGGTGTCGGAACACAGGCCGCCGTCCTTGATCGTCTGGACGAGCGCGAAGATGCGGATGAGCGCGCCGGTGTTGACCGGCACGATTCCCGTGGGCAGGGCGGGCGCAGCGAAAACAGGCAGCGCCATCAACGCCGAGCCGTCGCCATTCTGCGCTTCGGCGGCGGCATCCGTGGTGGCCAGCGCCCACGCGCGCCCGGCGGGCAGCCACGTTTGCAGGACGTAAATCAGCCAGCCGCAATCCGCCACGGCACCATTGACCTGCGCGGCGGTCAGTCCGAGAACGGCGGTGAGGGCGGGCAGTTTGTTGGAGTAGTTTGCCAGCCAGACGATCTGGTCGGTCTGGCGGAGGGGATAGTAGTTGTTTCTGCGCATAGGTTGGTTGGGTTGGTGGTTTTGAGGGTTTTTGGCGAAAAGACGGCTAATTTAAGGCAAAATGGCCGGTTTTCCGTGAAATGGGGGTGTCACCTGTGAAAAGTGGCGTCTTATCTGCGGCAAGTGGCGTCTCACCCGCCGCAGGTGGTGCGCCCCTTTTGGAAAGTGACGGCTGATTTGCCGCTGGTGGCGTCGCACTTACGGCAAGTGGCGTCTCTTTTACGGCAGGTGATGGCGCACCTGCCGCAAGTGGTGATGCTTTTAGGGCAGGTGATGAAGCACTTGGGAAAAGGGACGCGCCACTTGTCGCAGAAAATTCATCACCCGGCGCAAGTGCTACGACTGCCGACAAATAATTCTCCGCACTATTGCGCGGTTGCGCGGTTGCGCTCGGACACATCACCAATCAAGAATTGAGTCATACGCCGTGAGAAAAATTTTTCAGGAGCGGCAGGCACACGTCAAGTTTTATTTGAATTTATTTGGGATTATGCACTTGACGTATAATAAGCTTTGTGGCATATTGAGCGCATGAAAACGAAGTCGCCGCTCAAAGACCTTACGCTGATTCAAATCATTCTTCGTTTCGATACCGACGAAAAGGCGCGCAAGCATCTGGAAAGCGTGTTGTGGAAAGGCGGCATTGTGTGTCCGCATTGCCAATGCAAAGACCAAACGAAGTTTTCCGACATCAAAGCCAATCCAGCCGTCAAAACCCGTGCCGGACTGCGCTGGTGTTCAAACTGCAAAAGTCCTTTCACCGTCACCATCGGCACGGTGTTTGAAGATTCTATAAAATCCCGCTCCGCAAATGGCTCATTGCATGGTATCTGATTTGCAGTTCCAAGAAGGGCATCAGTTCGCTCCAATTGCAACGGCTTTTGGAGCTTGGCAGCTATCGCACGGCTCTTTTCATGGCTCACCGCGTGAGGCAC
>DATCEV010000055.1:0-101144 GCA_036509895.1 Verrucomicrobiia bacterium
TTAGTTTTCAAGCATGAGCGCAACTGTTCAATTTTTGACAAACGAAAAAGGTAAAAAAACTGCCGCCGTTCTCCCGATTGAAGACTACGAAAAACTTTTGGAAGACTTGGACGATCTGGCCGTGATTGCCGAACGGCGCGACGAGGAAACGATTCCTCACGCGGAATTCAAAAAGGGATTGAAGCGCAATGGCCTTTCGCATTGAGTGGAAGAAATCCACGCGCAAAGATTTGCGCAAACTGCCGTCCAACGCGGCGGACAGAATTATCGCGGCGGTTGAAAATCTGGCGGAAAATCCATTTCCTCACGGCGTGGAAAAATTGAGCGGCTCGGAACACGCCTATCGCATCCGGCTGGGCGATTACCGGATTGTTTATGAAGTCGTCACGGAATCGAAGCTGGTTGAAATCCAACGTGTGCGGCATCGCAAGGATGTTTATCGGTTTTGAAATAATTTTCAGCCACGGATGAAACACAGATTGAACACGGATAAAAAAGATTTTGCGTTCACACTGGTTGAACTGCTGGTGGTCATTGCCATCATCGCAATTCTCGCTGCGCTTTTGCTGACGGCGGTTTCTCAAGCCAAATTCAGAGCGCAAAAAATTCAATGTGTGAACAATTTGCATCAACTGGGTCTTGGCTTGCAAAACTTTCTGGCAAACAATCATGGCTATCCCGTGATGTTTGCATTCGAAAACGCTGACGACCAAGGATTCTGGTTTGAACAAATTCAAAGCGGCGGACTTGAAACTTTCACTCCCAATATTTCTTACATTACAAATGGCGTGTGGCGCTGCCCGTCAGCCCGATTTTCAAACTTTTTTATGAATTCGATAAAACCTTCATACGGTTACAATGCTTACGGCATCCGGTTGGGATCCGATCTTGGCCTTTATGGACATCCGCATTCACAAAATATCAAGCCCATAACCGAATCAGAAATTGTTGTTCCGAGCGAAATGATAGCTATCGGCGATTGTTTCAAAGGTGATTCGCTTTTGGAACGTCAGCGTGTGGATAGTTTGTTAAAATACGGAAACACGAGGACACGTCATCAAGGCAAAGCCAACGTGGTCTTTTGCGACGGCCACGTCGAATCACCGACGCTGCAATTTCTTTTTGAAGACATCAGCGATGAAGCATTGAGTCGTTGGAACCGCGACCATAAACCGCACCGCGAAAAATTGTCGCCGTAAATTGAACAGAAGTTAACAAAGACAACAAAGAAGAAATTCCGAAATAAAATGACTTCGTTTTCTTTGTTGCCTTCTGTCAATTTTAACATTTCTTCATGTGCACATTTCTGTTGCAATTTTGTCGGCGAAGTTTAACTTTCTTGGCACAGGCTTTATGTCGAACGTTGGTAAAGATTCATCGTCGGCGAACGATTTGCTGAAGAACTCTTCGCTCTACCGCGAGTTTCAGGCGGAGCGCGAGGAAATTTTGCGCCACAAATGGATTGAATCGGAGAAGGCCGGCCACGACGTTGGCTTCGAGCAGGCGCTGACGGATTGGATCATCAAGCACCGTGCAATGTGGCGGAAAAATCGGCAAAACGCCGCGACGAATTAAATCAACTTTGTTCCTTTAACGCAGCCCGGCGAGGCCGCGAAGGAAAATGAAAACGAAATTAATGCGAATCATTTCCGTGCCCGCGCGGAACTGGCTCGCGATTTTTTATGCCTGAATCCAGCGTCATTCTCGACTCCGCCGCGATTGGCCGCGCCCTCGCACGCATCGCGCATGAAATCGCCGAGCGAAATGAAACGAGCACGGAGGTTGCGCTGGTTGGAATTCCAACCGGCGGCGTGCCGTTGGCGCAACGGCTCGGAAAAATCCTCTCTGAAATTTGGAAACATCCGGTTCCGACAGGCAGCCTTGATGTCTCCATGCACCGCGATGACCTCGACCAACACGCCGCGCCAAAAATTCATCCGACGGAAATTCCTTTTGACGTGACTGGAAAAACCGTCGTGCTCGTGGACGACGTTTTGTTCAGCGGCCGCACAATTCGCGCCGCGCTTGACGCACTGAACGATTTTGGCCGGCCAAAAAAGATTCAATTGGCAGTTTTGATTGATCGCGGCCATCGCGAGTTGCCCATCAAGGCGGATTTTGTCGGTAAAAATGTCCCGACGGCGGCGAATGAAAAAGTCCAGGTTCGCATTGGCGAAAAGGACGAAGTGATTTTGGAATGAAAATGATTGCCGCAAAAATGCACAAAACGCGCAAAAAAATAAAATGAAAAGCGCCCAAATTTTTTTGTGCTCTTTCGCGGCTGACCTATGACCTGGACCAAAAAACATCTGCTCGACATCGAATCGCTCACGGCGGAAGAAATCGTCACCGTGCTCGATACGGCAAAAGCGTTCAAAGCCGTCGGCGAGCGAGCGATCAAAAAAGTTCCGGCGCTGCGTGGCAAAACGGTCGTCAATCTGTTCATCGAGCCATCCACGCGCACGCGCATCAGTTTTGAACTGGCGGCGCAACGCTTGACCGCCGACATCGTGAATTTTTCCGCCGACGCGTCGTCGTTCAAAAAAGGCGAGACGCTCAAGGACACCGCGCGCAATCTCGAGGCGCTCAACGCCGATTTCATCGTCATCCGCCACAGCGCGAGCGGCGCACCGCATTTTCTGTCGCGCGTCGTCAACGCCAGCATCATCAACGCGGGCGACGGCGCGCACGAACATCCGACGCAGGCGTTGCTCGACGCGTTCACGATCCGCGAGCACAAAGAAAAAATCGCCGGGCTGAACGTGACGATTCTTGGCGACATTCTTTATAGCCGCGTCGCGCGCTCGAACATCTGGGCGCTGACAAAACTCGGCGCGAAAGTCACTTTGTGCGGGCCGTCCACGCTTGTGCCAAAAACATTTGAACAAATGGGTTGCCGCGTGACGCACAATGTTGACGAGGCAATTCGCGACGCGGACATCATTCATTTGCTGCGCATTCAGCACGAGCGCCAGCGCAAGACGATGTTTCCAAGCATCGGCGAATACACAAGTCTTTACGGTCTGAACAAGGCGCGGCTCGCGAAAACAAAACCAGATTCGCTCATCATGCATCCGGGGCCGATCAATCGCGGCGTGGAAATTGACAGTGAAATTGCCGATTGTTCGCGTTCGCTGATTTTGGAACAAGTGACGAACGGCCTGGCCGTGCGCATGGCGGTTTTATTTTTGCTGAACGGCGGCAAAGGGCCGCACGAAGTGGCGTAAAAATCCGATCCCTAAAAATTACGCCGTCGCCGGGTTGGTTCCGGTTTGAACAGTCATTCGCTTTGAACGTTTGCGGATCGTCCATTCGCGGAATTTTTCCATGTAAAGATAGATCACCGGCGTGATGTAAAGCGTCAGTGATTGTGAAACGATGAGGCCGCCGACGACGGTCAGGCCGAGGATGCGGCGGGAAGAACCGCCCGAGCCGATGCCGAGCGCGATGGGCAGCGTGGCCATGAGCGCGGACATCGTGGTCATCATGATCGGACGGAAACGCAGCAGGCAGCCTTCGTGAATGGCGTCAAAGGCATTTTTTCCGTGCTCGCGTTGCGCGGTGATGGCGAAGTCGATCATCATGATGGCATTTTTTTTCACGATGCCCACGAGCATGAGGAGTCCGACGTCGGCGTAAATGTTCAAATCAATGTGAAAAATCATCAGCGTCAACAACGCGCCAAACGCTGCGGACGGCAGACCGGATAAAATGGTGAGCGGATGGATGAAACTTTCGTAAAGGATTCCGAGGATGATGTAGATGATGAAAATGGAAGCGGCCAGCAACATGCCCATTCCTTGAAGAGAAGATTGAAAAACCTGCGCCGCGCCTTGAAAGCCGCCGGAGATGGTGTCGGGCATGTGCTGGCCATTGGCGTCGGTCAGTCCAGCTTCAATTTTATTGATTTCGTCCACGGCGGTTCCGAGCGAAACGCCGGACGCGAGGTTGAAGGAAATGGTGACGGCGGGCAACTGGCCGACGTGCGAAATGCTGGTCGGACCCAGATCACGCGTGAGTTTGGCGACGGCGCTCAAGGGAACAAGGATCGGCGCGCCGTTGGTGTCGGTGGCGGAACTGGTGATGTAAAGGCGCGAGAGCGCGGAAGGTTCCAATTGAAATTGCGGCTCGACTTCAAAGACAACCCAGTATTCCGCGATGTCGCTGTAAATCGTGGACGCCTGCCGTTCGCCGAACGCGTCGTAAAGCGCGTTTTCAATCTGTTGCGGCGTGACGTGCAGCGCGGAAGCTTTGTCGCGGTCAATGTCCACAGTGACTTCCGGACTTTTAATTTGCAAATCGCTGGTCACGTCCTGAAAAACGGATTTGTCCGCGGCAATTTTATTCATCAAAACCGGCGTCCATTGAAACAGTTTATTCACGTCCGTGTCGGCGAGGCTGTATTGGTAGAGCGATTTGGACGAGTGGCCGCCGATGCGGATGAGCGGCGGATTTTGCATGAAGACGTTGACGCCGGGAAGTTGCGCGAGCTTGGCACGCAATTCCTGAATAATCTGGTCGGCGTTCAATTTGCGATTTTCTTTCAGGCTCATGAACATCCGGCCCTGGTTCAAACTGGAGGACGAGCCGCCCGCGCCGATGGCGGACATGAAGCCGGCCACGTTGGGGTCGGCGGCGATTATTTTTGAAGCGGCGAGCTGATGTTTCTCCATCGCGTCATAAGAAATGTCTTCCGACGCTTCCGTGGTCACGGAAATCTGGCCAGTGTCTTCGTCCGGAAAAAATCCCTTGGGAATGATGACGAACAAAAAGATCGTCAGAATCAAAATCACAAACGAAAGCATCAGCGTGGCGAAACGATGGCGCAGAGTAAATTGCAGCGAGCGGTCGTAGCCGGCACGCACCCGGTCAAAAAACCGCTCGAAGACGTTGTAAATTTTGCTGTGCTTTTTCTCTTTTTCCGAATGCACAAAACGGCTGCACATCATCGGCGTGAGCGTCAGCGAAACAAAACCGGACGCCAAAACCGCCACAACAATCGTCACGGCAAATTCGTGCAGCAGTCGTCCGAGCAATCCGCCCATGAACAAAACCGGAATGAAAACCGCCGAAAGCGAAAGCGTCATGGAAACAATGGTGAAGCCGATTTCCTTCGCGCCTTTGAACGACGCC
The DNA here is from genome assembly GCA_036509895.1 of Verrucomicrobiia bacterium. GTDB lineage: Bacteria > Verrucomicrobiota > Verrucomicrobiia > Limisphaerales > UBA11358 > UBA11358. Next base: position 5,134 of record DATCEV010000055.1, read on the forward strand.
TCCATCGGCGGCTCGCCCATTTCCATGTGGCGCACGATATTTTCGAGCATGACAATCGCGTCGTCCACCACAAAGCCGACGCAGAGTGTCAGCGCCATGAGTGACAGATTGTCAAGGCTGTAATTGAGCAGCGCCATGGCGGCAAACGTGCCGATGATGCACATCGGCAGCGCGAGGCTCGGAATAATGGTCGCGGACAAATTGCGCAGGAATATAAAAATCACCATTACGACGAGGCAGATGGCGAGGCCCAAAGTGGTTTCCACGTCGTCCACCGATTTGCGGATGGATTGCGAACGGTCGAACAAAATATCCAGGTTCACTCCCGCCGGAAGCCGCTCGTGAAATTGCGGCAACATTTTTTTGATGTTGTCCACCACGGCCACCGTGTTGGCGTCCGGCTGGCGTTGAATAGCCAGCACAATGGCGCGCGTGCTGTTGGTGCCCGCGTAATACCACGCGGCGACTTTGTCGTTTTGCACGCTGTCCAGAACGTTTCCCAACTCTTCGAGCCGCACCGGATTTCCGTTGCGATAAGTGACAATCATCGGGCGAAACGCCGCCGCATTTTCAAGCTGTCCGTTCGCCAAAACCGTGAACGCCTGATGCGTGCCGTAAAGGGTGCCGAGCGGTTGATTGACATTTCCCTGTTCAATGGCCTGCTCGACTTGATCAATTCCCAATCCGTAAGCCGCGAGCTTGTTCGGGTCCACCTGGATTCGCACCGCGTATTCCTGCGAGCCATAAACGGAAACCTGCGCGACGCCGCTGACCGTCGAAATTTGCTGCGCGAGCATGTTTTCCGCGTAATCGTCCACTTTGGAAAGCGGCATCGTCGTCGAGGACATCGCCAGAAACAGAATCGGCGCGTCCGCCGGATTGACTTTCCGGTAACTCGGCGGCGTCGGCATGTTCGGCGGCAATTGTTTCGCCGCGCGCGCGATGGCCGCGTTCACGTCCTCCGCCGCCGCGTCAATGTCGCGGTCGAGAGAAAATTGGATCGTGATTTGCACCGCGCCCAGCGAGCTGACGGACGACATGGAATCCACGCCGGGAATGATGGAGATTTGTTTTTCCAATGGCGTGGCAACGGCGGACGCCATCGTTTCGGGGCTTGCGCCCGGCAAATTGGCCGAGACATTGATTGTCGGATAATCCACGCTCGGCAGCGCGCTCACCGGCAATTCGCGATAGCCGATGACGCCGAAAAGTAAAATGCCGGCCATGACCAGCGTGGTCATCACCGGACGGCGAATAAAAAGCTCGGGAACGCTCATCGTCGGAAAATGAAGAATGAAAAATGAAAAATGAAGAAATGATTCGACATGCCTGGCGCAATTATTTTTGTTTCTTCATTTTTCATTCTTATTTTTTGATTGTCACCTTTGCGCCCGCTTCCAGCCGCAATTGCCCGTCGGTCACCACCGTTTCGCCGACGCTCACTCCTTTTTCCACCACCGTTTCGCCGTCATAGACAATGCCGGTTGTCACCGGGCGTTCTTCCACTGTTTGATCAGGTTTGACAACGTAGACATATTGTTTGTCCTGTCCGGTTTGAACCGCTTGCGACGGCACGACCACGGCGTTCGTCAATTCCGAAAGCGTCAGCGTCACCTCCACAAATTGTCCCGGCCAGAGCGCGTCATTTTCGTTCGGAAAAGTCGCCTTGAGCTGGATCGTGCCCGTCGTCTCGTCAACGCTGTTGTCAACGAAAGTCAATTCACCTTGCGCCGGCGGCCCCTCCATGTTTTGAAACGTCGCCGAAACTTTTAATTTTCCCTTGCCCATCTGCCGTTGGATTTCCGGCAAGTATTGTTCCGGCACGGCAAACCCGGCATAAATCGGATGAATTTGATTGATCGTCACCAGCGTGTCGTCCGGCGCTTTGACAATGTTGCCTTCGTGAATTTCCAAACTGCCCGCGACGCCGTCAAACGGCGCGCGAATTTCACAAAACTGCAAGTTCAATTGCGCATTGGTGATCGCCGCCTGGTCCGCCGCCACCGTGCCAGTCGCCGCGTCAAGGCTGGCTTTGTCCGTGTCCAATTGATTTTGCGAAATGATTTTGTCGGCCAGTAATTTTTGATCGCGCGAATAATTGCCTTTTTGAAATTCCAACTGTCCCGCATCGCGCTCCAGATTTGCGCGCGCCTGCGCCAACGCCGCCTGCGAAGGACGCGGATCTATCGTGAACAGCAGCGCGTTCGATTTGACTTCCGAGCCTTCCTGAAAATGCACCTGCTGCAAAATGCCGCCGATCTGTGAATGCACCGCCACGGTCGAATACACCGTGACATGGCCGAACGGCGGCGGATCAATTTGCACCGGCACATTCGTGGCAAACGCTTTTGCGACCGTCACCGGCACGCCCGCCGGCGCCGCCGGTTTTTTTTTCGCGCAGCCGCCGGCCAGGATGGACGCGATAAAAATCGCCGCCATCGCGCCGCCCGTTGAAATGCGAATGAGTTTTTTCATGCGTTTGATTTTTTGACGCGCTTTGAATTTTTCGGACGAAACGCCGCCGCGAATTTTTCCAAAAAGCCCGCGTAGTCGCGCTGGAATTTCCCATCAGCCACCGTCCGGCCCATGATGAGCCGGGTCAATTGCGGGAACGCCGCCGGAAACATCGTCAGCGACTGCATCGCCAGCGCGAGATGGCGCGGATCGAATTCCACTGACAATTCTCCGCGCGTTTGCCGCTGGCGCAAACGTTTCAACCATCCCATGGTGGACGCGCGCCGCTCTTTTTCGTCAATGATCTTTTGTCCGTCGCCCCGCAACGCTTCCCACGCGAGCAAACGAATCCAGTTCGGATCGTCGAACGCGGTCTTGAACCAAAACGGCAGCCGTTCCGCCGGATCGCTGGACAAATTTTCTCCCCACGCGCGCCGCTCGGCGACTTTCCGGCGCAGCACGGCCTTGAACAAACCTTCCTTGTCGCCAAAATAATGGTAAAGCATCCGCTTGTTGATCGCCGCGCGCCGGGCGATCACGTCCACGCGCGCGCCGGCAAAACCTTGCGCCGCAAATTCCGCCAGCGCGGCGGACAAAATCCGCCCGCGCGTCCGGTCAGGATTTCGCGCGATCAACCCGCCGCCGCCTTTTCCAAGTCTCGCCATGCCGCCGTTAAGTAACCATTGAGTTACTTGCAATGCAAGCGGTTTTTACCCGGCTACAACGGCGGTTTTTGTTTATGCCAGTCCGTGCTCTGTTCGTAAGCGTGCGCGATCTTAAGAATGGTTTCTTCGCCAAATGGTTTGCCGAGCAATTGCAAACCAATCGGCAATTTCGGATTTTTTGTAAAGCCACACGGAATACTGACGCCGCAAATGCCCGCAAGGTTGCAGGAAATCGTGAAAATATCCGACAAATACATTTGCAACGGGTCATCGGATTTTTCGCCGATTTTGAATGCTGCCGTCGGCGTGGTTGGCGTGACAATCGCGTCCACGGTTTCAAATGCTTTGAGAAAATCGTTGCGAATCAGCGTCCGAACTTTTTGCGCGCGCAAATAGTAAGCGTCATAATAACCGCTGCTCAAAACGTAAGTGCCCAAAATAATCCGGCGCTTCACTTCCGCGCCGAAACCCGCGCCGCGCGTTTTGCTGTAAAGTTCCGTCAAATCGTTTCCGCTCACCCGCGCGCCGTAACGGATGCCATCAAAGCGCGCCAGATTTGCCGACGCTTCCGCTGTGGCAATGATGTAATAAGTGGCAACGGCGTAATCCGTGTGCGGCAGGGAAATTTCGACGATTTCCGCGCCGAGCGATTCCAGTTTTTTTACGGCGGCATCAACGGCAGCTTTTACTTCCGCGTCCAAGCCGCCAATCAAGTATTCTTTCGGCAAACCAAGTTTGAGGCCGCGAATTTTTCCGTCGAGCGCATTCGCGTAATTCGGAACCGGCTGCGGCACACTCGTCGAATCGCGCAAATCGTGTCCGCTCAAAACGCCAAGCAACGTCGCCGCGTCGGAAACATTTTTCGTGAACGGCCCGATTTGATCAAGCGAGCTGGCGAACGCAACTAAACCGTAACGCGAAATTCTGCCGTAAGTCGGTTTCAAACCGACCACGCCGCAAAGCGCGGCGGGCTGGCGAATCGAACCGCCGGTGTCCGAACCGATGGTCGTAATCGCCTCGTCCGCCGCGACCGCCGCCGCCGAGCCGCCGGACGAGCCGCCGGGAATTCTGGTCGTGTCCCACGGATTTTTGGTGACGCCGAACGCGGAATTTTCCGTCGAACTGCCCATTGCGAATTCGTCCATGTTGCAACGGCCAAAAACAATTGCGCCCGCCGCTTTTAATTTTTCAACCGCCGTCGCGTCGTAAGGAGAAATGAAATTGCCGAGAATTTTTGAACCGCAGTTCAGCGGCTGGTTTTTGACGGCGAGAACGTCTTTGACGGCGATGGGAATTCCGAGCAAAGGTTTTTGCACATGAGTCGTGCCGGAAGAAATTTCTTTGTCGGCAAATTCCGCCTGCGCAAGCGCGTCTTTTTCGTCGCAACTGATGAACGCATGAATTTTTCCATCCACGCGCACGATTTGGTCGAGGCACGATTGCATGATTTCGCGCGCGGAAATTTCGCGTTTGGCGAGTTTCGTGGTGAGTTCGGAAATGGTCAGTTGGTTCAACATGAATTTTAGCCACAAATGGACACAGATGAACACAAATGGGAAAATGCAAGCCAGCGACAAGCGCCGTTTCGGAAATATCTGTGTCCATCTGTGTCCATCTGTGGCTTTGAAAATTATTCCACGATTTTGGGCACGATGAAAAGGCCGTTGGCTTGTTTGGGCGCGTTGCGCATGGCTTCTTCGTGCGGCAGCGAATTCTGGATTTCATCGGCGCGCATGACATTGATCATCGGCACGGCGTGCGCGGTAGGTTCAACCGAAGCCACATCAACTTCACGCAATTTTTCGATGTAGCCGAGAATGCTTCCGAGTTGCGCGGCGAGTTTTTTTTCCTCGTCAGGCGCGAGCGCGATACGCGCAAGATGCGCGACGTATTTAATGTCAATTTCAGCGGCAGCCATCCGATGAGTTTCAAGTTTCAGGCGGCAAGTTTCAAGTTGAAACACTGAACCGTCCGGCAATTAAATGAAGTTCAAACTGCCAGCCGGCAATTTTACTCCTCGTCAAATTTGCGTTTGACGAGCGCTTCAATCTCGGCGATGGCCAGTTGCGCGTCGGCGCCATTGGCGTGGATGGTGAGTTTGCTGCCGGGGCCGGCGGCGAGCATCATCAAACCCATGATGCTTTTGCCGTTGATTTTTTCGCCGTCTTTTTCCACAAAAATATCGCAGGCAAAACGGTTCGCAGTTTTAACGAAGAGCGCGGCGGGCCGGGCGTGGATGCCCAGCTTGTTCATCACGGTAAGTTCCTTGGTGGAAAATTCAGGGTCGCTCAATTTTTTTGCGCTCATTGGTTCGGGCGCAAGCTAAATCATGTTTGCCGCTTGCGCCATTGAATTTTATTTGACTTGCGGCGGCAAAGTTTCCGGCGTCATTTGCGCGATGAGGCGTTCATTCAATTCCTGCGCAGCGTTGTAACCGGAATTTTTTAATTTTGTTTGATACGCGGCGACTTCGATGAGCCGCGCCAAATCGCGTCCTGGCCGCACGGGAATAATGATGTGCGGAATGTCCACGCCAAGAACTTTGAGAAAATCCTGCTCCATGCCCACGCGCTCCACATCAGTCACTTCATTCCAAATTTTCAGGGTGACGATGAGATTAAGCGTTTTATCGCGGCGGACACTTTTGATGCCGAACATAGCCGCGACATTGATGATGCCGATGCCGCGAATTTCCATGTGGTTGCGCGTCAACTCCGCGCTGGTGCCGAGAATTTCGTGGCCGCCCACCAGCGTCACGCGCGTCATGTCGTCGGAAACCAGACTGTAACCGCGCTCGATCAATGCGAGAACGGCCTCGCTTTTGCCGATGCCGCTGTCGCCTTTGATGATGACGCCCACGCCGAGAATATCCACCATGCTGCCCATTTCCATGCCGCGCGGCGCAAACATCATTTCCAATTCCAGCGTCGCGGCGTTGATATAAGTCATCGTCACGAGCGGACTTTGAAAAACCGGCACGCCCGCGCTGGCAGCCGCCGCGAGCAATTCCTTGTCCGGCTTCAAACTGCGGCTGAAAACCACGCACGGAATTTTGTAGGCGAATAAAAATGCGTAGCGCGATTCGCGTTGCGCGCGCGTCAAAGTCCGCAAATAAAAAACTTCCGCGTTGCCGAAAACCTGCACGCGTTTGTAGGCGAAATACTGCGTGAACCCGCTCAACGCCAGTCCCGGCCGATTCACCGTCGGCTCGCGGATGATGCGATCCAGATTTGCGCCTTCCGAAAGCAGCCGCATTTGGAGCGCGCCACCCTGTTGCTTGAAAAATTGCTCAACTGTGATGGATGATTGCGCCATAAATTTACATGTTAAATTCCGGGCCCAAATAAATTTCCCGCGCCTTCGGGTCGTTCGCCAAAAATTCCGAACTGCCTTCCACCAACACCTGACCCTTGTGAATGATGTAACCGCGATCAATCAATTTCAAGGTTTCGCGCACATTATGATCCGTGATCAAAATTCCCAGACCGCGCTCGCGCAAACGGCGCACGATTTTTTGCACTTCATAAACCGCAATCGGATCAATGCCGCTGAACGGTTCGTCGAGCAAAAGTAATTTCGGACTCGTCACCAGCGCGCGCGTGATTTCCAGCCGCCGCTTTTCGCCGCCGCTCAATTGATACGCCTTGCTTTTGGCAATCGGCGTCAAATCCAATTCTTCCAGCAAATACTTCAGCCGCACCGCGCGTTCATCATGCGATAATTTTAACGTCTCCAAAATTGCCAGGATGTTTTCCTCGACCGTCAGCTTGCGAAACACCGACGGCTCCTGCGTCAAATAACCGATGCCCAGCCGCGCGCGTTTGTGCATCGGCTTGCGCGTGATTTTGCGACCCTGAAATTTTACGACGCCCTCGTCCGGTTTCACCACGCCGACGACCATGTTAAACGTCGTCGTTTTTCCCGCGCCGTTCGGCCCGAGCAAACCGACGATTTCGCCCGCCGCCACGCTCACGGAAACGCCGTCAACCACGCGCCGCCCGCGATATTCCTTCGCCAGCTTTTCCGTAGTGAGTAAAAGATTTTCCACCGCCGGAAAAGTTGCGCCAGTTGGTTTCATTTCAAAAAGGATTCAGGTCAACGTTCTTGATGACTCCCGGCGCCGCGTCCAACGATTTTGGCAGCGACAAATTTGTTTTTGTGCGCTCCGAATTTGTCGGCTGCATTCCGTCAAGATTCTGCCGGAAAATCATTTTTTGATTCATCGCTGAAAGACTGTTATTCGCGCGATTCCAAACAATCGGCTCGCCCGTCAGCCAGCCTTGCGCATTTTCCACTCTCGCATTGCCGGTCAAAGTCACCGTTTCATTGGTCGCGCCATTTTGAACTTCATAAATATAAACCGCTTTGTCGCTCGTCGCGTGCATGGTTTGGCCGTCGGCATTGGTCGTGTCAATCACCACGTTCGTCTCGGCCACGATGCGATCCACGCGCCCGCCATCCGCCGGCAGATTCACCGTCAGCCGCGCACACCGCAATTTCATCTGCGGATCGTCCACGCGCACGTCGCCGGTATAAACGGCCTGGCGCGCGTTCAGATTCAAATCAAAATTCACCGTGTCTGATTCAATCCGCGTCCTGGTCGTGACCGTTGAATTTGTCTGCGCGTCCAAATCAAAACCGATGATGAAAATGGCAAAGGCAACAAGATAAAAAAATTTCACAGTTTGGTTTTATTTTCCGCTGGATTTTCGATCACCGTCCGCACGTTGTTGGAAATGGTCAGAAGCGAATCATTTTGCCGCCACAAAAAGCCATCGCCTTCCACGCGAAATTTTCCGTCGCCGGTCTGAAACTTCAATGCGCCCGGCGAACTGGCCGTGCGCTGCATCGTGTCATAAACGCAATCCGGCGCTTCCACGATGTATTCGGTTTTTCCGTCCATGCCAAACGTTTCGAGCTTGAGTTTTTTGACCACGAGCAATCCGCCCGCCAGCGGCTGCGCTTCCGCCCCGGACAAGCGTGACTTCATCTGCTGCTGATGCGGCGCGTCAAAGTATTCGACCGAGGTGAAATCGCTCGCGTGCGCGGGGGCGTTCTGCGCGCGAACCATGACCATGAAAAATTTCGCCGCCCATAAGACTGACAAAATCAAAATGGCGCTGTTCAATTTCGTTTTCATTTCGAGTAATGCGTCACGCAAGAATCCCATTTTCCCTGCGCGCGCAAAATCATTTCCGCCACTTCCCGAATCGCGCCGTGGCCACCCGCCGCGCGCGTGACAAAATCCGCCGCCGCGCGCGCCTCGGCCACGCCGTCGGCAACTGCGACTGAAAATCCTGCGCGCTTCAACGGGCCTAAATCAATGATGTCATCGCCGACAAAACAAACTTCATTCCAGCCAAATTTTTCCTGCGCCAAAAGTTTTTCAATCGCAATGCTTTTGGTTTGCTGGTCGTCTTGCTGGACCAAAAAATGAATTTTCAATTCGTCCGCGCGCAATTTTGTGGCCGCCGATGGCCGCGCCGAAATCCAGCCGATTTTTATTCCCGCCCGCCGCAGCAAAACCAAGCCGAGGCCGTCGCGGATGTTAAACCGTTTGAATTCGCTCGCGCCCCCGATGAAAACCGAGCCGTCCGTCAAAACGCCGTCCACGTCGCAAAGAAATAATTTTACACGTGCGGCGCGTTGACGAATGGCGGCTGAAATTTTTGCGGGCATAATTCAAAGTGCCGCGATAAATTCTTCCGTAGAAACTCCCGCCTGCCGAAGAACACCGGCCAGCGTGCCGACTTTTACCTCGAGATGATTGGGAACAACACAACCGGACGAACCACGACGCATGATGATGTGGCTGCCGCGTTGCCGCACCACTTCAAAACCCAGACGTTGCAAAGCCCGCACAATTTCAGAACCGGAAATGCGCGGTAATTTAGGCATGGGCAGCAACTTCGAAAGTTGTCAGCAATGCCTGTCCAGTCCGTTTCAGCGGAAATTCCTCCAGATAAAGTTCAGTGGCTTCTTGAAGGTTGCTGATCGCTTCCGGCACTGTCTCGCCCTGCGTGGTGGAACCGGTTTCGGGATTGAAGGCGATGAACCCGCCTTCTTCGGCTGGAATCAAAACAGCGGTAAGTGTCATGCAATTAATCTGCCCGAATATACAACCTTTTCAAGTAATAGTTGCATTAAAGGCTGTTGAAAAACTACACGCCAGGGCATGGAATTTTCATTTCGCCGCTTCATGAATTTTTTCCAATTCGCCCAGAACTTTTTTCATTTCGCCGAGCGGAATCATGTTCGGCCCGTCGCTCAAGGCTTTTTCCGGTTGCGGATGCGTTTCGAGAAAAATTCCGTTCGCGCCGACGGCGAGTGCGGCACGCGCGAGCACCGGCGCAAATTCGCGCTGGCCGGAGGATTTATCGCCGCCGCCGCCGGGCAATTGCACGGAATGCGTCGCGTCAAAAACAACGGGAAAACCAAACGATTTCATGATCGGAATCGAGCGCATGTCAGCGACGAGATTGTTGTAGCCGAAAGTCGTGCCGCGTTCGGTCAACAGAATTTTTTTTGCGCCCGCGCGTTTGGCTTTTTCGGCGACCTGCCCCATTTCCTGCGGCGAAAGAAATTGGCCTTTTTTCAAATTCAAAATTTTTCCGGTCGCGGCGGCGGCTTCGATCAAATCCGTCTGGCGGCAAAGAAACGCTGGGATTTGCAGAATGTCCACGACTTGCGCGGCGGCGGCGACTTGCGCTTCGGTGTGAACGTCGGTCAAAACCGGCAAATCGAATTTCGCGCGGACTTTGGCGAGAATTTCCAATCCATTTTCAATTCCAATTCCGCGAAAGGATTTGGTCGAAGTGCGATTGGCTTTGTCGAAGCTGGCTTTGAAAACGTAAAAAATGCCGAGCGACGCGCAGATTTTTTTCAACGACGCGGCGACTTGAAAACACAATTTTTCATTTTCGATCACGCACGGCCCGGCGATCAAAAAAAGCCGGCGCGGCGAATTGAGATTTTTCCAAATGGCGGCGTCGTTGAGCACGCGAAATTTTTAGCAGCGACGCGAGGGAAAGTAAATGGCGGTGACGAAGCCAGGAAAACGGCTAAAATTGCGGGCGCAAGCTTGAAACCGCCAGAAAAAGCGCGCTGATTTATTTTTCGCAAATTTCCCGCGCGTTGATTTGCGTCAAATCTTCCACCGTCCAATCGGGTTGGTGATTTTTTAGTTCGTCCAATTTTGCGCCGCCGGTCGCCACCGCCAGAACTTTTGCGCCAATAAATTTTCCACAGCGGATGTCAAAGGGCGTGTCGCCGATCACGACAATTTCCTGCGGCTGCAAATTTTTTCCGAGCACGCGGCGTCCGCGTTCGAGCGCGGCGCGGGCGATGTGATCGCGTTCTTCATGGTCGTCGGCAAACGCGCCGAAATGAAAATGTTCCCAAAGGTCGTAGCGGCGCAATTTGAGTTCCGCGCCGAGCTTGATGTTGCCGGTGAGCAAACCGAGTGTCGGCGGATTCGGCAATGTCTGCAAATCGCGGATGAATTCAAAGACGCCCTCGCACGCATTGCCGCGACTGTACGCGAGGATGTGATCGAGCCAGAAAACGTAGCGGGCAAAAAATCGCTCAAAATGTTCCGGCGATTCGTCGAGGCCGTGGATTTTGAAAAATTCGCGGACGAGGCTGACGTCGGTGCGCCCGGCGAATTTCATTTTTTCCGAGCCGTGATGCAGATTGAACTCGGTCGCAAAGGTTTTGGCAAAGGCGTGCGTTCCGGCGTGGCCGGTGTGAACGAGCGTGCCGTCAATGTCGAAGAGAACGAGCCGAATCATGGCCGCACATTTTAGCAAAGAAAAAATTTCGGGCTAGAATTTAAGCGCAAGACGAAATTATTTTAACTTCAAATTTCTCAAAACTTCATGGCGCGCGATGGATGCGGAAAAAATTTATCGGGCCGCCAAAGTTGTTGGTCGTGAAAGTGAAACTGGCATCGGTGGTCGTGGTCATAATGTTCGTGGCAAAAGGCGTCCACGAAAATAAATCGGCGGAAGTTTCGACGTTGTAATTGCGATTATTTTGCGATTCCCATGCGAGCGTGAGATTTTGATTGGTTCGCGCGAGGGACAGGATTTTGAACGGCGTGTCGAACGGATTTTTGAAAACCATGAGGACGGGCAAATGATCGGAGGCGATTTTATCGTCGTTGCCGTTCAAATTCGGCGGCGGCGGATTCAGCAAATCGGTGCGGAAAACTTCGCTGGCCGCGAGGTTGGAAAATAAAAGCGGGCAGGGCAAAATGTAATCGAAGCGCGTGTCGAGCGAGCCTTGAATGGATTCGGTCAAATCGGTGCGCGTGGTGGGATTGATGGGAATGGTCATTTGCAATCCGGTCGCGGGCGCGGTCAGGCGTTGCAGCGGATGGCCGCTCGTGTAATCGCCGGTCTCGGGGAAAAAAGCGTCCTCATTCATGTCACCGTCCAAAATGTAAGGATGCGCCGCATTTGTGGAGGTCAGAAAAGTTGCGACAAAATAATTTGAAACCGCCGAGGCTTCCGCCGCGCGTTTGGCAGCATCATCCGGCGGGTCATCCGTCGTAGATTTCAAGTGCGCGACAAAAACGTGCAACGGCAGCGGCCAGTTCGGCACGGCAATCTGCGCTTCAAACAAATCGCGGGTAAAATTATCCGCGTTCTGGCTCGACCGGTTGGTGTAACCGAACGGATTCAAATTGGCCGTGTGCAAATGGCTGGCCGAACGTGTGATCGGAAACCGGCTGGCGATGACGTTTTGAATGAACGTGTCGCCAAAAGAATTTGTCGCCAGAAAATAGCCGGGCAAAAAGGCTGTCATCCAATTGGCCATTTGCGCGAGGCCGTTGGTCGTGGGAATTTCGTTGAACGTGACGATGTCAGGATTGAGATAAATCAATTCGCGGCCGATGGCCTGGACTTGCGGCGCGTTCGTCGTCCAATCAGTCGCGCCATTGCCTTCGACATTATATTGCAAAATCCGAATCTCGCCGTTCGTCGCCTCGAATGAAACGGGCGCGACGAAAAGCATCACCGGGCTGCTCGTGATTGCGCCGGCGACATTCGTAATCGTCACGGAATAATTTCCCGCCTGATGGGTCGTCAAATTATTCAAAGCCAAAGTCGAACTGTTCGCGCCGATTAAATTGGTTCCATCAAGTTGCCATTGAAAAGCGGGCATCGGATTTCCGTCAGCCGTCACGCTAAAAATCGCGAATCCGCCTTCGCCCGCAGCTTCATTTTGTGGCCGGGTTAAAATTGTGGGCGCATTTGTGGACGGACTCGTGGCTTGAAAACTGACCGTCAAATCGTCAACGGCCATGCCCGCATCGCTGCCGTTATCATCTGTATCTCGCCAGCGCAAAAAAATTTCCTGTCCCGGTTGAACGACCGCCCCCCTTAAAACCACACCGTCAAAAATTTGCCGGTTGGTCGCCGCGTTGCCGTCCAAAACCAGGCTGCTGTTCGTATTGACAACCGGCGAATTGAAATTCAGCGCGTTGAAAGTTGTCCAGGTTTTGGAATTGACCGCGTCGGCATCCGTCAATGGAGCGTTCGCGAGCTGATATGAAAACGTGAGAACGTTTGTCACGGCACCGGAGCCGTTGGCGGCGCGCCATTCTTCGCCCGCGTAAGAAATGGTGATGTTCGTTTGCGCGAAAGTCGTGTCATTGGTGAAGCGGACTCCGTAAGCGTAATCCAGGCCGGAGGTGGCGACCGATCCGAGAGCGCGATCCCCTGCCGTATTCACGCCGTTCGTTCCAAAACTGTAAAGGCTGCCAATCGAACCCGTGCCGGCGTTGGCGACGTAAGTCACAGCGTTCGTCGCGCCTTTGGCTGCATACCAGCCCGGCAAAGTAAAATTATTCGTCCAATTATGCGTGCCGCTGGCGGCCAGCGAATCAAAATTTTGCGAATACGTTCCGCCGCTCATCAAAATCTGCGCCGAACTTAAGCCAGCCGATAGAATAAAAACGAAAGTCAAAACGATTGGGACTTTTTTGAAAGATCGAACGGCAAAAAGTGACATAAAAAATTACAACTTGAGAAGACCGCAGACAAAATAGCACTGTTCATCGTTTTTGATGGTAACTATTTTGCGAATATTTTTGCCGGGCCAATGCTTGCGCGCGCGCCCAGAAATTTTCGTCCGGCGAAAATTCCTGCCAGTTAACTTCAAATTTTTCGTGCGCGATTTCAAGCATCGCTTTTTCCCAATCGCTGCGCGCCATTGAAATTGGCGGCGGCTGAATTGAACCTTGAATCAACAATCCCAATTTATTTCTGCGTTGCGCCGCGCCCGCGATTTTTTTTCCGCGCCAAAGCAAATCCGATTTTTCATGGCCGACAAAACACGCGCTGCCGATTGCCAATGGCCGATGGTCGATTGCCGATTTTTTTTCGGGCGCCAGTTCCGTTTCAACTTTCAATTTTGCAAACGCATCGCGGATCCATTCGTGGATGCGGCGATAACTTTCAACCGCCGCCAGCGAATGCCATTCGTGATTTGGCGGCGCGGCAAAACTGTAAGTCCAGTCCGCGTCGTGCGGCACAATGCCGCCCGCAGTCGGACGCCGGATGAGCGGACGCAAATGCGTCGCGCGCTCAACCTCGGAAAATTTTTGGAAATAACCAAACGTCGCCGCCGGTTGTGTCCAGCCGTAAAAACGCAAAACAGGTTTTCCAATTTCCGAAATTTTTTCCAGCAGCATTTCGTCCAATGCCATGTTGAACGCGGCGTTGCCTTTGCCGGAATTGAGAAAAAGCCAACTCATTCAGCCACAGATTTACACAGATTTACACAGATGGAAAATTTATCTGCGCCAATCGGCGAAATCTGCGGACGCTTTATCTGTGTTTCATCTGTGTCCATCTGTGGCTAAAGTTTCTTTCACTCCGATTCGCGGACACAGTTTCAGCACTTCGCAATGCGCGCAATCCGGCTTGCGCGCGAAGCAGCGGCGGCGTCCGTGCCAGATCAGCAAATGACTGAACAGCGTCCACTTTTTTTGCGGAACAAGTTCCATCAAATCTTTTTCAATTTTTTCCGGCGATTTTTGCGGTGTTAAACCCAGCCGAAACGAAAGTCGCGCGACGTGCGTGTCCACGACGACGCCGACGTTGATGCCAAACGCATTTCCCAAAACGACGTTCGCCGTTTTGCGTCCAACGCCGCCAAGCTCAATCAATTCTCCCATCGTCTGCGGAACTTTGCCGCCGTATTTTTCCGCGATGTCGCGGCAAGCCGCTTTGAGGTTGCGCGCTTTATTTTTGTAAAATCCCGTCGAGCGAATGTCGTTTTCCACTTCGGAGATTTCTGCGTTCGCAAAATTTTCTGGCGTGCGATATTTTTTGAACAATTTTTCCGTGACGAGGTTGACGCGCTTGTCGGTGCATTGCGCGGAAAGGATCGTGGCGACCAAAAGCTCCAGCGGCGTTTCGTGAACCAATTCGCAATGCGCGTTCGGATGAGTTTTCTCCAGGCCGGCGATGATTTTTTTCAGCCGCGCGGTTTTGGTTGGGAGCGATTCTCGGAACATTTCTCCGGCAAGGTTAACCACCGGGACATCAAGGCACGAAGAAAAACTTTGTGACTTGGTGGTTAGCAACGGAGTTACGGAAGAAAATAGCCCGCGGTGAAACCGTGGGTTTAATCGTTCGCATAATTTAAGTTCCGGCAGGAGCGACAGAAATTTGTCGAAGGAAAAATTCTTTCGCCCCATCCGGGGCTTGTGTCATTGAACGATCTTTTCCCACAGCTTACGCTGTGGGCTACTTTCTATCGCGCCTCCGGCGCTGAATGGATGCGAGGCTTTCGCGCGGCTCGCGGGCACGCGACTTGGCCAGCAGCGCGTCGTGGGAATCTTCCCAAAGTTTTTCATGCTTTCGCAAGTCAATCACGGCTGCCGTTTTTTTACCGCGCTCATCCACCATGAAAGTGATTCCGCTTCATGAAAATAATCTGGCAGAAAATCTTCCGACAAAGATAAAGATGTCATGCCGACGGCATGGAATAAAGTTCCACGCCATTTTCCGCCAGTCGTTTTTGGATTTCTGCGACGTGCGCGCGGTCGCGGGTTTCCACCGTGCATAACACATGAACTCGCGAAAGGTCAGGTCCGGCAAAAGTCCGGTTGTGAACGATTTCCGTCACGTTCGCTCCAGCATCGGCCAACACGCCAGACAAATGTGCCAAGCTGCCGGGACGATCATTCAATAAAACATCAAAACGATAAATGCGTCCGTCTGCCGCCAATCCGCGTTCGATCACGCGGCTGTGCGCCAGCGGATCAATGTTTCCGCCCGTCAGCAATAACACGACTTTGCGACCAGCGAGTTCCGGCAATTGTCCGCTCAACATCGCGGCCAATCCCGCCGCGCCCGCGCCTTCGATGATGCACCTTTCCAGTTCGGCCAATCGCAGCATCGCCAGCGCGAGCCATTCTTCCTGAACTTGAACCATTTTGTGAACCAATGGCCGCGCGATGGCGAGCGTGTGTCGTCCGGCTTCGGCCACGGCCAATCCGTCCGCAAGCGTATATTTTGTAGCGACACGAATTGGTATTTCCGCCGCCAAGCCTGCCGCGAAACACGCGGCGTTTGCAGGTTCAACGCCGATGATTTGCAAATCCGGTTTGAGCGCGTGAAAAACCGTTGCCACGCCTGCCAACAATCCGCCGCCGCCGACCGGCACAACGACCGCTTCGACGTCGGGAACCTGTTCGAGAATTTCAAATGCCAGCGTTCCCTGTCCGGCGATGACGCGCGGATCGTCGAATGGATGAACGTAAGTTAATTTTTTTTCTTCGGCCAAACGATTGGCTTCGCTGCGTGCGTCGTCAAACGTGTCTCCGTAAAGAATCACCGTCGCGCCAAGTTGACGGCAACGCGCGACTTTCACGAGCGGCGCAAAACGCGGCATCACGACCGTCACTGGAATTTCAAGCAATTGTCCATGCCGCGCCAAACCCAACGCATGATTTCCCGCCGACGCGGCGATGACTCCCGCACGCGAGTGTTCCGGCGTCAGTTGCGCCAGCGCGTTGCGCGCGCCGCGTTCCTTGAAACTGCCGGTGCGTTGCAAAAATTCCTGTTTGCAGAAAATGCGCGCGCCGGTCAATTCGCTCAACGCGGCGGATTCCTCGCATGGCGTGTAACGAATCGCGCCGTTCAAGCGAGAACGCGCCGCGACGATTTCTGAAAGCGGAACCATGATCTTGGATTGATTTTTCATAAATGATTTAGGCAACAAAAAAGCCCCGAGCGGAACTCGAGGCTTTGGTGAAAATCGCGTGCTATTGGCAAAAGTCATCCAAGCCCCGAATCGGGGCTGATAATAATCGCGATGATTATATTGGATGACGCAAAGTTAAACATTGCGAGGTTTAACTATATTAGAAATTGATGCGTGTCAAGTTGCGGCGCCGCAATTCTTAAACCAATTGCGGCTCTTCAATTTCTTTCGGCGGTTTGGCCAGCGGCGTGCCATCGGCGGCTTCGGGATATTCAAAAATTTTGCCTTCGTAATTGCGGATGAGCACGCGACCCGCGTTGCGGCACAAAACATATTCGGGCGCGACCGGCACTTTGCCGCCGCCGCCGGGCGCGTCAATGACATAAGTCGGCACGGCGTAACCGGTCGTGTGGCCGCGCAATTTTTCCATGATCTCCAAACCGCGCTTGACGCTCGTGCGCAAATGCGCGGAGCCGGAAATCAAATCGCATTGATAAATGTAATACGGCTTCACGCGGCACATCAA
Source organism: Verrucomicrobiia bacterium (assembly GCA_036509895.1). GTDB lineage: Bacteria > Verrucomicrobiota > Verrucomicrobiia > Limisphaerales > UBA11358 > UBA11358. Next base: position 22,000 of record DATCEV010000055.1, read on the forward strand.
AAGTTTTTGCACGAGCGCTTTCATCACGTCGGCATCGTCGTTGACGTGCTTGAGCAAGACACTTTGATTGCCGAGCGGAATGCCGGCATCGGCCAGACGACCGAGCGCATCACGAACTTCCGTGGTCAATTCGCGCGGATGATTCGTGTGAACGCTGATGAACAGCGGATGAAAATTTTTCAGCATCGCGCACAGTTCGGGCGTGATGCGTTGCGGCAGAAAAATCGGAATGCGCGTGCCGATGCGCAAAAATTCCACGTGCGGAATCGCGCGCAGGCGGCTCAACAAATTTTCCAGTTTTTCATCGCTCAACAACAGCGGATCGCCGCCGCTCAAAAGCACGTCGCGGATTTCGGGATGTTGCGCGATGTATTCGATTTGCCGGTCAAATTCGGGATGAAAATCGTAGCCGCTGGCGTTGCTCACGAGCCGTGAGCGCGTGCAGTAACGGCAATAACTCGCGCAACGATCCGTCACCAAAAATAAAACGCGGTCGGGATAGCGATGCACCAAGCCGGGCACGGGCGAATGCGAATCTTCGCCGCACGGATCGCTCATTTCCCAGGATGCGGTTTTTGTCTCGGCAATTTTCGGAATGACTTGCAAGCGAATCGGACAATTTTCGTCCGCCGGGTCAATCAGATTGAAAAAATAGGGCGTGATGGCGAGCGCGAGTTTGGTGTTCGCGAGTTTTGCGCCGGCAAATTCTTCCGGCGTGAGCGTGGGCAAAAAATTTTGCAATTGCTCGGCGTTCGTGATGCGATGTTTGAGTTGCCAGTGCCAGTCGTTCCAGTCTTTTTCCGAAACGTCGCGCCAGAAACCGCGGCCGGCGGAATGGAATTCTTTCAAGGATTGAAATCGAGGGGCTGGCGGCGGCTCCTTGCCGCTCGCAGAAAAATTGTCAGTCTGCATTTTCTTTCACTATAAAATTGAATCGCGTTCTGTCAAGTTGGCCGCCGTGATCAGCTCAAAATTTGATCGGTGTCAGGCTGGGCTGCGCGGATTTGTCCGGTTTAACGGTGGCTTCAAGGGTTCGCCGCCGCGCATCCAATTGATTTAATTTTTTTATCGTGTCGCGCGTGTTTATTTGCGCCAAGTTTGGCTGGGGATGTTTATTCACCACATAAGTCCGGGTCGTGTTCTGATTTTCTCCCAGATATTTTTCAAGGGCGCGCCGATAAGCATCGGTCAAAACGGCGAGCGGCGAAGCCATCTGAAACCCGGCCAGTTCGAGATCGCGCAGTTTGGTTTGAAGAATCGCGGCCTGCCGGTCCGAATCAAAATTGCGGATCACCGTTTGCAATGAAATTTCCGCATGAACGGGAAGCGCATTGGACGACAGGCGCATTTCGACGGGCACGCTCAAAATTTGATCGAGCTTTTCGCGGCTCGCCGCCAAAGTCCAGCGCGGGCCGTGGTCGCGCGAAACAAAATCCACGACTTGCAGCGCCCACCATTTTTCCACGTCCAAGGCGCGCGAAAATTTTTCTTGAAAGGCGATTTGAAACGCCGTCTGCCAATTGTAATAGCGCGGCAGCGTTTGAAGCAGGGCGCGAAGTTTTGCCGGTCCATTTTTCAAGGCCAGCAATCGCGCGACGAAAACTTGCGCGCTGGCGCGATAGACGCCGCCGTCCGCTCCGGAAAGTTGCGCGCCGGTCGGCCAGCTCAACCGCTCAAAAGTCAGCGCGGGAAAAATTTTCAGGACGCGCCGCGCATCGGCGAGCGGATCAAGGCCGCGTTCAGTCAAGTCAAGCCGCCCCATCGGCAGGCCATTCACGGTTTTTGCCGGCGACGACAAAATAATTTCCGATGAATCCGCCGCCAGCAATTGTTGAGCTAAACCGTCGGTGAGCCAATCGGGAATTTCCGCCGGGCGCGCGCCGGCCTGGCGATTGGCAAATTCGAGCAGCAGGACGCTGGTCAAGGCGCGGACATAACGTGTTCGTGTCAAAACGTCGGGCAACCGGACGAGATAATCCCAGCCGCCGGCGGACGGTTTGGAAATAATCACGACATCTTCATCCAGCGCTCGCGCCGGATGCAACGCGAGAAAAATCTGGCCGCGCCACGGCATGGAAGGATTGATGGCGAATTGCTCCCAAAGCGATTTTTTAAGCCGCTCGACCGAGACGGCCAGCAACGCCGGCTCCAGCCGGATATAATCGGCATTCGTGGCCACCACTGGAGAATTTGCGAACGGCGAATTTTCGCTGGAGCCGGTGATGATGAACTGGCCGGAAAGGCTGCGCACATTTTGTTCCGGCGCGAAAAATTGGGCAGAGGCGTTCGTGAAAAAAACTGTCGCGCAAAGGACGATGGCCGCAGCGTTGAATCGCGAAACCGCTGAACTGTTGAAACCATTCAACCAACGAACGATCAGGCGGTGGAGCAAACCGCTCATTTTTTTTCCGCTTTGGCGGCGGGTTTTGCCGGCGCCGGTTTTGTTTCCGTCTTGCCCGCAGGACTTTCAGTTTTCGCCGGCGCGGAATTTTTTTTGGCGGCGTCCGTGTAATTTTTGCTGCGATAATCGGTGATGTAAAAGCCGCTGCCTTTGAAGAGCAGCCCTGCGCCTGCGCCGATTTTTTTCTTCACGCGCCCGCGTCCCCATTTTTTTTGCGCGCAAAATTCCTGCGGACAAATTTTCAACGTCGGCGCAGACATGGAGCGGGACATTTCAAATTCATGCCCGCACTTTTCGCAAATATATTCGTAGGTCGGCATGAAAAAAATTGCGGGAACTTCTCCGCGAACGTTTCGTCAATGCGCCGGCGAATTGGTCGCGGGCGGAATAACGTGAACGGATCCGTCCGAACCGACCTCGACGTTCAAATCATACGGCGAAGAACTGGTCGAGGCATTGGCGGGAACCGGCGCGTGCTGCACCAAAAGTTCGGCGCCTTTTACCGGCGTGCTGGGATTATACCCGGCGTTCATCCATTCCAGCCGCCGCGCTTCAAACAATTCATCGCGCAATTTTTTGACTTGCGCGCGAACGGCTTGCAGGTTGTTGAACTGGCGTTCCAATTCCGCTTTTTGCGCCATCTGTTTTTGCAATTCCTCGGCCAGCAGCGCATTGTTGGTTTGGGAAGAAGAAAGTTGCTGCATCGTCGCGGCGATTTGCGAATCCAGTTGCGCGATGCTGTTGGTCAACCTGGCCGCGCGGTCGTCCAACGCCTGATTTTGCGCCTCCAAATCGTTGATGCGATTGTTCAAGTTGGAGATTTCGTCCTGCGCGGTTTGCAGCGCCACTTTTGCCTGCGTGAGCGCGCCGGAAGATTCGGCAAGATTATTGGAAACGGTCACCAAAATTTGCCGGTTGGCGGCCAGGTCGTTGGTCAGCATCAAATTGACCTGGCGCAAATCGTCCAGATTCACATTGGCGCTGGACAGTTCGTTGGAAAATTGAAGGATGGTGTCGCTGTTTTTTTTTACCTGGTCATCCACCGTTTTCTTCGTCGCAATCAAGGCAATGGCCAGGCCGACGCAAAATGCGGCGAGGATCACGATGCCAACTTTGAGTTTCATAAACTTCCGCAGGCCGCTGCCCGCATATTTTGAAAAATTGGCATCAGTCGTTGGTGTCGGAATCGCTGTCGGCATTTGTCGCCGCCGACATGGCCGCCGCTTCCGCAGCGTCGCTGGCGGCTTTCAAGTTCGCGTCCACGATCTGGACGTCCGCCGTTTTTTTCAATTTGGCCAGATAGGCCGGCGCCAATTTTTCAGTTTTTTGCTGCAGCAAAAAGTCTTTGATTTTGTCGGCAACCGTCATGTCGGTCATCGGCACCTTGTCGGTCAACGCCAGTTTTTTGGCCGGAGTTTTGTCGAGCAATTGAACGATGTCATAACCCATTCCCATCGTGACCACGTCGCTGATTTGGTTGGTGTTCAATGAAAATGCCGCGGCACTCAGTTCCGGCGGAATGCCTTGGGCGTCGCGCGGAAATTCGGGCAATTCGCCGCCATTTTCTTTGGAGCTGGAATCTTCGGAATACTGTTTGGCGAGCGTGGCAAAATCTTCGCCCGCCTTGATGCGTTTAAGCAAGTCCGTGATCTGTTTGTGCTTGGCGGCGACTTCATCGGCAGACAATGGCGCGTGCGTGACCGGGTCTATCGTCAAAAGCAAAATGTGGCGGACATGCGCCATTTCCGGTTCTTCAAAATCCGCCGAATGCGTGTTGTAAAAATTCGTGACCTCGGCGCCCGTCACGGTCACTCCCAATTCGCGGGTCAGGGTTGAAGTGGCCGTGGCTTCCTGTGAAACTTTGGCGCGCAATTCCTCCGGCGTCATGCCGACCGCCTGGAGCTGGTGAATGAAATTTTCCGGCGAACCGGCGCGTTTTTGCAGCAAGGTGATTTGCTCATCGGCTTTCTTTTGACCTTCGGCGCGATCAGCGGCAGTCGCCTTTTGCAGCAAAAGTTGGATTTGAATCAGGCGATTAAGCATTTGAGCTTTGATGCCGGTCATTTGCTCCGGCGAAATCGTTTGGTTGTGCGCGGCGGCGGCGGAAGTGATGCCCGTGACTACTTGATCCAATTCGCTTTGCTTGATGGAAAAGCCATTGCCCTTCGCGATCACCGGGTCGCCGAACAATGCGGTCATCGCCGCGTCGGGATTTGCATTGGTGTCCGGCGTCATGTCGGCAGTCGTCGCGTTCGCAGTTGGCGAGGCGATCAAATATGCGGCCAGCGCGGCGGCAAAAAATAGTTTCAATTTGGTTTTCATGTTTTCTTTGGATGGATTTCGTTGCAATCGGTTCAATAATTATAGCTTTACCACTTTTACGTTGCTGATGTCAGCGTCTTTTTGAAGTTCTTCAAGGAGCGCGGGCGAAGGAGCGCTGTCCAGCGTCAAAACCGTGAGCGCGCTGCCGCCCGCAATGTCGCGCCCCAAACTCATGCTGGCGATGTTGATGTGATGCTTGCCCAAAAGCGTGCCAAGCTGGCCGACAATACCGGGACGATCTTTGTTGTTCAAAAATAAAAGCGTGCCGCTGACGGGAATTTCCACGGACGAACTGAACAAGCGCACGATGCGCGGATTGTTCGGCGAGCCGAAAAATGTTCCGCCCGCCGAAATCAATTTTTTCCCGTCGGCAAAAAGCTGCACATGAACCCATTCGTTGAACGTGACCGGCTCGTCCGATTTTTTTTCTTCAACCGTGATGCCGATGCTTTGCGCGACGGTGCGAACGTTCACGTTGTTCAAATCTTTCAAATTCCGGCTCGCCAAAAATCCTTGAAGAACCGCGCGCGTCACCGGATCAATATTCGGCAACAGCCGCGCATTGCCGCCGTAAGTGATGTAGATGCGGTCTGCATTTTCCGGCGAAAGTTGTGCGAGCAATTTTCCGAGCGCTTCGCCCAGCGGCAAATATGGTTTGACCTGCTCGTAAGTTTTCGCGTCGAGATACGGCAGATTCACCGCGTTGCGAACTTCGCCCGTGAGCAAATAACCCGCAATGACTTCCGCGACTTCAATGCCGCATTTTTCCTGCGCTTCTTCCGTGCTCGCGCCGAGGTGCGGCGTGAGAATCAAATTCGGCTGCTTACGATACGGATGGTCGGCGGGCAACGGTTCCACTGCAAAAACGTCCAGCGCGGCTCCGGCAACTTTGCCCGATTCAAGAGCGGCAATCAGATCGTTTTCCAAAATAATTTCGCCGCGCGCGCAATTCACGATCTTCACGCCGGGCTTCATTTTCGCGAATGCGGCGGCGTTCAACATTTCTTTCGTCTCTTTCGTCACCGGCATGTGAACCGTGATGAAATCGGCTTCGCGATAAACATTGTCCACGCTCTCGGCAAATTCCGCGCCGATGGCTTTGGCGCGTTCTTCCGTCAAATACGGATCGTAGGCGATGACGCGCATTCCAAAGGCAATCGCGCGCTTGGCAACTTCCGTTCCAATCCGGCCCATGCCCAAAACGCCGAGCGTTTTTCCAGCGAGTTCGACGCCTTGAAAAAATTTTCGGTCCCATTTGCCGCCAACCATCGTCGCATGCGCCTGCGGCACTTTGCGCGCGAGCGAAAGAATCATGGCGAACGTCAGTTCCGCCGTCGTCACCGTGTTGCCGCCCGGCGTGTTCATCACCACCGTGCCGTGCTGCGTGGCGGCTTCGATGTCCACATTATCCACGCCAACGCCCGCGCGGCCGACGACGCGCAATTTCGGCGCGGCCTCGATGATTTTTTTGGTGACTTTCGTTTCAGAACGAACCACGAGCGCAACGGCGTCCGCGACAACGGGAATTAATTCCGCTTCCGGCAGACGTTTCGGCAAAACGACGACTTGAAATTCCGGGCGTTGCTGCAACAGCGCAATGCCCTTCGGCGAAATCGGATCACAAACGACAATTTTCATTTCAAAAAGGAGCGGGAGTGTAGGTCATGCGCGCGACGAGGTCAAATGGCGAATATGTAAAATTACTGTGCGTCCGGTGAAAATCCATTATCCTGCGCGGCGAAAATGAGCAACAAACTCCTATTGATTGACGATGAAGAAGACGTGCGGTATTCATTCCAGCGGATTTTTGATTCGCCGGAAATCGAATTCACCACCGCGTCCAGCGGCGAGGAGGGATTAAAAATTATTCCCAAGTTCAAGCCCGACCTCGTGCTCATGGACGTTCGCATGGGCGGCATGAACGGTTTGGAAACGCTCCGAAAAATTCGCGCCGCCAATCCCAAGCTGCTCGTCATCTTGATGACCGCCTACGGCACGACGCAGACGGCCATCGAGGCGATGAAGCTCGGCGCTTACGATTATTTGCTCAAGCCGTTTGACGCGGTGAAAATCAAGGAACTCGTCGGCAACGCGCTCAAGGCCGCGCGCGACATGAAACAAGTCGTCTCGTATCAGCCGCTGCTCGAATCCGAGGATTACGAACTCGGCATTGTCGGGCGCAGTCAGGCGATGCAACAGGTTTTCAAACTCATCGGGCAAGTCGCCGTGTCCAACGCCACCGCGCTCATCACCGGCGAAAGCGGCACGGGAAAAGAATTGGTTGCCCGCGCCATTTATCATCACAGTGACCGAAATCAACAGCCGTTCCTCGCCGTCAACTGCGCCGCGATTCCCGAGCAACTTCTGGAAAGCGAACTCTTCGGCCATGAAAAAGGCTCGTTCACCGGCGCGACGAACCAGCGCGTCGGAAAATTCGAGCAATGCAATAAAGGCACAATTTTCCTCGATGAGATCGGCGACATGACGCCCGCGACGCAGACAAAAATTCTGCGTGTTTTGCAAAGTGGAACTTTTGAGCGCGTCGGCGGAAATCAGCCGATCCAGGTGGATGTGCGCGTTATCGCCGCGACGAACAAGCCGCTCGAAGCCGCCGTCGCCGCGAAACAATTCCGCGAGGATTTGTTTTACCGCCTGAACGTCGTGCGGATTCCCATTCCGCCGTTGCGCGAACGTCCCAACGACATTCCGCTGCTCGTGAATTATTTTCTCGAAAAAAATGCGCGCGAACTGAAGCGCCCGCCGAAATCCGTCGCCGCCAGCGTCATCAAGACGCTCGAAAAATATCACTGGCCCGGCAACGTGCGCGAACTGGAGAACGCCATCCGCCGCGCGCACGTCATGGCCAAGAGCGACGCGATCCTGTTGAGCGATCTGCCGCCGGAAATTTCCGGTCAAAATAGTGGCACAGGCTTCCAGCCTGTTTCTTTGGACACGCAGAGAAGCTTGTCCCAGACTGATGCCGCCGCGCTCGCGCGGCAACTGTTTCAATGGGCCAAACGCGATCCGAAATTGAAAGTAATTCCCGCCGTCGAGCGCGAACTCGTGATCCAGGCGCTCAAGGAAACGAACGACAACCAGGTTCACGCCGCGAAACTGCTCGGCATCACGCGCGCGACGCTGCGCAAACGCATTGATAAATTCGGCATCCAGCGCGAGTTGAATGTGAAGTAAAAATTGAGCAGCAATTATGTTCAAGTTTTTCACCGGTTTGTCAGATTGGGATCAAGCGGAAGTTATATCTCTTGCAATAGCGCTTTTCGCCACAATTTTTGGGCTTCGGTTAAAACACAAAAAGACAATCATTGTGGATGAAAATGGTTTAATTCCTGTTGCTTTATTTTTTAGAAAAAAAGAAGTGGCATCTAAAAAGGCAAAATACGAATTCTTTTGGGACATAGTTCTGATATTAGGACTATTTTCTGCAATACCCGTCGCTTGGCATAGAATGTCGGTAATTGCGAAATTAAATAATGAAAACTTGCGGCTCCAACTTAAATTGCAACCAAGAACGGTTAGTATCGAACAAATAACAAATTTTGTGTATTTGACAGAAAAAATTACAAAAATTCCAATTAAGATTTGCCTTACACAAAATGGTGATACCCCAGAAACAGAAACATTTGCATTTCAAATTCGAGATATGCTGACAAAAGCTAACTTTGGAATAAATAGTGATGCAGGAATTTGGGACATTACGCGCGGAGAGCCCGACCTTTTTAGAAAAACAGAAAGACAAAAAGTGTGGCCAGATGTGCTTTTTGTTTTTTATAGCACCAACAATTGTAGCTCTCCACAACTTAATGATTTTGTCTTTGATGGAAATCTTTACCAAGAAACAAACAGTGCTGGTGCGGCCCGAACAGGTTTTACAGGTAAAAATTCAAATGTGATATACGCCATTTTAATGAATGAATTCATTACAAATGGCATAACTTCTCAATGGCTTCACAAAAATGAATTAGTAAAACCCGGCGAATGTGAAATTATTGTTCTTCCCAAAGATTATTGAGCATTTCCATACAATAATTTTCGCACCTCGTATTAAATGTGAAACAAATTAGTTTTGTTCCGACTCCGTCGTCACCGGCTCCGCGTCACCTTTCAATGCCGCCATCGCCGCGTGCCACGCCAGAATCGCGCACTTTACGCGCGCCGGATATTTGTGGACGCCCGCAAAAACTTTTAATTTTCCAACGTCACCCGAAACATTTCCGGTCATGACCATTTCGTGAACTTGTTCAAACATTTTTTCCACGTCCGTTTTCGTTTTGCCCTTCGCAAATTCCGTGAGCAGCGAAGCCGACGCCTTGGAGATGCAGCAACCCGAACCGGTAAAACTCGCGTCCGAAATTTTTTCGCCGTCGAGCGCGAGAAAAAGCTTCAATTGATCGCCGCAAATCGGATTGCGCCCCTGCGCGGAACAGCTCGCCTGCGGCATTTCGTGGAAATTGCGCGGCTGCTTGCAGTGGTCAAGGATGACCTGCTGATAAAGATCGTTGATGTCGTCGAACATGAATTAAAATTGACACGGATTTCACCGATTAACACAGACAAAATAATCCGTGAAAATTTGTGCAATCCGCGCCTAGTTTTTCTTTTCCAAATGATGATTCGCTTCGAGCCGGTCCCAAACCAATTTGTCCAACTCGTCGCGCACGGGGGCGCACTTCACGCGTTCCACGATTTCGCCGGCGAAAGCGTGAATCAACATCCGTCGCGCCGTTTCTTCGCCGATGCCGCGCGCGCGCAAATAAAAAATACTTTCGTTGTTCAACTGCCCGATGGTCGCGCCGTGCGTGCATTTCACATCGTCGGCGTAAATTTCCAATTGCGGTTTGGTGTCCGCCGTCGCGTCGTCGGAAAGCAAAAGATTTTTGTTTGTCTGTTTCGCGTCGGTTTTTTGCGCAATCGGATGAACGTAAATGCGCCCGTGAAAAACACCTTTCGATTTGTCGTCAAGAATGCCGTTGAAATATTCGTGACTTGCGCAATGCGGCTGCGCGTGCTCGACAATCATGTGATGATCGGCCAACTGTTCGCCACGCGTGAGATAAAGTCCGTTCAAAATACATTCGAGACCTTCGCCCGCGAGTTTCGCGCGGATGTTCGTGCGCGAAAGTTTTGCGCCGAGCGCGAAGGAATGAACGGTCACATTGCTGGCGCGGCCAAATTCTCCGGCAATCGTCGCAATGTGAAATGCCTTTGCAGACTCGTCCTGAAGTTTTATGTGTTCGATTGAAGCATTTTCGCCGGCAACAATTTCAGTCACCGCATTTGTGAAATAGGTTTCATCGCTCGCGCTCAAATAACTTTCGACGATGGTCGCTTTGCTGTTTGCCTCGGCGACAATTAAATTTCGCGGCTGAATCGTTTCGCCGGAATTTTTCGCGGACGAAATGTAAATCAGTTGAATCGGCTCGGCGATTTCCACGCCTTGCGGAATAAAAATAAACGCGCCGTCGGAAAAAAACGCCTGGTTCAGCGCAGCGAAAGTGTTGCTCGCCGTGTGCGCGTATTTGCCGAGATGTTTTTCGATAGTGGAACAGGCTTCCAGCCTGTTGACGGGCAGGATGCCCGTCCCACTACCGAGCGCGGCGGAAAGGTTTTCAATTTTCACGCCGCCGGAATTTGGTTTCAACGATGAAAGCTTCTCCGAAAAAAATCCATTCACGAACACGAGGCGGTTGCCGGGCAATTTTGCAAAGGCAGATTCATCAATCAATTTTGTCTCCGCGCCATTCGCAGAAACTTCTTTGGCCAATTGAAAATTCAGTTTGGCAATCGGCGCAACGTTCGTGAAACGCCAATCTTCATCATGCAACGTCGGAAAACCGAGTTCGGCGAAACTCGCGAGACCGGCCTTGCGCACGGGCGCGAGCCATTTCGGTTGCGCCGCCGATTCCACTTCCCCAAATTTTTTTACAATCGGTTCAACTGCGCTGTCAGAATTTTTTTGCGTCATAATCGTCTTTCTTCCAAGCAGTCATTTTCCCATGCAACCGAAGCGCGCGCAATTGAAAACCGCCGGATTGACACGGCCTTCGTCTGGCGTCCACATTCGTTCCGCTGAATGGACGATTTGATTTACATTTTTGCGAGCGGCGTCATCGCGCTATTGCAGGCGTTGCCGCTCATTTGCGTCGCGCGCCTCGGACGCGCGCTGGGCGGACTGGCTTATTGGCTGGACGCGCGGCATCGCAAAGTCGCGCTGGAAAATCTCGCGATGTGCTTCGGCCGTGAAAAATCGCCGGAAGAAATCCGCGCCATCGGGCGGGAAAATTTCAAGCGCATCGGCGAAACGTATTGTTGCGCCATCAAAACTTCCGCGATGAGTTTTGAACAATTGCTGCCGCACGCCGAATACATCGGCCTTGAACATTTGCTGCCGCCGCGCCGCGTCGTCAATGCCGGCGGGCACTTCGGCAATTTTGAACTTTACGCGCGCTTCAAAGACCTCGCACCCGGCTATCAATGCGCCGCGACCTATCGCGCGCTCAACAGTCCCGCGCTCAACCGGCTCATGGAAAAAATCCGCGACCGCTCCGGCTGCGTTTTTTTTGAGCGGCGAACCGAAGGCGCAAAACTCCGCGCGTTCATGCAACAATCAGCCAGCATCGTCAGCCTGCAAATTGATCAGCACGGCGGCAGAAAAGGTTTGCGCCTGTCGTTTCTCGGCCACGATTGCTCGACCAATCCGTCGCCCGCAATTTTCGCGTTGCGTTATCATTGCGAACTTTACGCCGCCGCCTGTTTTCGCGTCGGCCTGGCGAAATGGCGGCTTGAACTCGGCGAAAAAATTTCGACGCACGATGAAAACGGCCAGCCGCGTTCCGTTGAAGACATCATGCGCGACGTGTTGCGCGCGCAGGAAAATCATGTGCGCCGCGATCCCGCGAACTGGTTTTGGGTTCACAAACGCTGGAAAACGGAAACGGCGAAGATGGAAGATGGAGGATAGAAAATGGAAATCCATTCCCCATCTTCCATTTTCCACCCTCGTCGAATTTTGGTGCGAAGCACCAATTGGCTCGGCGACGCCGTGATGGCGACGCCTGCGCTGCTGCGACTGCGCGAAAAATTTCCCGACGCCCGCATCACAATTCTCACGCCGGAAAAATTGCGCGAGCTTTGGACAAATCATCCGGCGATTGATGAAACGATTTCCTTTGCGCCCAATGAAACAGTTTTTGCCATCGCAAAAAAAGTGCGCGCGGGGAAATTTGATTTGGCGCTCACGCTGCCAAATTCGCCGCGCTCGGCGATGGAAGTTTTTCTGGCGAAAATTCCGAATCGAATCGGCTATGCGCGTCCGTGGCGCAATTTTTTCCTGACGCAAACGGTTGCGCCGCGCGCTGAAGCCGTGAAAATGCAAAAATTGTCAGTCGCTGAAATCCAGCGCAGGATTGCCACAGAGACACAGAGCGCACAGAGGAAAAAATCAGGTGAACTCTGTGGCCTCTGTGACTCTGTGGCAAAACCGGAAACGTCGGCGCATCAAATCCACGAGTATTTGCATTTGACCGCTGCGCTCGGCGCAAATCCAGAACCGTTGCCGCCAAAATTATTTGTCGCGCCGGAAGAAGTTGAAGCCGCGAAGAAAAAATTTGGACTGGAAAAAATCACCCAGCCGATTTTTGGTTTGAATCCCGGCGCGGAATATGGCCCGGCCAAACGCTGGCCGGTCGAAAAATTTATTGCCGCCGCCAAAGAAATTCAGCAGCAAACGAATTGCATCTGGATTTTGTTCGGCGGGAAAAATGATTCCGAGATTGCAAACCGAATCGAATCGGCAATTCGCAATTCGCAATTCGTAATTCGTAATTTATGCGGCAAAACTTCTTTGCGCGAACTGATGTCGCTTTTGAAACTTTGCCGTGCGCTTTTGACCAACGACACCGGACCGATGCACGTTGCCGCCGCGCACGGCGTTCCGGTCGTGGCGATTTTTGGCAGCACGTCGCCAGAATTGACGGGGCCGGTTTCTTCCAACGGATTGCGTCATCAAATTTTGAAATCAAACGCGCCGTGTTCGCCGTGTTTTTTGCGCGAGTGCCCGATTGATTTCCGCTGCATGAACGGCATCGGCGTCGGACAAGTTGTCGAGGCTGTTTTGAAAACTATTTTAACCACGGATGGACCCGAATAAACACGGATTGAGACGAAAAAAATCATCCGTGTTAATCTGTGTCCATCCGTGGTTTTAATTAAACTTTGTGTCTTGGTGTCTTTGTGGTAAATCCGTTTTGTGGAAACGGTCACCCAACTCACGAACGAACTGGTCGCGTCGTATGCGCGGCTGGGCGGCATCAATCATTTGGACGGAAAAAATCTGCCGTCCAAACGCGCCGTCACCGCCATCACGATTGATTTATTGCGGCTGCTGTTTCCGGGTTATTTTGATGAAAAGCTGGTTCATTCATCGGAAATTAAGATGGAAACGGCGGCGCTGCTGGATTCGGTTCTGGGAAAATTGGAGGACGAAATCCGCAAAAGTCTTGAATATCATCCGCCGGAAAATCCGCCAAAAAATGAAATCACCAAAGCGGCGCACAGTTTGACCTTGGAATTTTTGAGCAAGCTGCCGGACATCCGTGAAATCTTGAAGACGGATGTGAGCGCGGCGTTCGATGGCGATCCGGCGGCGTTCAGCCGCGAGGAGATTTTGGTTTCGTATCCGTTCATCGAGGCGATTGCGGTGCAGCGGCTGGCGCATGAATTGTATTTGAAAGGGGTCATGCTGATTCCGCGCATCATGACGGAATGGGCGCATTGGCGGTCGGGCATGGAGATTCATCCGGGCGCGAAAATTGGCACGCATTTTTTTGTGGATCATTGCACGGGCACGGTCGTCGGCGAGACGGCGGTCATCGGCAATCATGTGAAGATGTATCACGGCGTGACGCTCGGCGCGAAATCCACGGCGGGCGGGCAGGCGTTGCGCGGCAAGAAGCGGCATCCGACGATTGAAGATCGCGTGACGATTTATCCCGGCGCGACGATTCTCGGCGGCGAAACGGTTATTGGCGCGGGCAGCACGATTGGCGGCAACGTGTTCATCATGGACAGTGTCGCGCCGAATTCGTTGGTCATTTATGACGGCCTGGATATGCGCGTGCTGAACAAGGCGGACAAAAAAACCGTGACGGATTTTCAGATTTGAAAATAATTCAACTCCATTGCGTTCTTAAAAAAAGCTGGCAAATTGGACAGTATGAAATTGACTGCTGTCATTTATCCTGATTCGGAAACGGACTGGCTCGTGGCCGAATGCCCTGAAATCGGCACCGCCAGCCAAGGCAAAACTGAAGCCGAGGCGATTGCCAATCTGCGCGAAGCCACGGAACTTTATCTCGAATCTTTTCCTCAAATTCTAAAAAAACAGGCTGCTGTTCGCAGCTTTGAATTGGCTCATGCCTAAATTACCGCTGGTTTCCGGCATGGAAGCCGTGAAAGCAATGAAACGACTGGGGTTTTTTATTGATCGTCAACGCGGCAGCCATGTGGTGATGAAAAAAATCATGCCCGAAGGCGAGCGCGGTTGCGTTATCCCGATGCACAAGGAAATTGCGATGGGCACATTACGAAGCGCGCTTAAAATGGCAGGTGTTTCACCGGAAGAATTTTCCAACGCCTTGTAGTTTCAATGCGTTCTGAACAAGTTGGCGGATCAGATTGAACAGGCAGCAAACTTTCCGACAGCATGGTTAATTCAGATTTCTTGCTGTCGCTTCTTGAGCCTCGCGATTAAAGCCGTGCTGCGCGCCTCCTCTTGCGCACGCTCCTCGATTGTAGCCGATGACAAGCTCCCAACTCCGGTTCTTGAGAAAAGCGGCTCGGGTTTGTAACGGTGATTGTTCGCCAAAACTTCCTCGAGGATGTCCTCGTCGGTCAGGTGCTCCAGCAAATCTGTCCGCAGTTTCATTATCCATATTTTAACCCGATTGCGGCAAATCGGCAACAGGGCAATTTTCCCCGGCTGTTTAATTTTTTACGGCACGGTGATCGAATATATGTGTCCGTCAATCGTCAGCGCGTAAAGTTCGCCCTCCAAATCTTCGGCAAAGCTCGTGATGTTTTTCGGTTGTTGCAGCAGTGTGCCGTGCGCGGTGACTTTTTTCGTCGCATCATCATAGCGCAATCCCCAAATCGTTCCGAGACTGTCGTCGGCATAAATATAAACGCCGGCGAGCGCCGGATATTTTTTCCCGCGATAAACATAACCGCCAATCACGCACAGACCGATGCTGTGATCGGGAAACATCGCCTCAGGCTGCAAATCCGGCCGATGGGGATATTCGATGATCGGATCAACATATTCGGCGCCGGGCGGGCCGGGTTTGAAATGGTGCATTCCTTCGCGAACGCTCCAGCCATAATCGCCGCCGTTAGTCACAATATCCACTTCTTCCCATAAATCCTGGCCGACATCGCCGACCCATAGATCGCCGGTTTTGCGATCAAAACTGTAACGCCACGGATTGCGCAGGCTGTAGGCGAAAATTTCTTTTCTTACCGAACTGTCGCCCCTTTCCCGCTCTTTCATAAACGGATTGTCGGCGGGAAATCCGTAAGGCAACTCGTGTGAGTGAAAGCTGCGGCCCACCACCGCGCGCGCGTTGACATCTATCCGCAACATCTTTGCCAGCAGGGTCGAACAATTTTGACCGCTGCCAAAGGGATCGCCGCCCAGCCCGCCGTCGCCGAGGCCGAGATAAAGATAACCGTCGGGACCAAAACAAAGTTCGCCGCCTTTGTGATTCCAAAATGGTTCCGGCACTTCCAACAAAATGCGTTCCGAACCCAGGTCCGCCTTGTCCGGGTCGCTTGCGGAAACTTTGAATTCACTGACGACGCTGCGATACGGATAATTTTGCGGCTGCGAATGCTGGCTGGCGGGATTTTCTTGCGTGTAATAAATATAAAACAGGCCGTTCGTTTTGAAGCCGGGATGAAACGCGAGGCTCAACAGACCGTCTTCGTTTTGAAAATACGGATGCCGGTCTTCGATGTTCAAAAACTCCTTCGCGCCGCTGCCGTCCGAACCTTTTTTCACGATGAGAATCTTTCCGGCCTGGCCGACGACAAAAAACCGCCCCGAACCGTCCGGCGCTTCGGACATCCAAACGGGCCGTTCGATCTGCAAATTCGGAAAGGCCGGTTGGAGTTCGATTTTAGGCAGCGGCCGGGCGGCGGCAAAGGTGGCGAGCAAACAAAAAATTTGCGCCAAAAGAAACGTGCGATTTTTCATGCGACTGAAATAAACTGAATTTGGAAAAAATGTAAAGCGCGGTTCGCGCCATTTTGAAATCGCGTCCGCCGCCCTTTGTGCTATTTTCGCTCATCCGAATTGAAATCGCTCGTCAACATCACCCGCCAACGCTCCGAACGGATTTTCCTCGTCGGCGTCGAACTCAAATCGCGCCAGCGCGCGGAACTCGAAGATTCACTCGCCGAACTGGCCGAACTCTCCGCGACCGCCGGCGGCGAAGTGGTTGAAACCGGCATTCAAAAATTGGAATCGCTCCACGCCGCCACGTTCATTGGCAAAGGCAAGGCCGAGGAATTTTCAAAATTCTGCAAGGCGAACAAAGTGGACACCGTGATTTTCGACGACGAACTTTCGCCCGCGCAAAGCCGCAACCTCGAAAAAATTTTCGAGTGCAAAATTTTAGATCGCACCGCGCTCATCCTTGACATCTTCGCGCAACGCGCGCGCACGCGCGAAGGCAAGATGCAAATTGAGTTGGCGCAGTTGCAACATTTGCTGCCGCGCCTCACAAAATTTTGGGGACACTTATCGCGGCAAGCCGGCGGCATCGGCATGCGCGGCGGCGAAGGGGAATCGCAATTGGAAGCCGACCGCCGCAAAGTTTCCGAACGCATTGACAAAATCCAGCGTGACCTCGAAGCCGTGCGCCGCCAGCGCGCCACCCAACGCGCCGGACGCCAGCGCAGCCATTGGCCGCTCGCCTCGATTGTCGGTTATACCAACGCGGGAAAATCCACATTGCTCAACGCGCTCACCGGCGCGGACGTTTTGGCCAAAGACATTTTATTTGCCACGCTCGACCCGACGACACGGCGTTTGAAATTTCCGACGAACCAAAATGTTCTGCTGACGGACACGGTCGGCTTCATCAAAAAATTGCCGCACGGTTTGGTCGAGGCGTTCAAGGCGACGCTCGAAGAAGTGGTGCAGGCCGATTTACTCTTGCACGTCGTTGACATCAGTCATCCGCAGGCCGAAGAACAAATTGCCGCCGTGAATTCTGTCTTGAACGAAATCGGTGCGGGCGAAAAACCGACGATCATGGTTTTCAATAAAATGGACAAACTCAATGGCAGCGGCGCATTGAATCAATTGCAGGAAAAATTTCCGAACGCGGTGGGAATTTCCGCGAAGACCGGCGAAGGCGTTTCAACTTTACTGTCAGAACTTGGGACGCAATTGCGCCCAACGCGGGAATTTGTGGAATTAAAAATTCCGCACGAACAATCTGCCGTCATCGCGCGTTTGCACCAAGTGGGACAAGTGATTGAGCGGCGTTACCACGGCAAGACCGCGAGATTCAAGGCGCGCATCCCGCCGCATCACCACGCCGAATTCGCGCCTTACCTCGTGAGCGAGAAATAATTTTAAGGACTCTTCGGCGGAGTTTGCGGTGGCGGAGTTTTTCCACGTTTCGCATCGCGCTCAATGTGGCTTGCAGTGAACCATGCCGCCATTTTATCGGGGTTGCTGGCGTATTTGTTGTGCATGATTGCGTCCAACGTCGTCATAGCCTTCATTCCCTGCGCGATTAACTGGCCGATGGTCGCCGTGTTGCCGACGCCCGTTTCACGATTGCTTTCCTGTTGGTTTTGCGCGGTCGTCACCGCCGTGCGGTCAGTTTGTAAAGCCGTGACAAAATTTGCATCCATTTCGTGCGCGACAAATTTTGCGGCCAGCGCGGGTTGCGCTGTGAATTGCTGTAAAAATTTATCCGCCGTGGTCAGCAATGCCCCTTCATTTCCGTTTGCAGGCGGACGAAAGCTGTCGCCAAAGCCCGGTTCAGTTAGCGCGATGGCGGCGGCGGTGCGGGTGATGTTTTGGATGTCCAGCCGGAGGCGTCCAGCAAAGTTTCCTTGCTGGTGTTCCGACCCGGCTTCTGCCCTGCTTTGGCGCTGTCCAAGCTGGTGAGGGTCTGGCTGATGATGGTGAAGTTTGTTTGCGCCGTGCTGCCTGCGGCAAAATCCGCCGCGTTATCCTGCCCGAATGTTTTGGCGCGCTGAAATGCGTCATATCTGCGAGTTTCTCGGCTATCCATATTGAGTCCTTTTCTATTTTGGTTTGTTTGTTTTGGTTTCCCGAAAGTCAAAATTTCTCGTGCGGCAAGGGCAAACTCCGCGTCAAGCTGCCAACATCGCGGCCAAGTATTCTGGCAATAGCACACATTTTTTTTAAGGACGGATTGCGCTGCCCTCTCTCCACTCCGCCGATATAACTTGGATCTGTATTCGACTTCAATGCGAGGTCTTCTTGGGACAATCCTTTGACCCTGCGCGCTTCTCGAATCCTATGACCTAGCAATTGCATCGAAGTTAGCTTTTTCAACCATTGCAGGCTCTTCTATAAATGGATTTTCCGTCCAGTGACTATATTCACGATTTTTTCCTTGTATTATGAAGCCATATCTTGTAAAAATACCATTCAAGGGTGACCTTCAGGCGTTTCGAGGCCGCCGGTTAAAAAAGCAAAATCTATGAAAACATCCATTAAACTTGTCTTAATTGTAGCCTTATTCGTTTCGTCTTTTTCGTCCCAAGCCATCACCAACACGGTCATTGCGTTTCGGGAACGAACATTGTCCTTTCGTGGCCGAGCTTCGGTTATGAAAGCTATCTCATTCAATATCGCCAGACGCTCAATTCGACCGATTCATGGTCGGCCCTGACCAATGCTTATCCGGCGAACAGCACGAACCGGACAACCTTTACGATTTCAGCCAACCCGCCAACCGGCAGTTTTTATGCAACAAATACCGGCGATGGTTCGATTGATCCCAATGACACGAACACGACTTCCTTTGACGGCACCAATACGCTGCAACCGGGCACCGGCTTTTTCCGCGTGTTTCATATTCCAGACTGGCTTGTCAGTTTTTCGGGCTACACTTTCGATGGCCCGACTTTTATCCCGGTGGATTTTTCCGCGCCGGACGCCGATACAAACTATATTGACAATGTCACGGTGCTGATCAATGGCCAGCCCACGGATTACGCGACCTTTATTCCTGACACCATTGACGGAACGACTTATTGGGGAATGGGAGTTTACTTTGACCGGTTTGCCAATGGAACCAACACCATTCAATTGATCACGACCGTGCGGGAATCCGACACGTTGAATGACCAGACGCCTTACATGGTTTTCTCCAATGCGCCGCAAACCATTGTCATCGGAAATTTTGTGACTTACACCAATTGGGACGATTTGATTTGGAACAACACCAACTATACTTTCCGGGCGCAAAGCAGCGCCACGAACGTGGATTGGGAAATTGACATTTACGATATTTATGGCGACTTCGTGAATTCTCAAACCGGCCACTCCGACGATGGCAATATTTCCTGGACGTGGGATTTGACGGATTATACCGGCGCTTCGCGCGCGGACTCCGATTCTGATCCGGTTTTTTATCCTTACATTACCATCACTGAAAATTCAGAAAGCTTGGTTCAATTAGGCAGCGTTCATCCCGATGCTGGTGGTGGCAGCGCCACAATGCCGCCCGCCGCCGCGTCCTTCCCCAGCGCCGGTGGATGGATTATTGCCTATATGGACAATTTTTTTATTGACGCTGGACAAAGCGGCGAAGATGACTATTACAAAGGGGTAATGAACAATTTGGTCGGAGGTCCGGCTTTGTGGGACATCTCGGTGACACCCTATGCAATTGAATACGGCAGCAATTACGCGCAAGCAGATCGCGATGGCAGTTGGAGCAACCTCGTCAATGTGCTTTCCAATCCGCAGTATCGGAATTTTTATTATTTCGGACATGGTGCTCCTGATCGTATCGGCGGAGACATAACCACCTTTGACAGCAGCAATAATCCGACCGGCGCAACAGAATTCCCCGGCTCAAAAGCTCATTTAATGAGTCAGGACGTCCCTGACAAAATTACTGTCAATAATCCCCTCGGCGCATGTTTTTACCGTTTCGTTTTTTTAGATGGCTGTAATACGGCCAATGGCGATTTACCGGATGCTTGGGGTATCGGCAAAGCCACAAATGATTTGGCTTATTACAACAGCCCTGGCAACACTCGTCATCTGCGTCCCTCTGCGTTTGTCGGCTGGAACACCACGCCCGGTGGCAGCGGCTGGGGAACGCAAGATAACGCTTTGGGATTCCGCAGTTCCTGGATGGGGAACTGGTCGGTAAATAATGGCAATCCTAGTGATGGGCTGAGCGATATTTTCACCTTCACAGCCGATAATTACGGCTGGCCGCCAAACCGTTCCCCGCAACTTTGGAGTGCCTTGCGTGTTTATGGTTATCGTAATATAAAATTTAATGAATATAATCGCCAAGGCGACTGGCCGTAATCAAATGCTTCGAGCAATCACGATCCGCTTTGTTTTTTTTGCGCTGCTCTTCTGCGGCATGACGGAGAAGTCGTCCGGCATGATCGTGAAATTCAGTCCAAGAATAAATATTTTTCAGGTCACGCCGGAATACTCCAATGCCGTCGTAGCGGTGTTGTTGCCCTATTATTCCGATTTTGCAAAAAAGCTGGATTTGCCCATTTCTCTTCCAATCAAGGCTGAAGACATTGCTCACTGGGCGATTGTGCCAAATGAAAATCCGAAAGGCGAATGGGCAGGAGGCAGCATCGGTCTTAAGAACGGCTGGTCTTTCAGTTTTCAATTCGGCTGCGTCAATGGTTTTGAAAGTTCACATTCTTACTTTGGGCTGCAAGACCCTCATGAAATTCCCAAGTTCTACGGACAAGTTAAGATGACGACCAACGAGATTGTCCAACTGGCGCGCGACACAATCAAGAAGCTTGGAATACCATTGGAAGAGGTTTTTGCCGATCAAGAGCCACAAATCAAGCCTCCTGAACACGTTGGCACAAATACCGTGCCTTGTTATATGATAGAATGGCCTGATCCCTATGGAGATTATATCAGGATGGAAATCAACGCCGAAACCAAACGGGTGGAAAACTTGTATATGCTTTCCCGCAATCTCAAGCGGCCTTCGCCAAAAATAAATGTCGTCCCGCCAAAAGCACGCGGCTTTGAACATCTTCCGACAATAAATCCTGATTATGTATGGAAGCTGATTCCCATGATGCTTCAGGCCATAGATGAATACGCGCAAACACTTTCCCTGCCCATTCCGCATCCGTTGAACACAAACGCTGTTGCGATAGTCGAAGCTCACGATAATGGCGGCTGGCCGCATTGTGAAATCACGCTTACCAACGGCTGGCGTTTCATTTATCGCCACACGATGGTCAACGGCTATTACAATCCAGATAATTTTTTCATGAGGGACTACTGTCCTTTTCATCTCAAGGATTTTGAGGGCAAATGGAACTTGAACACAAATCAAGCCGTTGAATTGGTTAAAAAAACGCTCGCTAAACTCAATTATCCCACCAACAACATTCACATGAATTTTCAGCCGGAAATTCTCTATGCCGCCGGCGATTTCAAGAAAATCATCCCGCGCTACTTTTTTGAATGGGATTACGACAATGCAACCCATGATGACCTGCAATCCAAAGTGGAAGCCGAAGTCAACGCCGATAACGGCAAACTGGAATCGCTTTATTACGACGACAAAGCCTATTGGGATAGTCGCCCGCCCATTGACGTTCCCATTTCGTCAGGAAAATATCCAAACCTTCCGCGATGATCTTTTTCGACTATAATTATTCAGAGGATTGTCCATGATGAATTTGAAGACGAGAGCAGTATTTTGTCTGGTTGCGGTCTTATTGGCTTCCGTCAACTTATTCGCAAGTCCGGCAGATAATTATGTGCACATGGATTTTGCGCCAAGTGTTTATGCCGCCGCCGTGGAAAAGGAACATATTCCGCGTCTGGAATTCGAGTGGATTTACCAGGTTCCCGATCAATGGCAATCATGGCTGGATGCCGAAGTGAATACCGACAGTGGCAAGTTGGAATCGCTCGATTACAATAATGAGGCGTATTGGAACAGTCGCCCGCCGATTGATGCGCCGATTTCCATCAAATAACGCAAATCCCTCAATTTAAGCGGTTTTTACATGTAAAATCCATCAGCTGACACGTCGAACTCAACCAGTCACACGTCAAATTCAGTGGCGCGCACGGCAAATAGTTCGCCTGACCCATCAAATTCACCGGCTCGCCCATCAAATTCAGCAGGTCACCTCTTCCATTCGGGAACTTACCCTTCAAATTCATCGCGTCGCACGGACCATTTGATTGCCCGCGCCTTCAATTGAACGGCGGGCACGAACCTTTCAACGACTCACCTGACTTTCATGGCCACAAAGATTTATCGCCGCTTGCCGCCGTTCAATTTTTCGATATAATAAATTTGCACCAAGAATATGTCCCAAACCGGCCGCCAATCTTTGAACACGAGCAAAGTCCTTTGTGTCATCATGGGCGGCGGCCAGGGCACGCGGCTTTTTCCCCTCACCAAAGATCGCGCCAAGCCCGCCGTGCCGCTCGCGGGAAAATACCGGCTCGTGGATATTCCGATTTCCAATTGCATCAACTCCGGCTTCCGGCGCATCTATGTTTTGACGCAATTCAATTCCACGTCGCTGCACGGCCACATTTCGCGCACTTACAAATTCGACCAGTTCACCAGCGGCTTCGTGGAAATTCTCGCCGCGCAACAAACCTTGACCAATACGTCCTGGTATGAAGGCACCGCCGACGCCGTGCGAAAAAATCTCCAGCACTTTCTCAATCACGATTTCGATTACCTGCTGATTTTGAGCGGCGATCAATTGTATCGCATGGATTATCGCCTGATGATTGAGCAGCACGTGGAAAGCGACGCGGACATCACCGTCGCCACGATTCCCGTCGGGCGAAACGAAGCGCGATCCTTTGGCATCATGCAAATGGCCGAAGACCGGCGCATCACGCGCTTCGAGGAAAAGCCGAAAGACCCGGCGGTGCTCGACTCGCTGCATTTGCCGCCGGAATGGCGGAAAAAATTCCGGATCGAGGACGGCGGCGAAAAATTTCTCGCCTCCATGGGCATTTATATTTTCAACCGCCAACTGATTTGCGAGCTGCTCGACAATCCGCTGTCCGATTTTGGCAAGCACATCATTCCGCACGCCATCAATTCGCGCCGCGTTTTCTCCTACGTTTTTGAAGGCTATTGGGAGGACATCGGCACCATCCGCTCTTTCTTCGAGGCAAACCTGGATTTGGTTTCCGAACTGCCGCGCTTTAATTTCTTCGACATGAGCGCGCCGATTTTTTCGCGCCCGCGCTATCTGCCCGGCTCGAAAATCAACGGCGCGGAAATCAAGCACGCCGTCATTTCCGATGGCTGCATCCTCAACCACGCGCGCATCCAGAACACCATCATCGGCCTGCGCACGTTTGTGGGCGCGGGCACGGAATTGAATCGCGTCATCACGCTTGGCAGCGATTTTTACGAGGCGCAGGAATCCGTCGAGCAACACGCGCGCGAAGGCAAACCGCGCATCGGCATCGGCGCCAATTGCAAAATTGAAAATGCCATCATTGATAAAAACGCGCGCATCGGAAATGACGTCACCATTTCGCCCGCCGGAAAACCCGATAGCGTTGACCACGAACTTTATTTCATCCGCGACGGCATCGTCATCATCCCCAAAAATGCCGTCATCCCGAACGGGACTGTGATTTGAGGAAAAATTTTAATTCGCCGCGCCACCCGGTTTTTTATCGGCAACCGCATCGCCCGCAATGAAATTCGTAGAGTGGCCTAAAATCATTTTACCCACTGCGGATTTTCCATGAAGGCGTAGCAGAGCAGATGGCAGATGTTCATTTGCACATCCTCAACGCGGCCATAATGCGTGTCGCCGATGGCGATGACATTTTCCGCGACTTCCGCCATGCGCCCGCGTTTACCGCCGACGAGCGCGATGGTTTTCAATCCATTTTTGCGCGCCCATTCCAGCGCCTTCACGCAATTGGGCGAATTGCCGCTGACGCTGATGCCCAGCGCGATGTCGCCGGGTTTGCCATAATTTTGCAATTGTCCGACGAACACATCTTCGTAGGCGTAATCGTTCGCGAGCGCGGTCATCCAACTCACATTGTCGCAAAGCGAAAGAACGCGAAAACGTTTGCCGATTTTGTCGGACGCGCCTTTGCCGAGGTCGGTGGCGAAGTGCGAGGAATTCATCGCGCTGCCGCCGTTGCCAAAACAAAAAATATTTTGGTCGGCTTTCAACGCTTCGCGCAGCAGCTCGATCAGTTTGGCGATTTCATCGGCGGGAACGGAATCGAACGCGGCTTTCTGCGCGCGAACGTAATCGGAAATCCATTGCTTCATTGCGAACTAGGATGAAGATTCCCGGCGGGTTTGTCAGCGACAATTTTACTGCGGCTAAAAATAATCCGGCTCGTTTCCGTCTTTCCATTTGAGGTTGCAGCCGATGCTGGGCGCCTGGAATTCGGAGGTGATTTTTCCCGCGAGCACGGCGTCGAACGCGGCGCGCAAATCTTTTCCGGTCACGGGAATTCCGTTTCCCGGACGGCTGGCGTCAAACTGGCCGCGATAAACCAGCCGGCGGCCACGGTCGAACAGAAAAAAATCCGGCGTGCAGGCGGCGCGATAATTTTTGGCGACCGCCTGCGATTCGTCGTAAAGATACGGAAAAATGTAACCGGCGCGTTTGACTTCTTCCTTCATTTTGGCCGGGCTGTCGTCGGGATAATTTTCCACGTCATTGGAATTGATGCCGACGATGGCGATATTCTTCGGCGCATAATCGCGCGCGAGTTGCGCGAGGCCGGCGCGAATGTGGATCACATACGGGCAATGGTTGCACATGAAAATCACGAGCAACGCGGGCGCATTTTTGAAATCGGCCAGCGAAACAATTTTTCCGTTCGTGTCCGGCAATTTGAAGTCCGGCGCGCTCGTGCCGAGCGGCAGCATGGTGGACGGTGTCAGAGCCATGCCGGAATTTGAACCGGCGCAAAAATTTTCGCAAGCTGCGATTAAAACTTTTAGACAGAATTTACAGAATTGTGCAAAATTGTTTTTTCTAATTTGGTGAATTTTGTTAATTCTGTCCAGAAGTCCGTGCCAAAGAACATTGTTTATTTCGATCTCGAAACACAGAAGTCCGCCGATGAAGTGGGCGGCTGGGGCAACATTTCCAAAATGGGCATGAGCGTGGGCGTGACCTTCAACAGCGCGAGCGGCGACTACAAAATTTATCACGAAAAAAATGTCGGCGACCTCATCACGGAATTGCAGCGCGCGGATTTGGTGATCGGTTTCAACAACCTGCGGTTCGACTACGAAGTGTTGCACGGCTACACGTCGTTTGATCTGACGCAATTGCCGACGCTCGACATGCTGGTGGAGTTGCAGACGATTTTGAATCACCGGCTCTCGCTCGACTCGATTGCGACGGCGACGTTTGGCGTGGAAAAAACGGCGGAAGGTTTGCAGGCGATCCGCTGGTTCAAGGACGGACGATTTTTGGAGATCGCGGAATACTGCTGCTACGACGTGAAGCTGACGAAGCTCGTTCACGAACACGGCGCGCATCACCGGCAATTGCATTATCAAAACCGTTTTGGCAAGAAAATGACCGTGCCAGTAAAATGGTGATTTGGAACTTTTGAAATCCGTTGAAATTTTTCAACGGCGTGCCGCGCGGACAAAAAAAGAGAGCCGGACACTACTCCGGCTCCCAATGAGAACTACACGCTCTAAAAACATCTCGCAGTTTGCGCGGCTGCGAACCTGTCGGATGCGGCGCCGCAGACCTACGCCTTACTACACACAGAACACTGCATTTGTGCATCAACAACGAGACCAAGATAACAGAGTCCGCGTCCCCTGCGAGTCACCAGTTATGGTTACACGAATCAAAAATTTCAAACGCGATAAATATCGCGTGGCTGCCGATGTCCACGGTGAAAACCACTTCGCCTTCAATTTCCGCTGCGTAATGGTCTTGCCGTAATATACCGACAAGCTGTTGATTTTATGCGCGCACAACCGCGGGTCGAACGGATTTGCTTTGAAAATTTCTGAAGGCCGTCTTTGCCGAGCAAAGCCTCGATCAAAATAGTTATGACAAGCGGCATATTGCCGTTTATGGAATCACAGCGTTAGAGAAAATTAGAGATGAGTTGAAACAAAAAGCTCAAAATGAGCATCAAGAATCCAATCCTTGACTTGCAATCAAATTTTTTAGCCAATGCAACTTCATGTTCATCAACATTTCCTGTGGCGCGATATTCTGCACCAGTTCTGTCAACGGATGCTGGAAGTCCAAATATCCAAATCAGGGTTGAACCAACAACGCCAATCAGCAACCCAACACTATTCAGAATAATTTTGCAGGTCATAAAAACAGAATGCCGGACTTAACCCAACCAACAAACAGAATCATTTTGCTGTCATATCCATTCTGGAAGTCCCGTTATGGAGCCGTCTCGCTTTTATTGCTTTTCGCGTCCGGCCAAGGCAAAAATCGCAACCAATATCAGAATTAAAAGAATGGGTGTCGGCATTGTCAGATACCGTAATGTCTCCCAAGTGATTGACGCAGGATTGCGCGCGCCATCCCAAACACTTTTTGCTCCTGCTCCAATAACCAGAATCAGAAAACCAAGTAGAACCATCTTTCGTTTGTAGTTGAGTTTCATTTTTTTGAAGGTCGGATTGGAAGCTAATTCCACTAATTTTTCAACATTTAATTTTGCGAAAACACTTGAGGTTCACCTCCGCAAAAACTTTGCCACCGCTTCCGTGCGCGTGCGCACCTGCAATTTTTCGTAAATGCGGCGGATGTAGGTATGGACGGTTTCGTAGCTGATGGCAAGTTTGTCCGCGATTTCTTTATACATCAATCCCTTGCTCAAAAGATCGAGCACCTGCTGTTCGCGTTCGGAAAGATTTTCGGTGGCGGATGCCGTGGCCGCCGTTTGCTGGAAGGACTGCACGACTTTGCGCGCGATGTGCATGGTCATGGGCGAGCCGCCGCGATGCACTTCCTGGATGGCTTCCAGCAATTCCCGGCTGGACGTGCGCTTGAGCATGTAACCGTTCGCGCCCGCCGCCAGCGCGTTGAAAATATTTTCCGTGTCCTCATAAACCGTGAGCATCATCACCTGGATCTGCGGCAGGATTTTTTTCAATTGCTGGACGCATTTCACGCCGTTGATGCCGGGCAGGTTGATGTCCATCAGCACGACATCCGGCTTGATCTGCGGCAAATCTTTCAGCGCGTCCTCGGCATTCGCGTATTGGCTGACGCAGCGAAAACCTTCCGCGCGATTGAGCACACGCGCGAGCGTCTCGCGCAGTTTGTCATTGTCCTCGACGATGGAAACGGTGACGGGCATAATTAAATCAGCCACAGATAAGCACAGATGGACACAAATGCCGAAAAGTTTTTCCAGCAATTTTAGGAATTTTTCGGATTGAATTTGCGTTGCTTCAACCAATTCAAGCTTCTCCATTTGTGTTTATCTGTGTGCATCTGTGGCTAAATAATTGGAACCGTCAGGCGGATAATCGTTCCGCCATTTTTTCCCGGCGAAATGGAAAATTCCCCGCGAAGGTCGCTCATGCGTTTTTTCATGTTGCGCAGACCGTTCCGGTTTTGCGCGGAATCAGGATTGCCGAAGCCGCAGCCGTTGTCTTCAATTTCCAGAGTAAAATTGTCCGGCGACAATCGCAGGCGAATCCAGGCTTCGGAGGCGTGCGCGTGTTTGACGACGTTGTGGACGGCTTCCTTGAACGCGAGAAAAGCGTTGTGGCGGACGTCCGGCGGAATTTCCTGTGCCGGCAATTGCGTCGGCACATCCACGCGATAACGCACACCGGCCAGCGCAAAATAATCCTGCGCGTATTTGCAGGCGTAATTTGCCAAGCCTTCGAGCGTGTCATTGGACGGATTGACGGCCCAGACAATTTCATCGAGCGAACGGGTCGTTTCGCGCGCGGTTTGGGAAATCTGTTGCGCGTGTGATTCGATTTCGTCCGGCGAATTTTTATCGGCCCCGGCCATTTCGCCGAGCAAGGCGACTTGCGTCAGGTTTGCGCCAAGCTGGTCGTGCAGGTCGCGCGCGATGCGTCCGCGTTCTTTTTCCAATGTTTCCTGCTGTTTGAACAATTGCAATTCGCGCTGCAATTTTTGCGTGGAAAAATAACGGACGATGGCCACGACGATTCCGAGAAAAACTAAAACCATTGCGAGCCGAAACCACCAGGTCTGCCAGAATTGCGGTTGCACGGTGATTTCCAGCGACGCGCCGTTTTTATTCCACACGCCGTCTTCGTTGCACGCGATGACGTGAAAACGATAATGGCCGGGCGAGAGTTGGCTGTAATGCGCCGCGCGCGTCTGGCCCGCCGCCGTCCAGCCGGTGTCGCGGCCTTCGAGCCGGTATTGGAAACGCACGGCCTCCGGCGCGGAAAAATCCAGCGCGGTATAATCCACTTCCAATTGTTCGCGGCCCGGCGGAATGACGATGGCTTGCGGCCACGCGGAATTGAGCCGGTTGGTTTTTTGTTCGCGTCCGTCCACCCAAACAGATTCGATCAAAACCGGCGGCGGCTGCAAATCGGGTTTGAGTTCCGCCGGATTCAGCGAGACCACGCCTTTGGTGGTGGGAAAAAATAATTTTCCATCCGGCGCGCGGATCGCCGCCGGTTGCGAACCGCTGGAACATTCGCGCGTCGGCAAGCCGTCGGTTTCCACATACGTCCGGCAAAAAATGACGGCATTGGTTCCGGCGGCCGCCAGCGATTTTTCTTCAACGCGCATGAGGCCGGCGTTCGAGCCGATCCATAAATTGCCGTCGCCATCTTCAACGAGGTAACTGATGCTGTCGCTGGCCAAACCGCTGGCGGTGGAATAATGAATCCAGTTTCCATTTTGAAATCGCGCCAGTCCGTGCCCGGAAGTGCCGATCCATAAAACGCCGTCTGGATCCGCGTAAAGACACGAAATATCATTGCCGGGCAAACCGTTTTCAGAGGGTTGATAAGAAATAAATTTTCCGCCCTTGAAAAAATTCAAGCCGCCGTTTTCGGTGCCGACCCATAAATTTCCGTCAACATCTTGCGTGATGGCGCGGACGCGGTTTTCCGACAAACCATCGCGCGTCGTAAAAAGCTTCCATTTTTTCCCATCGAAATTTGCGAGGCCGTTTTGCGTGCCCGCCCATAATTGTCCGCTGCGATCTTCAAACAACGCAAAAATCTGCGGGCCGAGAATTTCCGCGCCGGGCGCGGGAACGAATTGATTGGTTTGAAAAAGGAAAAGTCCTTCTTCGGAAGTTCCGGCCCAAACTTGCCGCCGCCGATCCACCAGCACGGCCCACGCGCCTTTTCGCGGTCCCAGAGTGAAATCCTGCGTGGAATTTGTCTGCCAATGCGAAATTCCAAAGGCGTTGAATGCGATCCATAAACCGCCGCGTCCGTCTTGGGCGATGGATTGGGCGGGCAACGAATGAGTTCCGTCCGGCGGGTTGAAAATTTTTCTTTTGAGCCGGTTCAAGCCGTCGCCGTCGGTGCCCACCCAAAGATTTCCCGCATTGTCCAAACATAAAGAAAGAACAAAAGCCGACGACAATCCTTGTTCCTGCGAGAGGTGCTGGAATTTTCCGTTGGCGTCATACCAAAAAATTCCATCGCCGAGGGTGCCGACGATCAAGTTGCCATTTTCATCTTCGCACGCGGCGGTGACAATGGTGGTTTCGGTCCAGGGAAAAGCGCCAAAATCTTTTTCGAGCCGGCCATCTTTCCATTTTTGAATCCGATTTTCCTGAATTTGCCAAAAACCGCCGGAACGGCTGGGCAACAACATTTTCAACGCGCGCCGCACCAGTTCCAGCGAAATCATGGACGGATCGCTGGTCATTTTTCCATTTTGATAATAACTCATGCGGCCATCAGCCGTGTAAAACCAGAGCACATGATGCGCGTCTTCATAAGCATAAATGGCGCGTCCTTCGTGGCCGGCCTGGCCGAGCGGAAATTTTTCCAATTTTCCATTCTTGAGCAGGGCCACGCTGCCGGCATCCGTTCCGACCCAGAGATTCGTCCGGCTGTCTTCAAACAAAAGCACAATCCGGTCGCTGTCCAACCCCGGCAAATTGCTTTCGTTAAAAACGGTGAAACGAATTCCGTCGAAGCGGACGAGGCCGTTGAGCGTGCCCAGCCAGAGATAACCGTCCGCGCTTTGGACAATGGAAATGACCGAGCTTTGCGGCAGTCCCTGCCGCGTGCTCCAGGCATCAATGATGAAGGGGGAATTGGAAAATTCCGCCGCGCGCAAAATGGCAGAAAAAGCAAACGTCAAAACGCCGAGCCATGATTTTGCGAGTTGAAGTTTGCGCCGGTGCGTTGGCATGGATGATTTTTCGGATTATCCGGGTTGAATGTAAAGCCTGGAAGCGAGGAGCGACCGCCTCGCTCAAAAAATTGTCTCAAAAAAACTTGCCAGATGGTGCGGTTGAATTATTTTGTTAATGCCCAATGAGAACTGGGCGCTCGGCGGGCGTGGGCGATAAAAAAAATTCGTGTGTAATCCCTGCGCCCGCCGTCATCTTTTTTAACCCGCAAAAATCCAAAGCTAACCGGTGGTGCCCACGACAGGACTTGAACCTGTATGATTTTACTCACTAGAACCTGAATCTAGCGCGTCTGCCAATTCCGCCACGTGGGCAATTTGAAGGGCCAACGAATCCAGTCTCCGTTGCCCGCAAACTTTACAAAAGAGTTCGCGGTGGGCGCAAGCCTCCATTTGGCGAAGATAGCCCGCCAATCCTTAACTTAATAGAAATGCCGGATTGCGAAGATTCGATCATTAAAATTTTCCGCTTTGCACTGCGCGGTTTGAAACTAGAATCATTTTGTGAATTTAGCCGTTGGCCCATTTCCAAATTATCGCCCGCGCCGTTTGCGGTCGTCGCCCGCGCTGCGCAAACTCGTTTGCGAAACGCGCTTGAGCGTGGAGCAACTCGTTTTGCCGCTGTTCGTCCGCGCGGGAAAAAAATTGCGCCGCGAAATTTCCGCGATGCCCGGCGTTTTTCAATTTTCGCCGGACGAACTTTTGCGCGAAGCGACCGCCGCCCACAAACTCGGCGTTCCCGCAGTTTTGCTTTTTGGAATTCCCGAAAAAAAAGACGCCCAGGCTGCCGGCGCGTTCGCAAAAAATGGAATCGTGCAACAAACGGTCCGGCTGTTGAAAAAAAAATTGCCGGAATTGCTCGTCATCACGGACGTTTGTTTGTGTGAATATATGGCGCACGGACACTGTGGAATTGTTGCGAACGGAAAAATTTTGAACGACGCGACTTTGAAAATTCTCGCGCAAACGGCATTGAGCCATGCGGAAGCGGGCGCGGATTTAATCGCGCCGAGCGACATGATGGATGGTCGCGTGGCGGCGATTCGCGCCGCGCTGGATAAAAATGGTTTTACCGAAATGCCGATCATGTCTTACGCGGCAAAATTTGCGTCGGCGTTTTACGGGCCGTTTCGCGAAGCTGCGGAAAGCACGCCGCAATTTGGCGACCGGCGCAGTTATCAAATGGATTCCGCCAACGCCAGCGAAGCGTTGCGCGAAGTGGCGATGGACATTCGCGAAGGCGCGGACATCGTGATGGTCAAACCGGCACTGTCGTATTTGGATTTGATTTGGCGCGTGAAAAAAGAATTTGGCTATCCGACGGCGGCCTATTCGGTGAGCGCGGAATTTTCCATGATCAAAGCGGCGGCGCAACGCGGCTGGATTGACGAACGCGCCGTGACGTTGGAAAGTTTGCTGGCGATGCGTCGCGCGGGCGCGGATATTTTGATCACTTACGCGGCGGCGGATGTGGCGAAGTGGCTTAAATAAAAGTTCAAAAATTTTAAGTTCGTCTTTCAGGTTTGCAAATTCAATGAAAGCCTCAACTTTGGTTGAAGTGAACGCGCGCTTTTAGTTTGACCCTGATTGGCTTCGCTGGTTACGCTTCATCTTCCTTTTTGTCACTATGATCGGAACGATTCGCAAACATTCAAAATGGCTTTGGCTGGTTATCGCCGCCCTCACCATCATTTCATTTGTTTATTACTTCAATCCCAGCCAGCGGATGAGCAGCGGCAACGGCGGCGGCAGCTCCAACTTCGGCTCCATCTATGGCCAGCAGATTTCACTCGATGAATATCAAAGCGCGCAGCGCGAGTTTTATATTTTTTACCTTTTCCACAACGGCACGTGGCCGGACAAAAGCATTTCCCAAAGCGATCTCCAGCGCGAAGTTTATCTGCGCCTGCTGATCTTGAAAAAAGCCGCGAAACTCGGCGTCCATGTCAGCGATGACGAAGCCGCCGCGCGCGCCAATGAGATGCTCCACTCGCAGGAACTCGCGCGCGTGCTGCATGTGAAAGGCGAAAGCGTCCCGCTCGATGCCTTTGTGAAACAGGTTTTGCAACCGCAAGGTTTGAGCGCCGACGACTTTGAAAATTTTGCGCGGCACGACATCGTGATTCAGGAACTCGTGCAGGCGCTTGGTTTGTCCGGCGACCTCGTCACGCCGCAGGAAGCCGCCGCGCTGTATGCGCAGGAACACCAGGAATTTTCCGCGCAAATCGTTTTTTTCTCCGCCTCAAATTATGTATCGCAGGTCACCGTCACGCCCGCAGCCGTCGCGCAATTTTATACGAATTATCTGGCCGAATATCGCGTGCCTGACCGCGTGCAGGTCAGCTATGTTGAATTCAACGTCACAAACTATCTGGCGCAAGCGCAGGCGGAATTGGAGAAAACGAACCTGGACGAAATCATTGAAGCCGATTACGACCAGTTGCCCACCAATTATTTTCCCGACGTAAAAACTCCCGCCGAAGGAAAGGCCAAAGTCCGCGAAATTCTCATCCGCCAGCGCGCCTTGAGCGATGCGCACATACAGGCAAACGCCTTTGCCACCACCGTATTCCAAACGGACCCGGCCAAACCGGAAAACCTCGCGCTCGTCGCCAAACAAAAAGGATTGACCGTCCAAACCACCGCGCCCTTTGACAGCGAAACCGGCCCGTCAGAATTTTCCGCGCCCGCAGATTTCACCAAAGCCGCGTTCGGACTCGCGCCCGACGAACCCTTTGCCGGTCCCCTCGTCGCGCCGGACGGCATATATATCATCGCCTATGATCGGCAACTGCCCGGCGAAATCCTGCCTTTTTCGCAAATCCACGCCCGCGTCACGCATGATTTTCAGATCGCACAAGCCACCGCGCTCGCCCAGCGCGCCGGCACAAATTTCTCCCGCACATTGACCGCCGATCTTGCCAATGGAAAAAATTTTGCTGCCGCGTGCGTGGCCGCCGGAATGCCGCCGCAAACCCTGCCGCCCTTTTCCTTGAGCACCAGCGAACTGCCCGAGATTGGCGACCGCGCCGAATTGAACCAGTTGAAGCAAGCCGCCTTCACCGCCGCCACCGGCCACGCCAGCGGATTTGAGCAGACGGCGGACGGCGGATTTATCCTGTTCGTCCAATCCCGGCTGGCCGCCGACCCCACGGCCATGAACGCCGACCTGCCGCAATTCACCGCCGCCCTCCGCCGTTCCCGCGCGGACGAGGCCTTTCAAAACTGGCTCAACCAGGAAGCCAACCGCGAACTGCGCAATACGCCGCTGTTCAAAGACCAGTTGGCGGGTGAAAAATAATCGCGCGCCTTCTTGAATTGATTCTTGAACCGGAATCCATTTTGATTGCGCTGGAAATTTCGATTATTATTGTCGCGTGAGCATCAAACTTTCTTCGCCCGCCACGCGCGAATTTTGGGAAATCCCCGTTCTCTTTGAGGACGAACATTTGCTCGCGCTCGACCAGCCTGCCGGACTTCCGACTTCACCCGAGGCCGGCCAGTTTGATGGGCGACCGAGCTTGATGAAATTGCTCCACGCCGCCATCGCGGAAAAAAAACCGTGGGCGCGCGAACGCCAACTGGATTATTTGATGAACGCGCACAGCCTCGACCCCGAAACCAGCGGCGTGATCCTGCTCGCCAAAAACAAATCCGCCTTCGTCGCGCTTTCTAATCTGTTCAGTTCGGGAAAAATCGCGGAAAAATATATCGTGCTCGTGCGCGGCGAACCGCTGGAAGAAAAATTTGAAGTGAACGTCAAAATCGCGCCGCATCCGGTCACGCCCGGCCTGATGCGGGTTGATTCCAAGGACGGCAAGCCATCGCAGACGAAATTTGAAGTGCTGGAAAATTTCCAGCGCCACGGCTACGCGCTGTTGAAATGCGAACCGCTCATCGCACGCACGCACCAAATCCGCGTTCATTTACAGCATATTGATTTGAAAATCGTCGGCGACGAACTTTACGGCGGCAAACCGCTCTGGCTTTCGCGGTTGAAAAAAGATTATCGGCTCAAACCCGGACGCGAAGAACGCGCGCTGATTTCCCGCGCCGCGCTGCACGCGGAAGAATTGATTTTCCCGCATCCCGTCACGAACGAGACCGTGACCATCAAAAGCGAATGGCCGAAAGATTTGAAAGTCGCGATAAAGTATCTGCGACAATTTTCAAAATAATTTTTAGATAGAATTACAGAATTAACGAAATCGAATTTTGACTCTGAACATTCCATTAATTATGTCCAAAAAATCTTATCGTTTGGCTTATTTTTCCGGCGAAAATCCGTCCGACAACCACATATCCGCCGGCAGCCACGTTTCTTTTCCATCTTTGTGATGGCAAATCACAGTCGCGCCTTTATGTCCGACGGAAAAAGAAGTCACCGGACTGCGCGATTCAAAATCGTCTTCCGCGATGGCGGCAAACTCGATTCCGTTCACAAAATCCTTCGACTGCACAAAAAGTTTTTTCGTCGAAGCATCATACCAAACGCGTTCGACGCACAGTTCTTCAATGGAAATATCCACGCTCATGCAATTCACTGATAAACTTTTCCAGACCGGCTTGCAAATTTTTATTCCATGCTTTTTCCAATCCTCGGGTCGGCCCGTCAATTTTGTCATAAACGCCGATTTCGTCGTCATCCGTAAAAACGTGAATATGCCGTCCACCATGATCGGAAAGCGTGAACTGGAAAATATAACCTGAATATTTTCGCCTCATTTGATTTACGAAATCGCCCAGTTCAAAATCGCCTTTTGCACATGCAGCCGGTTTTCCGCCTGCGTGAAAATCGTGTCCGCGTTCGCTTCAAAAATTTCTTCGTCAATTTCCTTGCCGCGATATGCGGGCAAACAGTGCATCACGAGTGCGTCCGGTTTCGCCAGCTTCACAATTTTTTGATTGATTTGATAGCCGCTCAAAATTTTCAGGCGCTCGGCGGATTCATTTTCCTTGCCCATCGAAACCCAAACGTCCGTGTAAAGTAAATCCGCGCCTTTGGCCGCCTTTTCCAAATTGTCCGTGCAAATAATTTTTCCGCCCGCGCGTTTCAAAATTTCCGCCGACGGCTGGAATTTTTTCGGCGCGGCGATCCGCAGTTCAAAATTTAATTTCGCCGCCGCAAAAATCCACGACAGCGGCACGTTGCACGCGCCGTCGCCGACAAACGTCACGACTTTGCCGGAAATCGGGCCGCGCAATTCCTTGAACGTGAAAATGTCCGCGAGAATCTGGCACGGATGCTCGTCGTCCGTGAGCGCGTTGATGGTCGGGATTTTCGAAAATTCGGCAAATTCGTCTACGTCGCTCTGCGCAAACGTGCGGATGACCGCGCCATGAACCATGCGGCCCAAAACGCGCGCGGTGTCCTTGATCGGCTCGCCGCGACCGAGCTGGATGTCATTCGCGTTGAGAAAAATCACTTTTCCGCCCAACTCGCGAATACCAACCTCGAACGAAACGCGCGTGCGCGTGGACGATTTGGAAAACATCAGCGCCCAGGTTTGTCCGGCCAGCGGAATTTTATCCACGCGGGTGCGTTCGCGTTTGAAAATCGCGGCGTCACGCAAGATTTTTTCAAAATCCGCGACCGCCAATTTTTCCAATGACAATAAATTTTTCATATTCGATTCGGAAATTTTCGCCCAAAGGAAAGTTTGTAACCAAAACGGCGCGGCGCGTCACTTCTTTTTCTTCAGCGCATCCGCTGCGCGCCAGAGAAACCACGCGGCGGTCGTGCGATGCGGTTTCCATTTTTCGCCGTGCGCGAGCAGTTCTTTCACCGTCGGCATTTCGCGTTTCTTGTAAGCATGACGAAAACCAGTGCGCACGCCAAAATCGGCGGCGGGCAAAACATCAAGCCGGCCAAGTTGAAAAATCAAAAGCATCTCGACTGTCCAGCGCCCCACGCCACGAACTTCGGTCAGCCGCGCGACAATTTCATCGTCGGATAATTTCACGATCTCGCGCGAAGTCGGGATCACGCCGGACCGGCTTTTTTCAGCGATGTCACGGATGGATTTTATTTTCGCGAAGGAAAATCCGGCGGCGCGGATTTGCGCGTCCGTCACCTTCGCCAAATCTTCCGGTCGCGGAAATCTGCGTCCGGGAAAAAGTTTTTTGAAGCGCGAGAGAATTGTGTTCGCCGCCGTGCCGTTGAGTTGCTGATGCGCGACGGCCATGACCAATGATTGAAATGGTGAGCGTCGTTTTTCCGGCACGAGCGCACAAAATCCGTGCTCGCGAATCAGCAATTTCAAAACCGGATCGCGTTCGGCCAAGTGTTTGTGCGCGGCGGGCGTCATGGAATTTTATGGGTTGGAGCTGCGGCGTCGGGCGAATCGAGTTTTGTTTTGATTTCGTCCAAAAGTTTTTTGCAATCGGAACGCTTTTCAAAAAAGAATTTTTGCTCCCGCGCATCCGTCCATTGATCCCGGTCCAAAAGTTCATACGCATCGCAGCCCAGCACGCCGCGAGTGTCATCCAACATCGCAAGATGGACGCGCATCCGCACCCAAACGGCGTTGCCGGACCAGCCGCCGTAAGCCGCAGTATCCCAGGCGGAACCTTTTTTTTCAAAGATCAGATCACCGGTTTGCTCGTAACCGCTCGCTAAAAAAATCGCCGCCGTCATCGCGCGAATTTCATTTTCGCGAGGGCCGGAAATTTCGACGGACGCCATGTAACCGGAATTTGCCGTGTCCGTGGTTTTGCAACCGGCCAGCAGAATCAAAAAAATTCCGGCGGCCCAAAAAAGATTTTTTTTCATCGGCTGAAATTTTTACGCCAGCGATTGAATGACCGTTTCAATTTTGGAAATGCCTTCGCCCGCTTCGTGCGGTTTCAAATTCAGCGGCGGCAACAAACGGATGACTTGCGTTCCGGCGGGAACCACCAAAACGCCGGCGGCTTGCAGCCGGTTGGTAAATTGAATCGCCGCCGATTTTTCGCTCAAAGCGAACGCGGGAATTTTTTCTTTTTCCACCAGTTCAAGTCCGAGCATGAAGCCGAGGCCGCGCGCGTTTTTGACGACGGTTGGATAAATTTCCGCCAGCCGTTTTAATTCGTCCAGCATCCACTCGCCCAGTTTGCGCGCGTTTTGATCCAATTTTTCATTTTCGATGACTTCAAAAATTTTCAGCGTCACGGCGCACGCGAGCGGCGAGCCGCCAAAAGTCGTGCCGTGCGTTCCGGCGCCAAGCAAATCCGCGACCGGCGCGCGCAACCAAAATGCGCCGATGGGAAATCCGCCGCCGAGCGACTTGGCCATGGAAATGCCGTCGGGCAAAAAAAATTCGCCGCCAGAAACGTCTTCAAGAATTCTTTGAAAGCTCTGGAATTTTCCGGTGCGGAAATGGCCGCATTGAACGGCGTCCAGGAGCAGCAACAATTTTTTTTCGCCGCAAAGTTTTCGCAGGCCGAGCAAAAATTCTGGAGTCGCGGGCGTGACGCCGCCTTCGCCTTGCACGCCTTCAATTAAAATCGCAACGGTTGCGGACGAAATTAAATTGCGCGCGGCGTCCAAATCGTTGAACGGAAAATGCCGGAAACCCGGCGTCATCGGCTCAAAACCTTTTTTGACTTTGTCCTGACCGGTGGCGGCGATTCCCGCGAGCGTGCGTCCGTGAAAAGAATTTAGCGCCGTCAAAATTTCAAACCGGCCTTCGGCGTGGCCAAATTTGCGCGCGACTTTGAACAATCCTTCATTCGCCTCCACGCCGCTGTTGCAGAAAAAAACTTTGCCCGCGCCGATGCGTTTGACAATTTCCGCCGCGAGTTTTCCCTGCGGCTCGGTGTAATACAAATTGGAAACGTGAATCAGTTTTTTCGATTGCTCGACGAGCGCTTCGATGATCGCGGGATGCGCGTGGCCGAGACAATTCACGGCGATGCCGCCGCCCAAATCCAAGTAGCGTTTTCCCGCCACGTCAAAAACGTAGCTGCCCGCGCCGTGACTTAACGCGAGGTCGAAGCGTCCGTAACTCGGCACGACATTTTTCGTGAACAATTCGCGGACGGACTCGAATTGATTTTGCACGAGTGGCGGCGGCGATGGGAAAATTTCTTTCACGGCGTCAAGGTTTGGTCGCCAAAATCAGCGGCGAAACGGCGGGCACATTGAGCAAGCGCGGTTTGACAAATCCGGCGGCGCGCAGCCACTGGCTGATTTCTTCAAAGCTGAAGGTGTCGCCGGATTCGGTGTTGACGAGCATGTTGACGGTGAACAGCAGCGAGACCGGCGGCGCGGTGCGTTGTTCGTTGACGAGAAATTCCATGACGGCAATCGTGCCGCCGGGCGCGAGCGCGGCGAAAACTTTTTTTAGCAACTTGCGACTGCGTTCGGCGCCTTCGCTGTGCAAAATGTGGCCGAGCGTGGCGACGTGGTGGTTTTTTCCGAAATCCGCTTTTGCCAAATCGCCGGGAATTTTTTTGAGCCGGTCGGCGACGCCGTGCCGAGCGGCAACTTTTTGCGTGATGTTCAAAACGTCCGGCCAATCCACGGCGGAGATTTGAACTTGTTTGGATTGTTCGGCCAGCGCGACTCCCCAAACGCCGGAGCCGGCGGCGATATCCAAAACGCTGACGGGATTTTTCGCCTGGGAAATTTTCAGATGTTCGCCCAAAGTTTTTGCCGCCGCGTAACTCAACGGGAAAATGGCCTCGACAAATTCAGTAAAAAATTTGACGCCTTCCCTTTGCGCGTTGACGCGCCGGGCCGGCTTGCCGGTTTTGACGACTTGCGCCAAGTCGAGCCATTGTGGAATCAACTGCCGCGAGATGTGTTTCATAAATCCGCCATAATACGGATTTTTGCCGGAAACGAGAAACGCCGCGCTTTCGGGCGTGAGTTTGTAATGGTCGCCGCTACGCGACAAAAATTGCAGGCCGACGAGCGCATTGCAGATCATGGTGAGGCCGCGAACAGACGCGCCGGTTTTCGCGGCGAGTTGTTGCGCGGTTTTGGACGACTCATCCAGCAAATCAAAGACGCGATGTTTGACGGCGGCTTCGAGGATCAGCGGCGGCGCGTAGCCCCAGGCCAGTTGCATGATGCGTTCGGGAGTCAGTGCTCGTTTTGTTTTTTTCATAAATTTATCAATGGAATTTTTGGCAGTGTTCTAAACAAGCGGAAAAGCGCAAGGAATTTTATGGTTACAAAACGATTTCCGTGCCGACTCCTTTATCGGTGAAAATTTCCAGCAGCACGGAATGCGGCACGCGGCCGTCCACAAACGAAACTTTTTCCACGCCGGATTGAATCGCGGCCACGGCGCTGTCCGCTTTGGGAATCATGCCCGCGTCAATCACGCGGGATTTTTTCAACGCGGCGACTTCGGAAATTTTCAAATGCGCGATGACGGAATCCGGTTTTTTTGGATCGCTCAAAAGGCCGGGCACGTCGCTCATGAAAACGAGGCGTTTGGCTTTGAGCGCAATGGCGGTTTGCGCGGCGGCGACATCGGCGTTGCAATTATAAATTTTTCCATCCGCGCCGAGCGCAACCGGGCTGATGACGGGCGTGATGCCGCGCCGAATACATTCGCGCAGCGGTTCGGTGTTGACGGCCACAACTTCGCCGACGTAGCCGAGGTCAATTTGCGCGCCGGGGTTTTCGTTGTCGTCCAGCAATAATTTTTTGCATTTGAAAATGTCCGCGCCGGAAAATCCGCGCGCTTTGCCGCCGCGCGCTTCGATGGCTTTGACAATTTCAGGATTGATTTCGCGGGACAAAACGGCGTCCACGATTTTGATCGCGGCTTCATCGGTGATGCGCTGGCCTTGAATGAATTCGGATTTGAGGCCGGCTTTTTCGAGAGCGCGCGTGATGGCTTTGCCGCCGCCGTGGACGACGACGGGATTGATTTCGACGGCTTCGAGAAAAACGAGGTCGCGCGCGACGGCGTGGCGGATTTCCGCGTCGGGCGAGTCCATGAAGCTGCCGCCGTATTTGACGACAAAAATTTCGCCGCTGAATTTTTGGATATACGGCAGCGCTTCGAGCAGCGTCTCGGTTTTGGCGACCAAATCTTGCACGCGCTATTCGTAGAAGAATTTCGCGGAAAATGAAAGCGCGTTTGTCGCGGCGATTTCACTTTGACGGCGGCGTTAATTTTCTTAAATTGCCGACATGTCCGAAATTGCGAAATTCGTCAACCATGGTTCCGCGAGCATCACCGCCGCGATCGCCGAAAAAGTTCTGCGCCATTTGCCGCAGTGGAAACTGGAATTCACGCAAATCCAGGCGCCGCGATTTCCGCATCTGGTGGATCAATTGGAATTTCTGGCCGACGCGGTCGAGGATGCGGTCGAAGGCGCCTATAAAGAATTGCCTTACGCGGCGGTCGGGCAGGCGGTGTTTGCGCTGCTTTACGTTCACAAAAAAATCGGCCTCATTCCCGAAAGTATTTTGGAGTTGGGCGGCGCGGATGATTCGAGCGTGGTGCGGGCAGTGTTGATCCAGAATGAGAAAGCCTTTGCGATTTATGCAGGAAAACAAGGTGTGGACTGGCAAAGAATCACCAGTCAGCCTTGATTTATTGATGTTTTTACTAGTTGACATTTGACTGTCCGCACTTATAATGTCCTCGAATAGAAGAAGTCCTATAAAAATTGTTATGAAAAATATCCAGACGACATTTTTGGCCGCTGCTTGCGGATTGGCTTTAGCCTTCACCGTTTCAGCACAGGATAAACAAGGCGTCGCCACCGTGGTGCGCGTCAAAGGCGGAGCGAGTTATTCGCTGCAAAGTGGCGCAAACGCCAAATGGATTCCTTTGGTTCCCGGAAAAGTTCTGGTCGCCGGCGCGACCATCCGAACGGAACCGAATGGCATGGTGGATGTCGTGCTAGGCAAGACCATCCAGATGCCTCAAGCCGTCTCGACACCAGATAGAATTTCGCTGGCGCCCGATTCTCGCGTGCGCGGCATGGTGGATTACCGCCCTTCGGTAGAGCAAAATGTGATCCGCCTGTCCGGCGGCACCACGCTTAAAATTGATACTTTGACCGTTTCCGATACGGGCGTGGATACCGTCAGCGACACCGAATTGGATTTGCAAAAAGGCCGCATTTTCGCGAGCGTCAAAAAACTCTCCGCCCAATCCAAATATCTGGTTAAAATTCCGAACGGCATTGCCGGTGTTCGCGGCACATTGTTCGGCTTGGGTGCGGACGGCTGGTGCGGCGTGATTCTAAATTCCGTCTGGCTTTCCACGGTCGGACCAAATGGCCAGGTCACCACCGTGCAAGTCAACGCCGGGCATGAATTCAACTTTAATAACGGCATCACTCTTTTGCCGCCTCAATTAGCTTTATTGTTGTCACAAATTTCCAGTTCACTGGACACATTGTATCTTCAAATTGTTCATTATGCTTACGACCGGGACACACACACTTACATTTCACCAACCAGTGGCCGTTTTTTGGGTGGAAACAATAACAATGATAACAACGCGGATTAATAATTTCTTTTAATTCATTGTTTCAGTCATTTAGAAACCCGGAGCAGCCTTGAGTTGCTCTGGGTTTTTGTTTAATTCGACGGAGTGAAATTCAAATCTTTCAAGCGCACGCCCCTCGTTCTGGCGGTTTTTGTTCTGGCGCTTGTTTGCGGCCTTCGTCTGTTGCCTCTGGATTTCTTTGAGCGGTTGGAACGCATGACTTACGACTTGCGTGTTCGGACGGCCGAAAAATTTCCCGCGCCCGCCGCCACCAACCTCGCCTTCGTTTACATGGATGAATCCAGCATTGCCGCCGTCAAAAGTGGCGCGCTCGGTTACAAATTCGGACTCTACTGGCCGCGTCAAGTTTATGGCCGGCTCATTGAAGAACTTTCCGCGCAAGGCGCCAAAGCCGTCGCCTTCGACGTTCTGTTCGGCGAATTGCGCCCCGACCATCCGCCCGTGCAAATGGCCGACGGCAGTTTGATTGAATCCGACGAATTTTTTGCGTTGCAGGAACAGCGGGCGAAAAATGTTCTACTGGCCGTCACGCCCGACGTGATGCCGCCTGATTTATTCACGACCAATGCGCGGGCGCTCGGCGACATTTCCACGGAAAAAGATTCCGACGGAATTTTGCGGCGCGTCAAAGCTTTCCGCATTTATCGCCGCTGGCATCCGCTGTTCAAAAAGATCGAGGCCGATCCCGACCTCGGCGTGGATCTCCGCAACGCCAGGTTCGCGCCCGGTAAAATTATTTTGCCGCAAACCGGCACGACCAACGCCATTGAAGTTCCCGTTGACGCGAAAAATAATTTTTCACTCGCCGATATTTTAGGCGACAAACTTCCGCCCGGCGTTGCGCCAAAGGCCAGGGCTTTCACCGATGAAATTATCTGGCACATGGGCATCGTGCTGGCGGCGCAGCAACTCGGACTGGATTTGAGAAAGGCTGAAATTGATCTGCCGCGCGGAAAAATTATTTTGCGCGGCGCCAACGGCATTCAACGCGTGATTCCCGTTGATCGCAACGGCTACTTTTACATTGATTGGCGGCTCAAACCGAATGATCCGCGCCTGACGCGCGCGCCGATTGAAAGTTTGCTTTGGCAGAATCATCAGCGCTTGCTTGGACAAACGAACGGTTTGCAAAATGATTTTCGTGGCAAATTGGTTATCGTCGGTTCCGCCGCGCAAGGCAATGATTTGACGGATCGCGGCGCGACGCCGCTGGAACGCGACACCTTACTGGTGAGCAAACATTGGAACGTCGCGAACTCTGTCATCACCGGCCGCTTCATCCGTCGCGCGCCGCTGCCCGTTGAACTCGCGCTGATCATTTTTCTCGGCGCGCTGACGGCCATTTTCACCTGGCGGCTTGGCGCTTTTGCGGCGACCGGCGCGACTTTATTATTGGCGGCAATTTATATTGCCGCCGGATTTTTTGCCTATGTGCAATTTCGCTACTGGTTGCCGCTCGTGTTTCCGATTGGCGGCGCGATTCTCATGGAACACGTCAGCCTCGTGACTTACCGCGTTGTTTTTGAAAAACGCGAACAGCGCCGCGTCAAATCCGTTTTCTCAAAAATCGTCTCGCCGGACATCGTCAACGAATTGCTCGGCGCGGAAAAACTTTCGCTTGGCGGCGCGCGGCGCGAAGTGACCGTTTTCTTTGCCGACGTGCGCGGGTTCACGACGTTGACCGACGAGATGCAGGAAAGTTCCACGGAATTTGTCCGCGAACGGCAGCTTAATGATCAAGAAGCAGAAATCGTTTTCGATTTGTCCGCGCGCGAAACGCTGGAGTTGGTCAATCGTTATCTGACCATTGTTGCCGATGCCGTTAAAAAACATGGCGGCACGCTTGATAAATATATCGGCGATTGCGTCATGGCCTTTTGGAACGCGCCGGTTCTTAATGAAAAACATGCGATGGCTTGCGTGGGCGCGGCAATTGATTCGCAACGCGCCATCCATGAATTAAACGAAGAACGCCTGGCGCAAAATCCGGCGCGCGAAAAAGAAAATCTTGAGCGCGTGGCCAGTGGATTGCCGCCGCGCCCGCCATTGCGCGCATTGCAATTGGGCACCGGCATCAATACCGGACTGGTGACCGTCGGCTTGATGGGTTCGGACGCGCATATTTTGAACTACACCGTTTTTGGCCGCGAAGTGAATCTCGCCAGCCGGCTCGAAGGCGTTTCGGGCAGCGGCCGCATCATCATCAGCGACACCACTTACAATCAGTTGCTGCGCGACGACCCGGCGCTGGCCTCGACGTGCGTCGAATTATTTCCGGTCACCGTCAAAGGCATCAAAGCCGCCGTGCGGATTTATGAAGTGCCGTGGAAAATGAATAAATAGTTTTGAATTTTGATTTTTTAATTTTAAGTTTGAAGAATGCGCACGGCGATTTATCCCGGCAGTTTTGACCCGTTGACCAACGGCCATCTGGACGTGTTGCAGCGCGCGACAAAATTGTTTGGTCGCGTCGTCGTGGCCATCGCCAAAAGCGAAAGCAAATCGCCGCTGTTCACGCCCAATGAACGGCTGGCTTTAGTAAAACAGGCCATCGCCCATTTGCCCAACGCCGAGGCCGACAGTTTTGACGGGTTGCTCGTCGAATATGTCGTGAGCCAGAAAGCGCAGGCGATTGTGCGCGGGCTGCGCGCGGTCTCGGATTTTGAATTTGAATTTCAACTGGCGTTGATGAACCGCAATTTGAACGAAAATATCGAAACGATTTTCATGATGCCCAAGGACATTTACACGTTCATCAGCTCGCGCATCGTCAAGGAAATCGCGCGGCTGGGCGGCGACGTGAGTCCGTTTGTGCCCGCGCACGTCCGCGATGCTTTGGAAAAAAAATTGCGGTCGCGAAAATAGTTTTGAATTTTGGTTGAACGGATGGACCGGCTTGAAACTCAAAACTTGAATGATGCTTTCGGTCAATCTTCGTCATTTGGAAAATCGCGAAATTTGCCTGCAAGGCGAATTGACGGCGGAAGAATTGGACTTGGATACGCGCGACGAAATGATCCGCGTCGCCTCGCCGGTTCGATACGACGTTGAAATTGAAAAATTGAACGACGCGCTTTTGGTTCAGG
Organism: Verrucomicrobiia bacterium; assembly: GCA_036509895.1. Lineage (GTDB taxonomy): Bacteria > Verrucomicrobiota > Verrucomicrobiia > Limisphaerales > UBA11358 > UBA11358. The sequence goes on from DATCEV010000055.1 coordinate 66,909, forward strand.
GCGAATTGAAAGTGACCCTGGAATGCGAGTGCGTTCGCTGCCTGAAAAAGTTCACCCGCGAATTGGAATTGAAGCCGTGGACGCTGCATTTGCCGCTGGAAGGCGAGGAAAAGGTCGAAGTTGACAATGATTGCGTGGACTTGACGCCGCTCGCGCGCGAAGATATTCTCCTTGAGTTTCCGCAACATCCGTTGTGCAAACCGGATTGTCGCGGGTTGGAGAAAATCTCCGTGAACAAGGCCAAAACCGGGGGCGAAAACAAAGCGGTTTCGCTGAAGTGGGCGGAATTGAACAAACTGAAACTGTAATTGAATTTATTTTATGGGCGTTCCAAAGCGTAAACCTTCGACGAGCCGGCAGAAAATGCGCCGGGCTTATAACAGCGTGCTCAAGCTGCCGCAGATCGGCGTTTGTCCACAATGCGCCGCGCCGTATGTGCCGCACCGCGTTTGTCCGGCGTGCGGTTTTTATAAAGGCCGACAAGTGTTGACCGTCACGGCGGGCGCGTAAATAATTTCATATCGCGGAAAATCTTCCGCGTTTTTTCGTTTCATCTATGCGAATCGCAGTGGATGTCATGGGCGGCGACCACGGTTGCGGAGTTGTCATTGCCGGCGCAAAAGCGGCGCTGGAAGCCAACAAAAAAATCACCGCCCTTTATCTCGTCGGCGATCAGGTTGCGATTCACGCGGCCTTGCCTCCTCGCGGTTTTCGCGACCATCGCGTGCGCGTCATTCACGCGAGCGAAGTGGTCACGATGGACGACAAGCCGGTCGTCGCGCTCCGCAAAAAAAAGGATTCTTCCATTGCGCGCGCCGCCGAATTGGTTCACGACGGCGAAGCGGACGCGCTCGTTTCGCTCGGTAATACTGGCGGCATTTTTGCGGCGGCGACTTTCAAAGTCGGGCGGATTGACGGCGTGGATCGCGGCTGCATCGCCACGGTGATTCCGCGCCAGGGAAATGAATTTGTCTTGCTGGATGCGGGCGCGAACATCGAATGCAAGCCGTTCCATCTCGCGCAATTTGCCGTGATGGGCAGTATTTATTCGCGCGAAGTGCTTGGCCGCAAAAAACCGCGCGTGGGAATTTTGAGCATTGGCCGGGAAGATTCCAAGGGCAACGAATTGACGCTCGAAGCCTTCCAACTTTGCAAAAAACTGGACATCCATTTCATCGGCAACGTCGAGGGACACGATTTATTCAAGGATCATGTGGACGTGGTGATTTGCGACGGTTTTGTCGGCAACATTGTTTTGAAAACTTCCGAAAGCCTGGCCATCGCAATGTTTTCGATGCTCAAGCGCGAGTTGATGAGCAATGCCAAACGGCAGATCGGGGCGTTTCTGGCGAAAGACGCTTTTCACGCGATTCGCCGGCGCATGGACCCGGAAGTTCATGGCGGCGCGCCACTGCTCGGTTTCAAAGGCATGGTTTTCAAGGCGCATGGCTCGGCGCGCGAACGCGCGGTGACCAGCGCTTTGCGTATCACCGCCGAGGCCGTGCAACATCACGTCAACCAGATCATCGCCCGCGAAATTGCGCGCGCGAATGAAAAATTAAACGGCGGCGGTGATTCTAATTCTCCCATTTCCAAATGACCGCTACCTTCAAAAATCCGCGCGCCAACCACAATTTTCAAGGACGCAGTTGTTCCATCACCGGCGTCGGCTCGTATGTGCCGGAAAAAATCCTGACGAATGCCGATCTCGAAAAAATGGTCGAGACTTCCGATGAATGGATCACTTCGCGCACGGGAATCAAGGAACGTCGCATCGCGGCAAAGGATGAATTCACTTCCGACATGGCCGCCAAAGCCGCCGAACGCGCGATGAAAATGGCGGGCGTGACCGGCGAACAAATTGACCTGATCATCGTCGCCACGATTACGCCGGACATGCCGTTCCCCGCGACCGCGTGTCTGGTGCAGCAAAAAATCGGCGCGAAACGCGCGGCGGCATTTGACCTGGAAGCCGCGTGCTCCGGTTTCATTTACGGCCTTGAAGTCGCGCAGCAATTCGTCATGTCGCAAACCTACGACACCGTGCTGGTCGTCGGTGCGGAAAAACTTTCTTCGATTGTGGATTGGACCGACCGCAACACCTGCGTGCTTTTTGGCGACGGCGCGGGCGCGGCGATCTTGCAGAACCGCAAAAATTCGCACGGGCTTTTGACGGCGGTGATGGGCGCGAACGGCGAAAACGCGGAATTACTTTTTATGCCCGGCGGCGGCAGCCGTTGCCCGGCCACGCAAAATTCCGTGGACGCGCGAATGCATTATTTGCGGATGGAAGGCAAAGAAACTTTCAAGTGCGCCGTGCAGGCGATGCAATCGGCGGCGGAAGAAGTTTTGAAACGCTGCGAACTCGACATCTCAAACATCAAATGCGTCATCCCGCATCAGGCCAACCGCCGGATCATTGACGCGGTCGGCGAACGGCTCGGCGCGACGCCGGAACAACTTTTCGTGAACCTCGAAAAATACGGCAACACCTCTGCCGCATCCGTGGCCATTGCGCTGGACGAAGCCGTCGCGTCAGGAAAAATTCTGCGCGGCGATTTGATTTTATTGATCGTTTTTGGCGCGGGTTTGACGTGGGGCGCGGCAGTGATTGAATGGTGAAAGTCATTTGACGATTGCATCCGGCGTGCTAGATTAAGTCGTTCTTCTTTTTTATTTTATGAGCGCAAGAAAATTAGCGGGCATGCATTCATTGCAGGAACACGTCACGATGGAAGGCCGTCAGGCGCGTCTGGAACTCGCGGCGGAATCCATTTCCGTCCAAAAAACCGGCATCGAATTTCGCAGCCCCACGCCGTTCAATGAATGGACGGAAATGACTGTCGCCATCGCTTCGCCGCGCGACGGCACGAAGCTCCAATGCAGTGGCGTAGTCATCGCCTGCTCCGGCAATAAACACACCGGCTACCGCGTTTCACTGGTTTTCACGCACGTTTCCGAACAGGCGCAGGCGCAATTGAATTCAATGGCGCGTTCCGATTTAGGAGCAAACTAATCGTTTATTTTCAAAACCACAGGCACTTTTTTGATTAACCTTTGCAAATTTTGCAAAGGTTATTTTTTTGACCGGCCACGCCGGGTTTCCTAAACTTTCCGTTCATGAAAATTCTTTTGACCACCACTTCCTTTCAAGACACGCCCGGCGAACATCACGAGTTGCTCGCCAAAACCGGCTGGGAAATCATCAACGCGCGCGGCCCGCTTAACGAAGCCGATACGCTCGCGCTCGTCGGCGAGGTGGACGGCTACATTTGCGGCGACGACGCCATCACGCGCAAAGTTTTGGAAAAGGCGCGCCCAAAACTAAAAGTCATCAGCAAATACGGCATCGGCGTGGACAAGATTGACGTGAAGAGCTGCACCGAATTTGGCATTCCCCTGCTCTTCACGCCCGGCGTGAATCATACGACCGTCGCTGAACACACTTTTCTGTTGCTGCTCGCATTGGAACAAAATTTTCTTTACGGCGTGGACGCCAGCCGCAAAGGCGAATGGAAACGCAAGACCGGCCATGAAATTTTGGGCAAAACCATCGGCATCATCGGGCTTGGCCGAATCGGCAAGGAAGTCGCGATTCGCGCGCAGGCGTTCGGCATGAAAATAATCGCGTTCGACCATCATTTCGACGAGGCGTTCGGCAAACAATACGGCGTGAAACGCGCCGCGTCGCTCGACGAATTATTTGCCGCGAGCGATTACGTTTCGCTGCACACGAATCTCACGCCGGAGACGCGCGACATGATCAACGCCCAAACCCTCGCCAAAATGAAAAAAGGCGTGATTGTTTTGAACTGCGCGCGCGGCGAAATCGTTCACACGCCGGACATGGTGGCCGCGTTGAAATCCGGGCAGGTTGGCGGCTATGGCACGGACGTCTTGGATCAAGAACCGCCACCGCCGGATCATCCCCTGCTCAAACTGCCGAATTGCATCGTCACGCCGCACATCGCCTCGCGCACTTACGAAAGCGTGGTGCGCCAGGCCACGTGCGCCGTGAAAAATCTCATCTTCGCGATGAATGGCGAAAAACCCGTCGCGCAGGTGAATCCTGAAGTTGGGTATTGCACAAAGACAAATTCATATAAAGTTCAGCCAAAAGCCTAGAAAATGGCAGACCTCATCGCCGTCGAGCATAATCACAATCGGCGATTTAATCCGGGTCAAACGACGGGAAAGAAACCTCACCCGCTATCATCTGGCGACCAAAATGGGCATAGCAACCGCTTTAATTCGCTCTTGGGAGAACAGCATCGGCCAGCCTAGTCAGCATCAATTAGATCATTTGGCGAAAACGCTGAAAGTGGGAAATGACCTATTTGGTTCGTTTTGCAATCAAAATGCCGCGAACAATAGTCTCACGGGTAAATAAATCCCGTCCGAAATCGGAGGGCATTATGGCTATGAAATGGAAACCGACAAAACTGATTCAGGAAATGATTATTCGTGCCTAAAACGCTCACTTCTTCATTCGCAGCAATTCCGTCACGGAGACGCCGAGGGCTTTCGTCAAGACGGCGATTTCCTTGCGACCGGCCAGCCGTCCGGTGCGCTCCCAATACGAGATCATGCGCTGATGGATGCCGGTCAGGTCGGACAATTCCTGCTGGGTCAATCCCTTTTCCATGCGAAGGTGATGAAGCCACGCTCCATAAGAATCGCGAGAATGTTTCGGTTTCCTGCCCACAATGAAACATAATAATGAGGCTAAAAATATTTCTTGCTTTTTAGAAATATATTTCTAAAATCCAACTCATCAGGCAGGCTCGTTTCCGGCTGCACAACCACAACCAGCAACCAAAAGAAAACTATGATGTATCTCTGTCTAATCTTCATTCCACCACCGCTTCTGGATTCTTGCTATAGGCCAGGCCAGTTTCAGCTATCGCAAGGAATTCATGGCCCTCCATGCCGAGTTGATCGCCACCAAAATGGCCGAGAAAATGCAAAAACCAGAACTGCCACCCAAACTTTGATATGAAACAATTAAAATTAAGTTGCCTCGTTGTTGGTTGTGCGTTGCTTTTAACCATTTTGCCCGGCTGTCTCCTGCTCATTCCCGCAGCCGTAGGCGGTTATGCCACCATCAAAGCGGTTCAAAATACGACCAAAGGCTCGACAAAGATCACTTTTGACAAGCCCAGCATTGAAGACCATAACGTCTTGATCGCCCTTCAAAGTTTTGCCATCTGGCCCTCAGGAGAAACGGCTCAATTGATCTCCAGTTCGTCACTGGCCGAGGGACTGGACAATGCGCATGAATTCAAAATCACCACCCCGATGCGCGTCACGCAGCTTCTGGCCAGCAATTCGATGCCGCCTATGGTTGAAGAAATGACCGGCCAAGAACGCGCAGAGACATTCAGCGCTCTGGCACAGAAGGCAGATGTGGACGCCGTTATATTCACCGCGCCCGGCGCCTTCACCTCCGACGACGCGCTGCTTAAACTTACCCGCGCTTCGACCACCCAAGGTCTTACCTGCTTTATTTATTCGCGCCAAAAAAACGTCATCATCTGGCAGGAAGTCATGAATGTGAAAACATCATTAGGCAACGGCGGTTTTGGCAGCGACGCTGTTCAAGCCGAATGCACACAGCAATTGGTTAAAAAAATTCTGCAAGCCACCGGTAAAGATACGGATGCCGATACAAATATATCAACACTCTCGACAAATTCCCTGCGTTGATTCAAAGCAAATATCTTGAACCGCATTTAATTTGTAAAAACTTGTTTGCAAAGTGAGAAAAAAAGAATAGAACCAACGCGCAGCATTCTGGTTCGGTCAGGCAATCCATTCGGGAACATCATTGGTTATGAAAACGGAAAAAACGGCGGGCGGTTTTTCTCGGAATCTCGCATTTACTTTGACCCGCGCCGTGATGGGCGCGGGTCTTTTACTCGCTCTGCTGACAGATGCGGCACAGGCTGACGGGATTGGAGATTTCGCGCCCGACCCCCTTGATTCATGGTCCTTTTACGACACAAACGCCTGGCCCAATGATTTCGGTTATCCCCCCGTTTCCTTCACCAATCTTACAGCAACCATTTTCGGCGATGGCACGGCCTTGGTTTTGGACAGCACCAATGCCGCGTGGCTGCAATACAACGTCATTGAAGATGACGGCACGACCAACCTGACGGTGGATGAGGGAAGTGTGACCCTGTGGTTTTTCCCTGATTGGTCCAGCGGGAGCGGGCCGGGCGCATGGGGACAGTTGCTTGATGTCGGCCAATGGACATCAGACGCTTCCTACGGCTGGTGGAGTTTGAACGTTGATCCTGCCGGAACGAATCTTTATTTCAGCGCACAGAATAATGCCGGCCTAGGAACCAATTATCTTTCTGCGCCGATTGCTTGGACGAGCAACCAGTGGCATTTCATCGCCCTGACCTATTCATCCACCAGCACCGCCTTATATCTGGACGGCCCACTGGCGACCAACGGTGTCGGCATGAGCATCTGGCCTTCATCAAGTGTTCTTGCCAACGGTTTTTACATCGGCAGCGACACCAACGGATTGGCGCAGGCGCGCGGGATGTTCGATGATATTTACACTTACAATTCTGTTTTGGATTCAAATACGATCAGCGCCACCTTCACTTCCTTTAACCCGTATTTCTACCTGCTCGATTCGTGGTCTTTCAATAATACAAACGGGTGGCCGAGCGAGTTGGGTTATGTGGCAGTCTCGTATACCAATCTCACCTCATCTCCGCTCGGCGATAAAGCTGCGGTTGTTTTGGACAGCACCAATGACGCCTGGCTGCAATATAACGTCTATGAAACGGACGGACGGACCAATCTGACTGTTGATCAGGGCACAGTGATGTTCTGGTTTGCGCCGGATTGGGCAAGCACCAATGAAGGCGGCTTTGGGCCGGGTGAATGGGGACAGTTGATCAATGTCGGCCAATGGACACCGGACGCTTCTTACGGTTGGTGGAGTTTGAATGTTGATCCGGCAGGAGCAAATTTGTATTTCAGCGCGCAGGGCAATGACGGTTCGCAAACCAATTATCTCACCGTCCCCATCGCGTGGACAACCAATCGTTGGCACTTCATCGCACTCACCTATTCAGCTACCAACACGGCATTATATCTGGACGGCACGCTGGCAACCAATGGTGTCGGGATGACCATCTGGCCGACATCCCAAGTGCTTTCCAATGGATTTTATATCGGCAGCGATACCAACGGCGAAAATCAAGCCCACGGAATGTTTGATGACCTATCCACTTACCGGATTCCCTTGGACGCCGGCACGATCACCAATGACTTCAGCGACGAGGTATTTGCCTTTTGGGATAATCCCTTGAATGTGGGTAATGATAGTATCCCATCCGCTGATTCAACTCCCGGCCCGGCATCCCCCATCTATGATGCGATCACCGGAACGGGAGCTTTGCAACTCATCGGCTCGGCGTCCAGTTGCACGAGCAGCACGAACGTTTGGATGACCAATGTGGTTGCGGTGATGGTTGGCAGCGGCAGCAATGCCACGATGGACTTGATGTTCACCATCGAAGGCGGTTCCAACACTGTTCCCTATGATGTCTTTGCCAATTCAGTTTTGTCGTTCGGAACGAACGCACCGTGGGCATGGGAAGGGCAAGGCTATCAGTGCAATACTTACATGCTCACCAATTTGCCGAACACGGCCTGCTTCCTGATTTTGGGGACGCCGCAGGATTCGGATGGCGACGGGTTGACGGATGCCTACGAATTGCTTGTCAGTCATACCGATCCGAATAATCCCGACACGGACGGCGACGGCATATCGGATTCGGATGAAATCTTAAATGGCACCAATCCGCTGATGAGCAATCCGGCCTTTCCCGCTTCCTTAAGCATTCAAACCTGTCCGCCCTAAAAAACCAATTCAGAATATTCCATCATGAAATCTGACCTTTCCCGGACGCTCGCCGCCAGTGTGCTAGTTGGCTTGTTTTCCCTCACGCTGGCGCAAGGCGGTTCCTTGACCGATTACGGCTCGACGCCCGCGATAACGCAACCGCAGGGAAACCAGTCGGCAGCCAATCAAAAATTGGACTTTCATACCGATCTTTTTACCGGGCGCTTTGGTTATCAAATTCCCGTGGAAACGCCGCCGGCGCGCGGAGGAACCGAGCCGGAAGTGGCGCTCGAATACAATTCGGCCAACAAGAACAGTTGGTGCGGCGTGGGTTGGGATTTGGATTTCGGCTATATTCAACGCGAAACACGCTACGGCATTCCCATTCCCATTGGCGGTTCAGCCTATTCGGATGCCTACGGCTTTACCTTCTCCTTTGGCGGGCATAGCGGGCGTTTGATCAGCAACGGCGGCGGCGTTTATTTCCCCCAAATCAACACTGACCATCTGAAATTCGTTTATACCAGCGGCTGGTGGATCGTGACGGATAAAAGCGGGCAAACATATTATTTCGGCGAGACAACCGCCGCGCGCATCGCCAACACGCTCGGCACATTCAAATGGGGATTAAGCAGCGTCCATGACCCCAACGGAAATTTAACTTCGGTCAGCTATTCGGCTGACGACGGCCAGATGTATTTGAAGGAGATAGATTACAATGGCAACACCAACAGCCCCGGCATCGCCACCAACTGCGCCATTGCCTTTGATCTGGAATCAACCGCCCGCGCGGACATCAGTTCGAGCGAAATTTCCGGCAGTGAAATCATCACCGAAAAACGCCTGCAAAATATCCGGGTATTAGATCAGGGACAACTGGTCCGGCGTTATGCGCTGGCTTACACCATTTCACCATCCACGGGACGATCCTTGCTGCACACCGTGACCGAATACGGATCGGATAACACCACCGCGCTTCCGGTGCATACTTTTACCTACACAGTGCAAGTGGACGAATATGAATCCACCGTGGCGTGGCCCATTGATTCCCAAGGGACAACGGTAAGCACCGATTACGGCATTGATCCGGCCAATAGCGAGGCGGCATTGATGGACATCAATGGCGATGGCCTGCCCGACCGGGTATATCAGCCCGATTACAATTCTCCCTTTGATTTTTACTATATGCAATTAAACAATGGCAACGGCTTTAATTCTCCCGTGGCCTGGTCTCCCCTTACGGAAGAAGACGGCAGCGGCACCATGCAGTTTAATGATGTAGATTCCTCATCTGCCAACAGCCTTTGGAGTCAATCCGTTTCCAGCCTGATTGACATGAACGGCGACGGCTTGCCTGACCGCGTCGTCCGCCAGCACGATCTTAACGGCAGCGGTGTCTATGACCATTTGCAGGTCCAGCTTAACAACGGCAGCGGGTTCAACACGAGAACATCCTGGACGGGACTTAACAGCGCGGATGCGAGCTTTGCCGGCGGGGTTATGAATGACGCTTACGCCAAAACGGGGGATGGCGAAGGTGACTTGGCCACCATGATCGACATGAACGGCGACGGTTTGCCTGACCGCGTCATGGAAGGCAGCGCCAGCGGGCGGTTTGATGTGCAGATAAATTTGAACAGCTCTTTTTCGAGCCGGGTAGCCTGGGGCAACGTCACTGCTGATGGAACGTATGCTTACACCCCGCGCTGCCGGGATTATTCCCATGTATATTCCGAATTGATGGACATGAATGGCGACGGTTTGCCTGATCGTGTGTTGCAAAGCGGCATCCAACTTAACAATGGCCACGGCTTTGATTCCTATCAGACCACTTGGAACTATGGGGGTGATCCCGAAACGGTGAATGTGACCGACGGCAATTATACGACCCAATGGATTGATATGAACGGCGACGGCCTGCCTGATTATGTCGTGTCCAGCGGCACCGGCACCTACACTGTTTATTTCAATACCGGCCGGGGTTTCAGCAGCACGGGCGTAACGTGGTCGAATGTGAATACTTCCGGCGACGGCACCACTGGCTGGAATAACTTGCAGTCATGGAACGCAGCCGGAAGCAAGGTCATGTTCATGGACATGAATGGGGACGGTTTGCTGGATCGGGTTACCCGCAGTTATATCAGTGGCGACGTTGACTTGTTCGTTCAGTTAAGCCCAGGGCCGTTTCCCGATTTGATGAATTCCGTCGCCAACGGCATCGGAGGTTCAGTGAGTGTCACCTATCAGCCTTCGACTATTTATCGTAATCCTGATAGTTCCTCGCAACGAATGACTTTTCCGGTTAACGTAGTCAGTTCTGTTACCGTCAGTGACGGCCGGGGCAATGTCGGCACAAACAACTATGCTTACAGTGGCGGATATTATGACCCGGCCTATCGAGAGTTTCGCGGCTTTTATGAAGCGCAACAAACCGATCCGCTCGGAACCATCACCCAAACATTTTTTCATCAGGGCGCGGACGGCAGTTGGAACGGAAGCGCCTCCGGTGAATATCAGGATGATGTCGCCAAAGCGGGAATGGTTTTCGCCACCCAAACCATTGGCAGCGATGGCAAACTATACAACCAGACTTTCGACAAGGTGAATGAATTTCTGCTCTACAACGGCGGCAGCGGCATCACCAGCGATTATTTCCCTTTTATTCAGCAGACCTTCAGGCTCGATTATGAAGGCAATACCGGCTATCGCGCCAGCGCGGTTGGTTATGCTTACGATGGCACCGGCAATTTGTTGGGCAAGACCAATTTGAGCGAAGTCGCCGCCGTCAATGTGTCCAATTATACCTTCACCGCCGGCGTGTCCGGCGCGCCGCCGCCAGTCTATGAACAATATACTTACGCCACGATTCCTTCCAATACCAACATCATTGACCATGTGGCCAGTGATACGGTTTGCGCCGACGCCGCTGGAACGGTCGTCTTGCAACAAACCCTGTATCAGTATTTTGATGTGACTGGCAATTTGAAACAAAAGAGCGAATTGATCTGCCCCGGCACCTATGCGGAGAACTCCTATACTTACGATAACTACGGTAATGTTGCCACAACCACCAATCCCATCGGCATCGTCCAAACCATCACCTATGATGCTGCCGCGACTTTTCCAACGCGCAAATACACCGGCACGCTGGCCGACAATTTGATTGAATACACCCAATACGACCCGCGTTCGGGTGCAATCCTCAATGCCACCAATGAAGAAGGCTTGGTGACCGCCAACGCCTATGATGTTTTCCTGCGCTTGACCAATTCGGCCACGTCCACCACGCCCAACGGTGCGCCAACGCTGGTGCGCAAGCAGCTTCGCTATGGCCTGGGCGGCATCGTCAGCAACAACTCCTCGAATTATGTCCGGCTTCTGGAAAATGATCCGGCAAATTCTTCCACCGGCTATCACGAAACCGATACCTATCTCGACGGCTTGGGACGGCCCATCCAGTCCCGCGCGCAAGCCGAAACCGGTCAATACCGGGTCAGCGACCTTGTGTATAACGCGCGGGGTTCCGTGATATTGGAAGAATATCCCCAATTTCAAGCCGGTGCCAGCTATTCAAAACCTGCCAGCACCCGGACCAACATTTACACACAGTATGACCCGATTGGCCGTCCCTTCAAAATCAATCCCAACGCCTCGGCCAGCTTCAACAGCAGCGGCTGGTTAAGCGGCACGCCCACCGTATTGTCCGGCGATACCGGCTCGCCCGTCGGTTCAACTTCCTTTGCTTACAAAGACGGAACCAATTCCTGGGCGATCATCGTTACCAATGCGCTCGGAAAAATTCACAAGTATTATCAGGACGCCTACGGGCGCACCAATGAGATTATTGAAGTCACCTCCGGCGGCAATTTCACCACGACCCTGGCTTATGACCTGCTCGGCCAGCTCACCAACATCACCGACAACGCCGGAAATAAAATCAGTTTTTACTTCGATGACGTGGGAAATCGCGTGGCCATGGCCGACCCGGACATGGGCTTTTGGCAATGGGGTTACGACTTGGCGGGAAATTTGACGTTGCAGACCGACGCCAAAGGCCAGCAGATTAAATTCTATTACACTGATCCCGCCGGTCGTTTGACGCGGCGCGAAGGTTACAATGCTGCCGGTCAACTGGTTTCGACCAACCTTTACCTTTATGACTCAAATGGCGGCGATTCGGCCTACACGGTTTATCCGGGACAGCTTTTTGAGGTGATGGACGATGAAGGCTGGCAGAAATCCAGTTATGATGTGCGGGATCGCACGCTCAAATCCGTGCGCTACTTGAGCAAGAATGGCAACACCTATACCAATCAATCCACCTATGACGATGCCGACCGCATCAGCACCACGACCTATCCCAATGGTGGACCGACCATCACCAACATCTTTGACACCGGCGAGAATCTTTCGCAGGTCAAACAAGTCGGCGGCGCTAACACGGTATATTATGCGGCCAAAGGGTTCAATGCGCTCGACCAGTTGCTTGGCGTCAACTTTGGCAACGGGGTTCAGACTACCAACATCTTTTATCCCGTCTCGCTGCGCCTGCAAAAAATCGTCACGTCCAAGAGCGCCAATCTTCAAAGCCTGACCTATACCTTCGACGCCCTCGGAAACGTCAAAGGGATTGCCGATGGAGTTTATTCCGGCCTTGCTTCAGCCAGCTTCGGCAACATTTCGTATGACGATCTAAACCGGCTGACGGCGTTGACGAATGCCAGCGGCAGTTATGCCTACTCGTTTGACTCCGTTGGAAATTTCAACGTCAACGGCGAGTCTGGCGGCGGCAGTTACGTTTATGGAACCATCCGCCCGCACGCCGTCAAGAGCGCCAACGGCGCGTGGTTCACCTATGATCAAGATGGCAACATCGTTTTTCGCACCGGCCAGCGGCTCGATTATGACGTGAACAATCATTTGTATCGCTTCATCGGCACCAATGGCGTAACGACATTCGGCTATGCGGCGGATGGCTCGCGATTGTGGGAACAGTCCGGGACGAACAGTTTGCAGGTTTGGATTGGGAATAATTACGAGGAGAAGCAAGGGCTGACACTCTATCACATCTATGCCGGTTCAAGGCTGGTCGCTACTTTTGATGAGACGATAACGAATCTGTTCCAGTATTACCATCCTGACGATTTAACCTCTACATCCATCCAGACGGACACGAATGGAAGTGTAGTGCAAAACTTTGAATATTCGGCTTTTGGGCAGAGTAGATACACGCAGAATACGAATGCCATAAAGGTATCGAGAAGATTTACAAGCCAGATACTTGATGAGGCCACCGGCCTTTATTATTATAATGCTCGTTATTACATTCCAGAACTTGGAAGATTTGGCCAGCCGGACGACATCATTCCCGATTTGTCCGATCCGCAGAGTTACAATCGTTACGCGTATTGCGTGAATAATCCATTGCGTTATACAGACCCAAGTGGGCATTGGGGACAGGAAGTTGCGGATGCTTGGCCAGGTGAAGTCAATTCAGTCTTTGAATCCACAACCGCTGGCAGTGAAAGCACATTTTATATCGGCACAATGGGAACGCTCAATAGTTTGGTTGGCGGGATTGCCGAACCGTTGCGTTTGGGAAGCAGTGCCGGAACAGTTTCGGGAAATCCAAATGCCACCGCAGGCCAAATTGCATTGGCCGGAGTTCAAGAAGCCGCTCGCGCAGCGTCTCTTATCCCGGTGGGCGCGGCGATTGGCAAGGGTGCTGGAACTTTATTGGGTGCTGGAGAAAAAGAAGCGGCGGGACAAATCGCTTCGCAAGCAGGGAAAGGTTTAACTGATTCGCAAACCCAACGAATTCAAAATTTTGCGGACAAGCATAATACGCAAGTTAATATAGTTGGAAGTCGTGCGGCTGGAAAAGCTGGAGAATCATCAGATTTTGACTATGTAATAGGCGGCAAGTCAAAAACACGTCAGGCTGCAAGGCGAGAATTGCCACGTGGCAAAGCGGGCGGAGAAATTACTCCATCAGGGCATGAAACAGGCATTGATGTGTTTAATGCCAACAAAACCCCGTTAGACACAAGCCGTCCTCATGCTACGTTTGATCCAAAACCAAAACAAACATCTAGCCAATGAAAAAAATAGAAATAGAAATCTTATCCGAGAAGATAAATTGTCCAGTTATTCAAATGCCAAAAAGACAATTCCCAGGTATTGTCATTCAAGGTGATTCGTTAAAAATCCTACTCAGTTTATCAGAAGAGGTTATTTCGTTTGCGGATAAAAAAAATGAGGAGGACTTGAAAGAAACTGCGTTTGAATTGAAGGGGTTACTGTCAGGCTATATGAAAATTTATGAAGCAGCAATGCAGAATAATGGCAAAAAATTGCCGTATTCCAAATAAGCCCCATGGAAGAAAGATAACAAACTAATCAATATGAATAATAAAATTATACTCATAATCACTACTCTTTCAACCTTTGTATTGCCGATGGCAAAAGGACAAGGCATTATTCTGCCAGATTCGACCCTCTATCTTTCTAACTTGACCAATTCTATTGATGGTCGGATTTCCTTTGGAAGTAATCAATGGTTAGCGCAGCCTTTTGAAACTGGCCCGGCCGCCGAGGGTTACATTTTAGATTTGTTTCAAATGGGCGGCGTTGGAGTGCCTGGATTTATCGGGTCAATTTACAGCAATGCTAATGGTATTCCCGGAAATAACCTTGGAGATACAGGAATAACTTTATCTCCTTCTGCAACGTATTGGATAGTTATCACCTCTACGTCTCTTTCATTTTCGACTTCTGATTATTGGAATTATTCGAACAATCTCAATTATTATTCAGTGGACAATTGGCTCATTGATGCCAATTTTGCCTCATCAAGCGATGGAGTGAATTGGACATCCTCTAACGCTCACCCTTCTTTCCAAATTGAAATAGAGGGAACACCAGTTCCAGAACCTTCCACATGGGTATTTCTCGTTACCGGAATGGCACTCTTTATTTCCTTTCGCCGCCGCTGCTTCGAGTTTGCATCCCCCTCACCTCATCCAGAATGCCACCGCCAAGGCAACCGCATCAAACAAATCCATCCGACCATCCTCGCTTTTCCATAGCTTACGTTTAGGCGGCAGACGCGATGCAAGCTCATTGGGAAACTGTATCGCAAGCATTTGGGCCATTTCGTGCTTTGTCGCTTTGACATCGCCGAGCAATGTCATTCGCAATTTCTCTCCTGTGAAAAGCGCGACCTTGCACTTTCGTTTTGCAGCCAATCCAATGACTTGCTGATGCAATGCCTTGATCCGGGGCGCACGCCGAGAATTTGCACCGTTCACGTCCTGCAAAACCAAAGCACTGGGCAGGAATTGTTTCATCAGTTTTTCAATTTTGGTAACAGACTGGACGTTTTTATTTCCCTTCACCCCCTTGTTCCCACATTCGAGAATCACTTGGTTCTCCATGACACAATAGCCAAAGCCTCTGGCTGTGAGCGCGACGGCAAGAATACGAGTTTGTTTTGATGCAGTTTGATTCATGTTTTATTGATTAAATGACTAATTTTTTATGACGGAGAGCGAGTTCCGAAAGCGCTTGCTGTCTTTTTGGATCAGGCGACCCGTTTTTTCGATAGGAAAGTGTTTTTGCGCGCGCAGACACTTCCGACGCGATCTGCTCATAGAGGCCGGCAAACAGTTCTCGGATTGCCGCCCATGCGCCGTATTGGTCGGGTGCGAAAGCCCCATTCATTGTTCGCCATTTCCAGAATCTTTGGGGGCGTATGGAGGCCGGTCAGCATCATTTCCCACATTTGCCGGATGAGCGGAAAACGCTCCGGGTCTTTGATGAGCGTGTTTTGACCTGTCAGCTTGTCGGTGTGGTTCAAATAACCTGCCGGAGCTACGCCCGGATACCAGCCGTTCTCAATCTTGGTTTTCAGGCCGCGCTTCACGTTTTTGCTCAAATCATCAACATATTTCTGCGCCATGCCGAATTCGATATACATGAGGAGGATGTTGTCATCCTCGCGGGCATAACTTTGGGCTGGTGTCATCACCTTGATACCCTGCTGCTTGATCGCCCAGATGATGGAACCGCCGTCAACCGGATTGCGGGCAAGGCGATCCAATTTCCAACATATGATTCCAGCGGCTTCGTCACGGTAGAGCCGTTGCATCATCGTATTGAATACCGGACGCCCTGGGTCTTTCGCAGATTTTGATTCGGTCAAAATCTCCGCGATGGGCAGATTAAGTTTTTTGGCAATCTGCTCCAGCTCGCGGGTCTGCGATTCAATGGAAAGAACCTGCCGGTCTTCGGCTTCGGATGATTTGCGGCAATAAATGAAGTATCCAGACATGAAGATTTGTTATTATCGAAGGCGAAACAGGCAACCTTGGGGGAATACACGGCAATGCTACCCCGCCAACATGGAAGCGTCAACGAAGCTGCTATTTTTCCTTGTTCAATATCCCAAAAAAACGAAGCAGGCGCATGGCGATCTCCTGCACTTCATCGTCTGATAATATCTCCCCGAACTCCTCCTGATAAATGGCTTTGAACTCGTCTATGGCCTCGCGGCTCAATTGGTTTGGTGCTTGCATACCGACACTTTACCGGCGTAGGGCTGCCAGACAAGGGGGGCAAACATGCCAAAACTGGCATGTCAGATTTCCGCCGCTACCTTGACTAATTTATCAATATATGTTGTAGTATTGACGACAACACTGTGTCCAGCCGACACGGTGTTTTTTTTAAACATGCCAATTCTGGCAAGTTTGCCCCCCTACGCCGGTTTTATTGCCCGGCTATTCTTTGGCTCTGAACTCGCCATGAGTTCGGTTATCAATCCATGCCCTCGCTACCAAACTATTTGCGAATCCATCGGAAGCAAACTGCACTTTCACAGGAGGAAGTGGCCTTTTTGCTGGGCATGAAGGGATTGGATAAAGGTGGGAAAGTATCTCGCGACGAAAGCTATTCCCGTGTTCCGACATTGGAATTCGCCCTGGCGTATGAGGCAATTTATGGCAAACCAAACCGCTGGCGCGAAGCGGCATCTACCAGACTTTCACCAAGCCGTTTTATTACGGCAGGTTTGAATATCCCGCAGGCAGCGGCCAATGGTATCAGGGAAAGCATGAACCGATGATCACCGAGAAGGAATATGACCGGGTGCAGACGTTGCTTGGCCGAAACGGAAATCCACGACCACAATCACATCCTGAATTCGCCTTCACCGGCCTCATTCGCTGCAGCGAGTGTGACCGAATGGTGACTGCCGAAGAAAAGCACCAAATCATGTGCAGCAATTGCAAATTCAAATTTGCCTACCGAAAGCATAATACCTGCCCGCATTGCGAGACACCGATTGAAAAAATGGTGAACCCGTTGTTTCTCCATTACACCTACTACCATTGCTCCAAAAGCCGAAGGCCGGTATGCCAACAAAAATGCGTGACCGGAAAGGAAATGGAAAATCAAATCAATGAGCGTCTTGCATGGATCACCATTTCCAAGAAGTTCAAAGATTGGGCTGTCAAACACCTACATAAATTGCACGAAATGGAAAAATCTTTGCAGGATGATATTATCAAGACCCAGCGAAAGGCACATCAGGAATGTCTCGAAGCAATTGACGGCCTTTTGAATCTCAAAACTTCATCCGGCAACAAGAACGGGATTTTACTGTCCGATGATGAGTATGCGCAGCGACGGGGCAAACTGCTCAAGGCCGACCGCCGCGTGGAGCAGCAATTAAAACTGTCAGAGGAGACCTTTGAAATTGCCTATACCGCACAGAAACGGTTCGCCGAGGGTGAGCCATGTCATCGTCATGCTGGATGAAAACGAGGCGGGCAAGTTTGGTCGCGAAGACATCGCGGCTCATCTGTCCACGCATTGCTTCGTCAAGGTGCATGAGTTCGACACGCCCAATGCCGAGCCGGAGCATCTGTTCCCCGAAGATTTGGTGGAGATTTATGTTCAGGAACAAATCACGCCGCAAGGCTTTGGCGATTTCTACAAGCCCGCTGAAGCGCGGTTGAATCAGCTTGTAGCAGAACTGCCCAAGCTTCAAGCCGAGGTGGATTTCCTGAAAATCAACAAGCTCTCTGCCGACGATGTGCTGCATGAGGCCAATACGTTGTATGACCGCTGGCCGAAATTGCCAGTGCAGGACAAGCGCAAAATCGTTGAAGCCCTGATTGAAAAAATCGTGATCGGCGACGGTGAGATTGACATAACATTTTCGCATTTGCCATCTTCTGAAGAATTGTGCAAAAACCAACAGAAGCTAATCCTGAAGTGCCGGTGAAGAAAGTGGTTTGAAAGCGGACGAAATAATTTTGACAGGCACTTACTCAAGTGGGATAATCCCATTATGAAATTGATCGCAGATTCTCGTGGCAGGCTGACGGCGGCGGATTTGTTCCGCCCGAACACTGCTTTCGACGCCAGTTACCAGCCGGACGGCAGCATCCGCGTCGTTGAACTGGTGGAGAAGGAAGTTCCGGTCGTAAAGGTGACGCGGAACAAAGATGGCACTTACAACTGCCCGCTTCGGTTGACGCGCGAAGAAATCCGCGCCGCCATCCGCGCCGACCGTGACCGGCAATGAAAACTTATTGGGATTCTTCTGCATTGGTGGCGGCGGTGGAAACACCGGCCATGCAACTCCGGCTGCAACGCGAGCGCGGCGTCACGCGCTCGCACGCCTTGGCGGAAGTTTTTTCCACCATCACCGGCAACCCGAAGAACCGGGCGGATGCGCAGATTGCGGCGGAAATTCTGGCGAGCTTGGCGAAGAGTCTGGATTTCGTGGATTTGACGGCGGACGAAATGTTGGCGGCTTTGAAATCAGCGCGCAAATTGGGAGTTCGCGGCGGGCGGGTGCATGATTTTTTCCATGCGGTTGCGGCCAAAAAGAGCGGCGCGAAAAAAATCGTGACGCTGGACAAAAATGATTTTGACGGCCTGACGGACATCAACTTGGAAGTCATTTGAATGAAAACGAAAACTGAAAGCGTGGTGCGTCAGGCCACCTGCGCCGTGAAAAACTTCATCCTCGCGATGAACGGCGAAAAACCCATCGCGCAGGTGAATCCCGAAGTGCCGGTGAAGAAAGCGAGTTAAATTATGCGTTACATTTTAATCATGCTAATTAGTGCGGCGTTAATTACTGGTTGCAGCAAAGGTTGGACGCCGCCGCGAAATCCAAATCCTCAATCAATTTTGAGCGACGCCGAAGCCGATGCCAAAGCCGGAAAATATGCTGATGCATTAGCCAAACAAGCTTGGTTTTACAAAAATGCTTTGAAATATGATTCCAGCGAGTATGGAGTCCGGCTTTCGTTTGCGTTGTCGGATTGGATTGAACTCGGAAAAGTCTATCCACCTGCTTTAGAAAAACTCAAATCGTTTCGCGATGAAGCAGAAAAAAATATTCGTGATGATAAAAATGTCAGGGACAACTTCAGTGATTTTGAATCCATAAACGAATACTTAAAGGAAGAAGCCAAAACAGTTGATTTATTTGTTTGGATGGATTCTAACAAGCCGGATTCAGCAAAAGCAGTTTTTGATTTAGCACAACCGGCGCTGGTTAAATCGAAGCAATACACTTTGCTTGGCAAATATATTCAAAATCCTTTCAGTTTATACGACAACGCCGTCCAAGATTATGAACGGAATGCAGAATTGGCCAAAGACCCAAAATTTGGAAAACAAGTTCAGGATTTTGGCGAAAGCAAATTCAAGAATGAAACGACAACATTAATTGCAATTCTTGTAGTCACTGATCAAAAAGCTGTTGCAGAAAAAATTGTAGAAGATTTAAAGAAACAACCGTATTTGCCCAAGGACGATAAGCAAATTCAAAACGCATTAAACGGCGAAGTTCCTCCACCTTGGCCTTGAGCCGTTGAAAAATTTAATTTCATTTCCGAAAATTTTTATGCCCGAAACCTACTACATCATCCCCAAAGAAAAACACGATTCACTCGTCACGCAGGCGTATCTCAAGCGCGGTTACGATGCCGCCGAAGCCGCCGCCGGCGCGCGGTTCTGCGCCAGCGCCGCGTATTACGGCATTCGCACGCACAACGCCATCAAGGCGCTGCACCTCGACGAATTGTTCGGCAGCAAGGTCGGCCGCTGGACGCCCGGCGCGAAGATTGAGAAGTTGCCGTCGCGCTTCGCCGCCGCCGAAATCTGGAACGGCCACAACAAGCTCGGCCAGGCCGTCGCCTACGAGGCGATGGATACTTGCATGAAGCTCGCCGACAAATTCGGCGTGGGCATGGTCAGCGTGGACAACGCGACGCATTATCTTTGGGGCGGCGGCTACGTCATGGACGCCGCGCTCAAGGGCTACCTCGCCTACACGAACTGCACGTCGGCCACGTCCGAAGTCGTGCCGTTCGGCGGCAAGACGCCGACGATGGGCACGAACCCGCATTCGTGGGCGTTCCCGACGCAGGACGCGATTGGCTTTCCCATTGTGATTGACTGGGCGACCTCGACCATCGCGATGGGCCGCGTGCAGGTGATGAAACGTGAAGGAAAATTATTGCCGGATAATTGCGCCGTGGATGCGGAAGGAAAACCGACTAACGATCCGAACAAAGCCGTCGCGTTGCTGCCGTTCGGCGCGCACAAAGGTTACGGTCTCGGTTTGATTGACGAACTTTACGCCGCATACATCGGCGGAGGTTTGCCGCAAATTCGCGGAACGAAACTCGGCCACGAAAAGGAAAAACGCGGCTCAACTTTTTTCTTTCAAGTCATCCATCCCGATGCGATCAACGGAAATGGTTTTGCCAACAACCGCACGCAAAAAGAAAATGTTAAAGCAATCATCGAAGACATTCTCGGTCACGGAAATGAAAAATGTCTTTTGCCCGGCCAGCCCGAGGCAAATTCTGGCAAGCTTTCAAAACAACACGGCGGCTTGCTGTTCACGAGGGCAGAGATCGAGGAACTGAACCATCTTGCGCACGAAGTCGGCGAAGCCGCGTGGAATTTGGCTGATTTCAAATCGGCGCAGGTTTGAATCTTGCGTGAATCATCCTTTCAATCTAGGTTGTCATTATGAAATCGGCCATGCTTGTTGAAGATTTTGATGAAACATTTGAGTTAACTCCCGCAAAGGGATGCGCCAATGCTTTTGTCATTCATCCCAAAGACCGGCCTCGCCATGACGAAGAAAAAATGACCGCTGTAGATTGGAACAAGTTTGAAAAGGACATCGCGGATGCCTTTGAACAAATTCCATGAACGGCCAGCACATTGATTTCATCGCCGACACTAGCGCCATCATCCGGCTGTGCCGTGGCGATGAGAAAGTGGCAAAGCAAATCCACGGCAAGACCTTTGCTATTACTTTTGTCACAATGGCCGAGTTGAGCGTTGGCGTTTTGAAAGCAACCAAGCCAGAGGCGGCTTGGGCGCGTGTCATGGAAGTGTTGCGAGATCAAAAAATTCTTTTTGTTTCACCAGCCACGCCTGTGATTTACGCCCGGCTTTTTGTCGGATTGGAAAAGCGCGGGACACCAATTCCAGTGAACGACGTGTGGATTGCCGCAGTGGCCGTCGAGGCGCAACTGCCAATTCTCGCGCGAGACGAACATTTTTCACGCATGAAAGATTTGACTGTCATCGCCTGTTAAAAGCAAATTTCAAAATTTTATGAGCATTCAATTACGCGACAAATCCACTTGTAAATACGACCAAATCTCGCTCGGCGAAGTCATGCTGCGCCTCGACCCCGGTGAAGGACGCATCCGCACGGCGCGCTCGTTCACCGCGTGGGAAGGCGGCGGCGAATACAACACCTCGCGCGGCCTGCGTAAATGTTTCGGCTACAAAACCGCCGTCTGCACCGCGTTCGTGGACAACGAGGTCGGCCATCTCATCGAGGATTTCATCATGCAGGGCGGCGTAGACACAGATTTTATTTTGTGGCGCGCAGATGATGGCATCGGCCGCAGTGTGCGCAACGGTTTGAATTTCACCGAACGCGGCTTCGGCATTCGTGGCGCGGTCGGCGTGCCGGATCGCGGCAATTCGGCGGCGGCGCAATTGAAGCCCGGCGATTTTGATTGGGAAAATATTTTTGGAAAAATCGGCACGCGCTGGCTGCACACCGGCGGCATTTTCGCCGCGCTGTCCGAAACGACGGCGGCGTTGACCATTGAAGCGGTGAAGGCGGCGAAGAAACATGGCGTCATCGTCAGTTACGATTTGAATTATCGTCCGTCCTTGTGGAAATCCATCGGTGGTTTGAAGAAGGCGCAGGAAGTGAATCGCGAAATTGCGAAGTATGTGGATGTGATGATTGGCAACGAAGAAGATTTCACCGCGTCGCTCGGTTTTGAAGTAAAAGGCGCGGATCATAGCTTGAGCCACATCAAGACGGATGCGTTCAAGGCGATGATTGAAACCGCCGTGAAAGAGTTTAAAAATTTCAAAGTGGCCGCCACGACGTTGCGCCGAGTAATCACCGCGACAAAGAACGACTGGAGCGCGATTCTCTGGCACGACGGAAAATTTTTCGAGAGCCGTAAATATCTCGAACTGGAAATTCTGGATCGCGTCGGCGGCGGCGACAGTTTTGCGAGCGGCCTGCAATTCGGTTTCCTCGAATTCAACGATGCGCAAAAAGCCGTTGACTACGGCGCGGCGCACGGCGCGCTGGCCTCGACCACGCCCGGTGACACCAGCATGGTCACGCGCAAAGAAGTCGAAAAAACTTTCGGCGGCGGCAGCGCGCGTGTGCAACGCTAAAGCGTTGGCACAATTTTCCCGAACGGATTTTACCTGCGGGAATCAAGGGATTGTTTATATTTTCAGCGAAGTCATTTATTTATGAAAACACCAACAGAATTATTTTCACTCAAAGGCAAAGTCGCCGTCGTCATCGGCGGCACGGGCGAATTGTGCGGCGCAATGGCCGAAGGGCTTGCGGCGGCAGACGCAGCGGTTGCGCTCGTCGGCCGGGATGAAGCAAAAGCAAAAGCGCGGCTTGAAAAAATTTCAAAATCCGGCGGCCAAGCGGAGTTTTTTCCCTGCGACACCACTTCCAAAAACGGTTTGCAAAAACTTTTGGCGGACGTGCTCGCAAAATTTGGGCGCGTGGATATTTTGGTGAACGGCGCG
Organism: Verrucomicrobiia bacterium; assembly: GCA_036509895.1. GTDB lineage: Bacteria > Verrucomicrobiota > Verrucomicrobiia > Limisphaerales > UBA11358 > UBA11358. The sequence continues at coordinate 89,911 of DATCEV010000055.1, forward strand.
GGCGTGAATTCGGCCACGCCGTTTTTTGACATCGCCGAAGAGGAGTTCGATAAAATCATCACGGTGAATTTGAAAGGCGTCGTGCTCGCGTGCCAGACTTTTGGCAGGCACATGGTCGGGCAAAATTCCGGCAGCATCATCAACATCGGTTCGGCGTCGGGACTCAAACCGTTGTCACGCGTGTTCACCTATTCGGCGTCGAAGGCGGCGATTCATAATCTTTCAAAAAATCTGGCGCGCGAGTGGGCGCCAAAAAATGTGCGCGTGAATGTTTTGGTCCCGGGATTTTTTCCGGCGGAACAAAATCGCAAAGTGCTCAATCCCGAGCGCGTGGCTTCGATCATGGCCAAGACGCCGATGGCGCGTTTTGGCGAGGCGCGCGAGCTGATCGGCGCGACTTTGTTGCTGGCGTCGGATGCGGGAAGTTTTATTACAGGAACCGAATTGGTCGTGGACGGCGGCTTTGACGCAATGACGATTTAATTTTTCGGGAAGAAATGCCCGGAAAAATTTCCGGCCAAACTAAACCGGCTTTTCTCCGTAATTAATTGCCATGGCGCCGCCGAGCAGGTTGATGACTCGCACATTCGTTAGTTTTAATTGCCGCATTTTTTCAGCGACGGCCAGTTGCGCGGGATAATGTTTGAGCGATTCCAAAATGTAGGCGTAAGCTTGCGCATTGCCGCAAAATAAAAGTCCGATGAGCGGCACGGAGCAGCGCAGATGCGCAAAATAAATTTTGCGCCAGAGCCGGTGCGCCGGTTTGCCAAAATCCAAAACGATCAGGCGCGCGCCGGGCCGGGCCACGCGAAACATTTCTTCCAGACCGCCTTCCCAACTCGCCAGATTCCGCAAGCCGTAGCCAATCGTCACTGCGTCAAAAGAATTTTCGGGAAAAGGAATTTGCTGCGCGTCGCCTTGAAGGAATTTTAAGTTTTGAGCTTCAAGTTTTAGGCTTTTTTGCCGCCGCGTTTCCGCGACTTGGAGCATTTGCGGGCTGAAATCAAGTCCTGTTGTTTCTGCGCCGCTTCGGGCAAGGGCTACGGAAATGTCGCCCGTGCCGCAGCATAAATCGAGCGCGCGGTCGCCGGTTTTTATGCGGGCGAGTTTAACGACGCGGCGTTTCCAGAGGCGGTGCAGGCCGAAGCTTTGCAAGTCATTGATCAGGTCATAACGCCGCGCAATGGTGGCGAAGAGGTCATTGACTTTGGCCGCGCGTTGGTCGCCGGCGGCATAGAACGTATTGCTCACGCGCGCAGTTTAACATATTGATGGCAAATAAAAGTCAAAGGTGCGGAAATTTTGCTTGGCGCGGGAAATAATTTTGGTTATCTTCTGACAGGAAAACACGCAAGCGATTTGATTTATGAGCACGCAGCCGGAAAAGCAAAGTCCAAAAAAAATCTTGGTGGTGGATGACAATGAAATCATCCTGAAAACCATTTCATTGAAATTGCAGGGCGCGGGTTATCAGGTCATCACCGCGCTGGATGGCTCGGAGGCGGTGGCGGCGGCGCGCAAGGATAGTCCTGATTTAATCCTGCTGGACATCAGTTTTCCGCCGGACGTGGGCGGCGTGGAATGGGACGGTTTTCGCATCATGGAATGGTTTCACCGGCTGGAATCAGCCAAAAAAATTCCGGTCATCATCATCACGGGCGGCGAAGATTCCAAAAACAAGGAGCGCGCGGTGACGAGCGGCGCGGTGGCATTTTTTAACAAGCCCATTGACCACGACGATCTGCTCAAAGTCATTCGCGCGACGCTGGCCAACGAAAGCAAACCGGCCTGAAAATTGGCTTGCCAATCCGGCGTATTTTTCTAACCTCACTTTCTGGACGCGAGCGTAGCTCAGCCTGGTAGAGCATCACGTTGCCAACGTGAGTGTCGAGGGTTCGAATCCCTTCGCTCGCTCCAATTTCCCCAATGCTTGCCGGCAAAATCAGTTTTGAATGCTTTTCACGCGATACGCGGGAATGGTTTCGGATGTTTTGGTCGTGATGCTCGTTTTTTCCGATTCAATTTGCGTGAACACGCGTTGATACAATTCGTAGCTGATTAAAATTTCTCCGGCTTTGGCTTGATTGCAAAAACGAGACGCGCGGTTCACGGCGTCGCCGATGACCGTAAATTCCAACCGATCCGCCGCGCCGATAAATCCGTGCAAGACTTCGCCGCAATGAATGCCCACGCCGATTTCGCAAACAGGTTCGCCGCGCGCGGCGCGTTTGGCGGTCACGGTCGCGAGCGCGTCTTGCATCGCGAGCGCGGCGCGCACGGCTTTCTCGTGCTGGCGCGCATCGGGTTCGGGACTTCCAAAAACGGCGAGCACCGCGTCGCCTAAAAATTTGTCAATCGTGCCGTCGAATTGAAAAATGGCGTGGCCGAGCGCGGGCAAATAATCGTTCAACATTTCCACAATGTCCGCCGGATCCATGTTTGCGGTTTTGGTGGTGAAATCGCGAATGTCGGAAAAAAGAATGGTGACTTCGGATTTTTCGCCGCCGGGCCGCAAACGTCCGAGCCGCGCTTTTTCCAAAAGTGTGGCGCGCAGTTGCGGCGAAAAATTCGTGAGCAATCGTTCAAGCAATTTTGCGTTGTCGCGCAAACTTTGTTGCAATTGATGATTCGCAACGGTGGTCGCGGCAAAATTGGCGACGGCCAAAAGCAGGCGCAAATCGTCTTCGGAAAAAATGGAATCGCGCGAGGGACTGTCCACGCAGATGACGCCGAGCGTTTCGCCGCGGCAAATCAGCGGCGCATACATTCCCGACGCGATGTGATGGCGTTGAATGCTCAAACCGGGATCGCCCTGAAAATTTTGCCGCCAGATAAATCCGCGTTTTTCGGCGAGCGCGCGGCGCGCGAGCGTTTCGCTGACGGCGGGTTCGCCGTCGGAAACAAACGCGGAGAGAACGAGTGTTTCGGAATTTTCGCCTCCCAAAAGCAACGTGCCGCGTTTGGCGCCGGGAATCAAGTGAACCGTTTTGTTGAGAATGGCCGGCAGAAGTTGCGCGAGTTCGGTTTGATTGTTTAATTCCAAAACCAAATCGAGAAATGGACGGGAATAGTCGCCGTGAGATTTTCGCGGCAGAGTCAAATTATTTTGCGCGGCGTCGAGCGAATTGGAAATCGAAAAGGCGTCGGGCAAAACATTTTTTTTCGATTCGGAATTTTCCATGGGAACTTCCACTGCAATTTCCGTGTCGCCCATTTTAATCAAATCGCCGGCGGCCAATTTTGTTTTGGCGTTGGCTTCGAGGCGCGCGCCGTTGATTTTTGTTCCGAATTTGCTGCCCAAATCTTCGAGCCAGCATTCACTGCCTTCGCGCCAGATGCGCGCTTGTCGCCGGGAGATATTGATGTCCGAAGACAAATCCAAATCCGGTTTGCCATCACTGCTTGGACGGCCAACGACAATCAGCGGCTGGTTAAAACTTTTTTGCCAGCGCTGTTCGCCGAAACGAATGGCCAGACGGATGGGCGGCGCGAGTTGTGCCCCGTCAGTTTTCATTCGCTTTTTTGGCAACGGTGTTTTTGAGAATTTTTCCGCTGTCGGCCAGCAATTCAATCGTGCCGAGATTTTTTTCATTGGTTAATTTGGAATCGCTTTCACCGAATAAATTGATCGTCCAAACCGGCAACCCGCCATAGCCGCGCGCCAGCCGCATTTGCACGGCGATGACGGAAGCCGCGCGCACTTCGGGCAAATCCATGACGATTTTGAGCGCGTCATCGGAATCCAAATCAACTTTGGAAAGGTCAAAGGTCTTGTGCGCGCTTGGCGAAAATATCTGGATAAAGCGATTGGGTTCCCGAACGCGAATCATTTTTCCATCCGCAAACTGCACTTCCGTCGCATGAAACGTGGCCTGATGATTGTGATAAAGCACGCGCCAATTTCTCGGCATCAAATCATCCACGCTTTTGTCCGAAACAATTTCAATGACCTGGTCGCGGGAAGCGTCACTGACGTAATGATCGCCCAATTTCACCAGTTGCAACGCGGTAAAAGTATCCGGGGAAATTTGCGGCGGCGGCGCGGGCGCAGTTGCCGGCGGCGCGGAAATTTGTTCGGTCGTTGGGGCAACTCCGACTGGCGGCGCGCTTTCTTTTTCAACAGGCGCGGATTGCATCACGGTAATTGGCGGCGCGGCTTTGGCAATCTGATCTTTTGCCGGCGGCGGATTATCAAAATTATCGTTCCAAGGATCAACGACCGGTTTTGGCCCGCTCATTTGCGCCATGCGCGGCTGGGCAACAGAGGCATTTTTTCGGATTAATCCGTTAAAGCCCAGACATAAAAAAATCATGGACGCGACGCCGGCGGCGCTCATCGCATAATAATTTTTGCGGGAAAATTTCTGATGAAATTTTTTGCCGGCTTTGAATTCGGGAGCCAAGCCCAATTGCTCGGCGACTTCGTGCGCGCTTTGCGGACGTTTTTTCTCATCTTTTTCGAGGCAGGATAAAATAATTTTTTCGACATGCGCGGGAATTGGATTATTGATTTCCCATTCTTTCAAACGCTGATGCAACGGCAACGGCGTGGCGTGACGAACTTGATGCAAAAAATCGCCGGAAAAAAACGGCGGCTTGCTCGTGAGCAATTCGTAAAGCGTCGCGCCGAGCGCGTAAATGTCGTCAGTAACGTGCGGCGTTTTGCCTTCGAGTTGCTGCGGACTCATGTAAAGCAAGGTGCCGCTCGTGCCGGGATTCATCGAGACGCGCGTCATCGTGTCATTGAGCGTGCGCGCGATGCCGAAGTCGGCGAGTTTCAAACGGCCTTTGGTGTCGAGCATCAAATTCGCCGGTTTCAAATCGCGGTGAATCACGCGCTCGCCGTGCGCATATTCCAAACCGTCGCAAAGTTGTCTGACCAGCGGCGCGAGAAATTCCCATGTCAAAACGCGCTGCGGTTTTTCCACGCGCACGCTCGCGAGATTTGCGCCTTCGACAAATTCCATGGAGACAAACGCTTCTTCATTTTTCGCGTCGTAAAAATCGTGGATGCGAATGACATTTGGGTGCGTCAATTTTCGGCTGCGGGAAGTTTCGCGGCGCAAATCGTCGAGGGCGACGGAATCAAATCGAATTTGCGGCGGCAGAAATTTCAAAGCGACGTCGGTGGCGAGCAATTCATCGCGCGCGAGCCACACGATGCCCATGCCGCCACGTCCGAGAATTTTTACGAGCGTGTAACGGCCCGCGCCAACTTGAGATTTGGAGCAGGCTTCCACATTGACGGCGCCCGTGGCAAAAATATCCGGTTTAATTGCTTCGCTAGTCATTGAATCATTCCTTTTTCGGAAAACAATTGAGCTAATCACATGCCAGCGGGCATTTAACGGCTGATCTGGCTTATAAAAATGGCGCGAATGAAAAATCGCTGTCCATATTTTGGAATTCATGCCTGCATTTTGGACAGGCGAAACGTGCCGTGACGAAGTTGGCGTTTAACGGAGCGCACCGTTAAAGGATGATTTGAAGTTAAATGAGATTTCTGCGGAAGAAGGATGGTGCGCATAGCAGGACTTGAACCTGCACGCCTTGCGGCACTACCACCTCAAAGTAGCGTGTCTGCCAATTCCACCATATGCGCATACCAAGTAATAGAGCAATTGCCGGCGTGCGGCGCAAGTTTTTTGCGCACGGGTTAATCTAAAATTCGTTGCAAGCCGCGCCAGTGCGAAGGTTCAGTGGAATTGAAACTGGCGCTGCGTTTGTGGCCGAGATCCACTTGCAAGAGCAGGCCGACACTGTTGGCGCCGCGTCCGTGCGAGCGGATGGCGTCAATGCCGTAGCCGTAATCCAGCATGACTTTCCAACGCCCGGACGTGGAATGGAACAGCAGACCGCCGCCCACACCGTTAAGCCAGTTGCCGGGCTGGGATTCGCCGGGCAGATAATCCACCAGCGCGCTGGCGACATTCACGTCAAGGTTCCACCGTTTTTCCTGGTCGAGCGGCAAAAGGTAATTGACGTTGAGCAACGCAAATTGGCGCGCGCTGATTTCCTGGTAAAAATATCCGGGCAGCGAGAGCGGATATTCGGCGATGAGCGGCAGAAATCCGCCGAGCCGATACGCACTGAAACGGTCGGCGTCCGCGCTCGTGCCCGCAGTCATCCGCACATAAAAACTTTGCCCGCTGTTGGTGAGCGTGTAAGCCAGCGCCGCTTCCATCCAAAATAAATGCGATTGTTCCTTTAGTTCGCGATCATCATCCATGCCGTAATAACCCGGATCGCTGCGCAGATGGCCTTCATACCAGATGGATAATTCCATTGCCAGCGGCGGCAGCAAGGTCGGTTCGACGCCGCCAAAACGCAGGCCGGTGCGCACGCTGAAATCGCCGTGATCGTTGGGCAATTGAAAACCGGATTCCGTGTCGTCACGACTGTAAAATGAATAATGCGCCGTGCCGCGCAAAAGAAAGTTCAACGGAATCTCGCGACCGGGATCGAACAGATGATAAATGCTCGCGGAAATTTCCCCGCCATTGCCGTCAAACGATTCGCCCGGCAAAAATGTGCCGTCGCGGACTTCATTGTAGCTGTCGCCAAAACTGCCGCCCGCCACGCCGATGCCCAAATCCGTGTTCGGCCCGAGCGCGCCGATAAATCCCAATTCCGAATCCAAATAAACCGGCGCGACCGCGAGGCGCAGCGTCATATTCGTCCGCAAAAAATCCGGCTGGTTGTGATAATAATAGGCGTAGGCCGCCAGCGGCGCGCGACCTTCAAAAGATTGGTTATAGCCCAATTGAATCAAATCGCGCTTGGCCGGATCAATTTGCGCGGACGCTAAAACCGGAAAAAAAAGCGTCAGAAAGAAAAGCCGTTGTCCAAGTTTTTTCACGCCGTTTAAGTAATGCACATTTGCCGTTTCAGCAAGCGCAAACAGTCCTCGCTGGACACGCGAAATTTTTTTCGGCTTACTATCGCGCACTTTGATTCGCCAATGTCATTAAACCCTGAAATTTTACGCAAAGCCAAAGGCCTCGGATTTTCCGACCGGCAAATCGGCCATCTCGTCGGCCAAACCGAAGATGAAATCCGCGCGCTGCGGAAAAAACTGAATCTCGTTCCGAGCTACCGGCTCGTGGACACCTGCGCCGCCGAGTTCGAGGCTTACACGCCCTATTATTATTCCACCTACGATCGCGGCGATGACGAAATCAAAGGCAACACGGCGAAGAAAGTCATGATTCTCGGCGGTGGACCGAACCGCATCGGGCAGGGAATTGAATTTGACTACTGTTGCGTCCACGCCGCGTTCGCGCTGAAGGAAGACGGATTTGAAACCATCATGGTCAATTCCAATCCCGAAACCGTTTCGACGGATTACGACACGAGCGACAAATTATTTTTTGAGCCGCTCACGTTGGAAGATGTATTGCACATTTATGAACGTGAAAAATGCTGGGGTGCGATTGCGCAATTCGGCGGCCAGACACCGCTGAACCTAGCGCTCGCGCTGCAAAAAAACGGCGTCAACATCATCGGCACCTCGCCGCAGAGCATCGAAATCGCCGAGGACAGAAAATTGTTCGCGGCGATGCTCGACAAATTAAAAATTCCGCAACCGCCGAACGGTCTTGCCACAAACGCGGAAGAAGCGCTGGTGATTTCAAAGCGCCTCACTTATCCGGTTTTGGTGCGCCCAAGTTTTGTTCTTGGCGGTCGCGCGATGCAGATCGTTTATTCCGACGCCGAACTGTCGCATTACATGAAGTTCGCCGTCGAAGCCTCGCCCGAACGTCCCGTGCTTGTGGACAAATTTCTCGAAGACGCCACGGAAGTGGATGTGGACTGCATCACCGACGTCGGCCATTTCAAAAATCCGAACGAAGGCACGATTGTCATCGGCGGAATGCTGGAGCACATCGAATTCGCCGGCGTTCATTCCGGCGACGCCGCGATGGTTTTGCCGCCGCACACGCTGTCCAAAAGTGTCATTGAAACAATTCGCACTTACACGCACGCGATGGCGCGCGAGCTAAAAGTCATCGGCCTGATGAATGTCCAATACGCCGTCAAAGGCGAAAATGTTTTTGTGCTCGAAGTGAATCCCCGCGCGTCGCGCACCGTGCCGTTCGTTTCCAAAGCGATTGGCAAACCGCTGGCAAAACTGGCCGCAAAAGTCATGGCTGGAAAAACTTTGAAGGAATTAAAGTTCACGGAAGAAATCTGGACGAAATACTGGGCCGTGAAAGAATCCGTTTTTCCGTTCAATAAATTCGTCGGCCAGGATATTTTGCTTTCGCCGGAAATGCGTTCCACCGGTGAAGTCATGGGCTTGGACGCCAATTTGGGAATCGCCTACGCGAAATCGCAGATGGCGGCAAATTCGCCTTTACCGTTGAAGGGAAAAATTTTCATCAGCGTCAGTGACGCGCACAAAAATGAAGTCGCGTCCGTCGCGAAATTATTTTCCGATCTGGGATTTGAAATTGTCGCCACGAGCGGCACGGCAAACGTTTTGGAAAAAGCCGGGCTGAAAGTTCAGCGCATTCTTAAACTGCTCGAAGGCCGTCCCAACGTGATTGACCTGCTCAAGAACAAGGAAATCCAGTTTGTCATCAACACGCCCAGCGGCGCCGCGCCGCGCGAGGACGAGATTAAAATTCGCACGACCGCCGTTTATACGAACACGCCGATTGCCACGACTTTGAGCGGCGCCAAAGCCGCCGCGCTCGGCATCGCCGCGCTGAAAAAATCCGGCTACGCCGTCAAGACGATCCAGGAATATCATTGACGGAGTGCGGGCGGCTCGTCCGCGTTTTGCTGGAGTTCAGGATTTGGCTCAATTCGCGGACGAGCCGTCCGCGCTCCAATTTTCTCGACACACAATCTGCCTGTCTTATTTTTCCTCTCGTGAAATCCGCCGCGCCAGAATTGCTCCCGTTGCTGAAGCAATACTTCGGCTTCACTTCGTTTCGTCCGCTTCAAGAAGAAATCATCCGCGATTCGCTTGGGGGCAAAGACACTTTCGCACTGCTGCCGACCGGTGGCGGAAAATCACTTTGCTTCCAGCTTCCCGCACTTGCGCGCGACGGACTCACTGTAGTCGTTTCACCATTGATAGCATTGATGAAAGACCAGGTGGACGCGTTGCAAGCCAGCGGCATCGCGGCCACTTTTTTAAATTCGTCGCTCAACGCCGATGAATCAAGAAAACGCCTGCGCGGTTTGCACAACGGCGAATTCCGGCTGCTTTACGTCGCGCCGGAGCGGCTGATGCTTTCAGGATTTTTATCCGATTTGCAAAAGTGGAACGTGCAACTCATCGCGATTGACGAGGCGCATTGCATCAGCGAATGGGGACACGACTTTCGTCCCGAATACCGTCAGATTTCCCAACTGCGCGAACATTTTCCAGAAGTCCCTTTCATGGCGCTCACTGCGACTGCGACCGGTCGCGTGCGTGAAGACATTGTTTCGCATTTGAAATTGCGCGAGCCAAAATGTTACGTCGCCAGTTTCAATCGCCCGAACCTGACCTACCGCATTCTCGCCAAAAACAAACCTTACGATCAACTGCTGGCTTTTCTCCGCGCCCGCCCGAAAGAAAGCGGCATCGTGTATTGCATGTCGCGCAAATCCACCGAGAGCGTGGCGCAACGCTTGAGCGAAGACGGCGTGAAGGCGCGTCCGTATCACGCCGGTCTCACGCCCAAGGAACGCTCCGAGCACCAGGAACTTTTTTTGCGCGACGACGTGCGCGTGATTTGCGCGACCATCGCGTTCGGCATGGGCATCAACAAGCCGAACGTGCGCTTCGTCGTCCACTACGACTTGCCGAAAAACATCGAAGGCTATTATCAGGAAACCGGCCGCGCCGGCCGCGATGGTCTGCCGGGCGAATGCGTGCTGTTGTTCAGCGCAGGCGATGCGGTGAAACAGACGATGTTCATTGACGAAAAGCCGAATCCGCAGGAACAGCAAATCGCGCGCGAACAATTGCAGCAGATGGTTCACTACGCCGAGTGCGCGAGCTGCCGGCGAGCGGAATTGCTTGCCTATTTTGGAGAAATATTTAGTGGCACAGGCGTCTCGCCTGTGAGTTCTGATAAACAATTTGAAACTCACAGGCAAGACGCCTGTGCCACTTCCAACTGCGGCGCGTGCGACAATTGCCTTTCCCCACGCGAAACTTTTGACGGCACGCTCGCGGCGCAGAAATTTTTGTCGTGCGTTTTTCGCATCCGCGAGAAACAAAATTTTGGCGTGGGCTTGAACCACGTCGTCGAGGTTCTCACCGGCGCGGACACGGAAAAAATCCGCAAATGGAATCACGCGCAGCTTTCAACTTACGGCATCGGCAAGGAACACAGCCGCCCCGAATGGGCCGCGATTGGGCGAGAATTGATCCGGCTTGGTTTTGTGCGGCAGACCACGGAAAAATTCAGCGTGCTGGAATTGACGAATAACGGCGTAGCAATTTTGAAATCGCGCGCGCCGGTGAAATTGACCAAACCCGCCGTCGCACCGGAGTCGAAAACACATCACGTCGGCGAAATCACCTGCGACGAAGTTCTGTTCGAGCGTCTGCGCGAGCTGCGCAAAAAAATCGCGGACGAGCGCGACGTGCCCGCCTACATCATTTTCTCCGACGTTTCCCTGCGGCAAATGGCGCGGAATTATCCCGTGACGGAAAATGAATTCGCGCGCATCAGCGGCGTCGGCGAAACAAAACTGCGCGAGTTCGGCGAGGTTTTTCTCACGGAAATCGCCCTGCATCTGGCAACGAATCCGCGCCAGATTTTCGCGGAAGAATCTTTTGTCGCGCCGCAATTCGTTCGCAAAACCGGCCTAAACGACACCACGCGCGAAACCTTGCGCCGTTTTCGCGCGGGAGAATCCGTTGAAAAAATCGCGGCGGCTCGCGGCTTTGCCGCCAGCACAATTTACGGACATTTGGCGACGGCGATTGAAGCCGGGGAAAGTCTGGACTTAAATCAATTTTTGAACGCGGCGGAGCAGGAACAAATCGCCGCCGCTTTCAAAAAATTTGGTTTCGGCAACATCAGTGGCGCGCGCGAATCGCTCGGCAATAAATTTGATTACGGACTTTTCCGAATTTATCGCGCGGCTAGAGCAAATTAAATAAAACTATAGCCGCATGAGGCGAACCAGTTGAGGGCATCTTGGCGGGTGACGGTTTGCAGTGCGTCGGCGATGGCTGTCAGGAGTTCGGCGCAGGTGCGGGCCTGGGCGCTGCGGAGAAATTG